>JANPEP010000212.1:0-2504 GCA_031422995.1 Polymorphobacter sp. | reverse complement strand
GGATTTGGGCGCGGCAAAGGCCAGATACCCCAAGGCGCGATTCAGGCTGACCGCCGAATCCCGGGCCTTTGACAGGCCATCCTGCGCCGTGCCCAGCCGGCCGAGCAGTGATTGCAGCGCCAGATTGGTCATGCGTTGCTGACCAGCCGGACGCGCGCGGCGAAACGCCTGGCGCGAGATGGCATCAACTTCCTTGCCGATGTGTTCAATGCCATCGGCCAGCCGATCAACAACGGTATCGAGCAGATGCACCAGCGCCATGCCGGCGGATTCGCACAGTACCGGTGATCGTTCAGCGTGCCCGGCAAAGCGATCGAACGACAGGACCTCGGCATAGCGCACGGTAATCAGATGGGCGGGCGTGAGGATGAAGCTGACGGCATGAGTTTCGGCATCCTGCTTGAAGATGCCGGTGGCGACCGTCGCCGTCATGTAGGTGGCGCCGTTTTCCGTGTACAAGCGGCTGGAGGTTTCGATCTCGTCCATTTCCTCCAGCGTCGGCACGCCGATGCCAACAGCAGTTTCGATGAACAGTT
The DNA here is from genome assembly GCA_031422995.1 of Polymorphobacter sp. GTDB lineage: Bacteria > Pseudomonadota > Alphaproteobacteria > Sphingomonadales > Sphingomonadaceae > Sandarakinorhabdus. Next base: position 1,968 of record JANPEP010000212.1, on the reverse strand, counting down.
CCTCGGCGCGCGTCGGCCTGATCATGTCGATCCATACGGCACCCTTGGGCAAGGTGGCGCCGGCGGCGTCGACATCGATGGCCATCATCATCTGGTCGGGACTGAAGACGCGCAGCATCCGTGGGGTGGCTCCTGCCTGTTGAACAGCTCTGCCTTAGCCCGAGTGGCGCAAAAACAAAAAGAAAGACACCCGACGGTCGCACTGTAACCGGCAGCCGTGTTTTGGCGTATAGGCAGATGACGCCAGGCGGAGCGACAGAGTGACGGCAGTTTCAGACATCGAGCTTGCAATGCCATCCGCCGGGCTTCCCGAAGCGCGCACGCCGTTGCTGTTCCATCGCCATGCGCTGGCGGTACGGGTGACGCACTGGATCAATGCATTCGCCATCCTGTTCCTGCTCGGCAGCGGCCTCAATATCTTCAACGCCCACCCGCAACTGTACTGGGGCCAATATGGCTCGGACCGCGATCACGCCAATCGCTGGTTGCAGATCGGCGCCGAACAAGCGCCCGGGGGCCAGCAATATGGCTATCTCCGCATCGGCACTGTCACCGTCCACACCACCGGCGTTCTGGGCCTGTCAAAGGGCGCCAATGGCCAGATGCAGGCCATTGCCTATCCGGGCTGGGCGACGTTTCCCAGTTATCGCGACCTGGCGACGGCGCGCAATTTCCACTTTTTCTTTGCCTGGGTGCTGATCATCAACGGGCTGGTCTATCTGGGTTATGGCATCGCCAGCGGGCATATCGCGCGCAACATCCTGCCGCGTTTGCATGAACTGCGACCGTCCAACATCGCGCATGACATCGTCCAGCACGCCCGGTTGAAATTCCCCAAGGGGGAGGATGCCAAGCGTTATCATATCCTGCAGAAACTCGCCTATGGCGGCGTCGTGCTGCTGGTCATCCCGCTGGTGGTGTTCACGGGCCTGGGCATGTCGCCGGGCGCCAATGCCGCATCGCCGTGGATATTGGAGCTGTTTGGCGGGCGGGCGTCGTCACGGTCGCTGCACTGGGTGGCGGCAAACCTCATCCTGCTGTTCGTTGCCGTGCATCTGGCGATGGTCGTGCTCGCCGGGGCGTTCAACCAGATCCGGTCGATGATTACCGGCAAGGTGCGCATCGATCCGGAGATTGGCGCATGACAATTTCGCGGCGCGGGCTCATCGGTTTTGGCGGCGTTGCGGCCGGCGGCTTGCTGCTGTCGGCGTGCGATGGCCTGGCCAGCAACGCCAAGCTGAAAAACATCGTGCAATCGGCCGAAGGCGCCACCGAGCGTTGGCAAAGGCTGGTTGGCCGCGACGGGCTGGCACGCGAATTTTCGGCGTCCGACCTGTCGCCGGATTTCAAGGTCAACGGCACCCGCGAGCCGGTGGAAACCGAATATCAGGCGCACAAGGCAGCGAATTTTGCCGATTGGCGGCTGGCCATTGGCGGCCTGGTTCACAAGCCGATGGCGCTATCCCTGGCCGAACTGCGGCGCCTGCCGGCCCGCACCCAGATTACCCGGCATGATTGCGTCGAAGGCTGGAGCGCCATCGGGCAATGGACCGGGCCGCAACTGGGGTTGTTGCTGAAGGCCGCTGGCTTGAAGCCCGACGCCCGCTATGTCGTGTTCCGCTGTGCCGACAATTATGGCGGCGAAGCATCAAAGGGCGGCGCGCAATCGAAGTCGCTTTATTATGAAAGCATCGACCTGGTGGACGCCTTCCACCCACAGACCATATTGGCGCACAGCATGAACGGCGCGCCGCTGAGCATCGGCCATGGCGCCCCGGTGCGGATGCGGATCGAACGCCAGCTTGGCTATAAACAGGCAAAATATGTCATGGGAATCGATCTCGTGTCGTCGCTGGCGGGATATGGCAGCGGCAAGGGCGGTTATTGGGAAGACCGCGGCTATGAATGGTATGCGGGAATTTAGAGCTTCTTGCGTTAAGTCGGCACCAGCCCGCGCCCCCGCCCGGC
>JANPEP010000211.1:0-21693 GCA_031422995.1 Polymorphobacter sp. | reverse complement strand
CGATTCATGACCTGGCGCGGACCTATCGGATCGTGCCGACCGGGCCGACATTTCATGCGCGGATGCCGGTGGCGGCGCTCGACCGGATTTTTGTTTCGGCGGATGTGAGGGTGGAAGGGGCAGGGGTCCACCATAGTGCGCGATCGGCGGTGGCGTCGGACCATCTGCCGATATGGGTGCGGCTGTCGCCTGGTGACGCTGGATGAATTGGCTGTTTGGCCTTGTGGCGTTGATTGCGCTGGGCTGGCTGGTGCGGTTGCGGCTCGATCCTCGCCGCTTGCTCGAACCGCGGCCAGCATCGCGGATGTTGACCGCCACGGCCGACACGGCGCTGGGTCGGTTGCTGGGACCTTTGACCGGGCAGCATCCCGGTCTGTCGGGCGTCCATATCCTCGATGAGGCGCGCGAGGCGTTTGCGGCGCGCATGGTGCTCATTCGCGCCGCCGGGCGCAGTTTGGACCTGCAATATTATATTTGGCATCCCGATGTTTCGGGGATGTTGTTGCTCGACGCAGTGCGCGAAGCTGCCGACCGCGGCGTGCGGGTACGATTGCTGCTCGATGACAATGGCACCGGCGGGCTCGATGCGATCATGGCGGCGCTGGACACGCATCCCAATATCGAAGTGCGTTTGTTCAACCCCTTTGTACTGCGTTGGCCCAAGGGGGCGGGGTATCTGGTCGATTTCAGCCGGCTCAACCGGCGGATGCACAACAAGAGCCTGACCGCCGACAGCCTGGTGACGATCGTCGGCGGTCGCAACATCGGCGACGAGTATCTGGGGGCGAGCCAGAAGGATTTGTTTGCCGATCTGGATGTGCTGGCGATCGGGGCGATCGTGCCCGAGGTGTCGAAGGATTTCGACCGCTATTGGGCGTGTGATTCGGCGTATTCGGCACGGCACATCCTGAAGGCTGCCGGGCCTGATGCGCTGGCAGAATTTGCCGCTGCCGTGGCGGCGAAACGCGAGCAGCCTCTGGCCGGCGGCTATGCCAAGGCGGTGCGCGACACGATGGTCGAGCGGTTGCTGGCGGGGACGCAGGTACTTGAATGGGCGCAAGTGACCCTGGTGAGCGATGATCCGGCCAAGGGATTGGGCGATGTGCGGCGCGGCGGCCTGCTGGCGACGCGGCTGGCGGCGGTGACGGGGGCGCCGCAGCGTGAACTGGGGTTGGTTTCGGCCTATTTCGTGCCGACCGAAGCCGGGGTGGCGGTGTTTGCCGACATGGCGGCAGCGGGGGTGAAAATCGACATATTGACCAACGCATTGAAGGCCAATGACGTGGCGATGGTCCATGCCGGTTATGCGCCGAGCCGGGTGCCGTTGTTGCAGGCGGGCGTGCGTTTGTGGGAATTGAAGGGCGCCGACCCGGATCGCCGGGCACGGTTGCGGTTCCGCGGTGGCAGCGCCAGCGGGGCGCGAGGCAAAAAGGGCCCGGTGTTCCGATCGAGCGGATCGGCGCTCCACGCCAAGACCTTTACCATCGATCGCGAACGGTTGTTCGTCGGGTCGTTCAATTTCGATCCGCGATCACTGCATCTGAATACCGAGATGGGTTTTGTGATCGAAAGCCCGCTTCTGGCGGGGCGGTTGCAGGACCTGTTCGGGGCGGAACTGACGGCGACAGCGTATTCGGTGCGACTGGCGGACGATGGGTTGGAATGGGTGGAGGGCGAGCGGGTGCATCGGCGCGAGCCGGGGACGGGGCTGGTGCAGCGGGGGGTGTTGCGTGTTTTGTCGCGGTTGCCGGTGAAGTGGTTGTTGTAGCGAGGCGCGTTTTAGAACCTCCGGCGGCTGGGGCCGCCGGCCCCCGACCCCGTTTTGTTGGGGTGGTGCTTTTGCGGGCGGACATGGTGTTCATGGTCCCGGCGTGGACCTTCGGTTTCCTCCGGCTCGTCGGGATGACAGGCTGGAATGGGGTCTGGGGCCTGAGGCCCCAGCCGCTCGAGGTGTTGTTGTGCGAGGACGTGGGGGACCCCTCTCCCCGCTCGCCCAAGTGGGCGAGTCGCCCTTTCCCGCAGCCGGAGGCGACGCCTTCGCGTCAACGGGAGAGGGGAGTCAGTCCAGGCCGGTGATTTGGCCGGAGGCGTCGACGCCGATGTGGTTGGCGGCAGGGGTGCGGGGGAGGCCGGGCATGGTGTTGATGTCGCCACAGAGCGCGATGATGAAGCCGGCGCCGGCGGCGAGGCGAATTTCGCGGATGGGGAGGAGATGGCCCGAGGTGGCGCCGCGGATGTGTTCGTCGGCGGTGAAGCTGTAGGGGGTTTTGGCCATGCAGACGGGGAGGTGGCCGAAGCCCTGGTCGGTGAAGGTCTTGAGCTGGCGGGCGGCGGCGGGGGTGAGGGCGATATCGGCGGCGCGGTAGATGTCGTGGGCGATGGTGCGGAGTTTTTCGTCGAGGGGCAGATGGTCGGGGTAGAGGGGGCGGAAGCGGGCAGTGCTTGCGTCGGCGAGGGCGGCGACGCTGTGGGCGAGGGCTTCAGCACCGGGCGCTCCCTCGGCCCAGTGGCGACAGACATGGGCCTCCACATCGAGGGTGTCGCGGCAATGGGCGATGACGGTGGCGTGTTCGGCGGCGGTGTCGGTGGTGAAGGCATTGAGGGCGACGACGACGGGGATGCCGAAGCGCGCCATGTTTTCGACGTGGCGTGAGAGGTTGGCGAGCCCGGCGGCGAGGATTTCGGGGTTTTCGGTGCCGAGATCGGCAAGGGCGGCGCCGCCATGATATTTGAGGGCGCGGACGGTGGCGACGATGACCGCCACGGCGGGTTCGAGCCCGGCGCTGCGGCATTTGATGTTGCAGAATTTTTCAGCCCCGAGATCGGCGCCGAAGCCGGCTTCGGTGACGGTGAAATCGGCAAGGGCGAGCGCGGCGGCGGTGGCGGCGACCGAGTTGCAGCCATGGGCGATGTTGGCGAAGGGGCCACCGTGGATTAGGGCGGGGGAGCCGCCGATGCTTTGGACGAGATTGGGCAGGATGGCGTCCACCAGCAGCGCGGTCATGGCGCCTTGGGCATCGATATCGCCGGCGGTGACCGGAGTGCCGGCTTCGTCGCGGCCGATGCGGATGCGGGCGAGGCGGGATTGCAAGTCGGCGAGATCGGTGGCGAGGCAGAGGATGGCCATGACTTCGGAGGCCACGGTGATGTCGAAGCCGGTTTCACGCGCCGGGCCGTTGACGGTGGCACCGAGGCCGGTGGCGATGGTGCGCAGGGCACGGTCGTTCATGTCGAGAACGCGGCGCCAGCTGATGTGGCGGGCATCAAGCGGGAGGCCGGTGGCGGTGGGGAGGCGATAGTGCAGGGCATTGTCGATGAGCGCGGCGAGGAGATTGTGCGCCGAAGTGATGGCGTGGAAATCGCCGGTGAAGTGGAGGTTGATGCGCTCCATGGGCAGGACCTGCGACTGGCCGCCGCCGGTGGCGCCGCCCTTGCGGCCGAACACTGGCCCGAGGCTGGGTTCGCGCAGCGCAATCATGGCGGTGCGGCCGATATGGTTGAGGGCGTCGCCGAGGCCGATGGTGGTGGTGGTCTTGCCTTCGCCGGCCGGCGTGGGGTTGATGGCAGTGACGAGGATGAGCTTGCCGCGGGGTTTGGTGCGCAGGGCAGCGAGGGTGGCGGGGGTGAGCTTTGCGATGTGATGGCCCTGGGGATCAAGATCGGCGCGGGTGAGGCCGAGCTTGGCGGCGATGTCGGCGATGGGGTGCAGGGTCGCGGCGCGGGCGATTTCGATGTCGGTTGTCATGGGATTGGAGCTCCGGTTTCGCCTGTCTTAGCCGGGGGAGGCACGGGACGACAATCGGGCAGGTGGTGCGGCGATTCTTCTGTTATAGCCGCTAGATACGAGACTGAGGGAACGGCGAGATGCTCGATACACTTACTGCATTGACGCTGGCGCGGATGCAGTTCGCCTTTACCATATCGTTCCACTTCATCTTTCCGTCGTTCACCATCGGGTTGGCGAGCTACCTGATGGTGTTGGAAGGCCTGTGGTTGCGCACTGGCCGCGATGTTTACCTCAACCTGTTCAAATATTGGTTGAAAATCTTTGCCATCACCTTTGGCATGGGCGTCGTTTCGGGCATTGTCATGGCGTATCAGTTCGGCACCAACTGGGCGGTGTTTTCGGACAAGGCCGGGCCGGTCATCGGGCCTTTGATGGCGTATGAGGTGTTGACGGCGTTTTTCCTGGAGGCGGGATTCCTGGGGGTGATGCTGTTTGGCCTGGAAAAGGTGGGCAAGACGCTGCATTTTGCCGCGACCTGCATGGTGGCGCTGGGTACGGCGATTTCGGCATTCTGGATCATTGCGGTCAACAGCTGGATGCAGACGCCGCAAGGGTATGGGATCAACGCCAATGGGCAGTTTTTTGCGACCAGCTGGCTTGAGGTAATCTTTAACCCATCGATGCCGTATCGGTTGGTGCATGTGTTGCTGGCGGCGTATCTGACGACGGCGCTGGTGGTGGGCGGAGCAGGGGCCTGGCATTTGTTGAAGGACCGCCGGGCGGGGAACGCGCCGCGCGAGGGCACGCGCATCATGTTTTCGATGGCGATGTGGATGGCGGCGATCGTGGCGCCTTTGCAGGTGCTGGCGGGCCATGCGCATGGAGCCAACACATTGCAGTATCAGCCAGCCAAGATTGCGGCGATGGAGGGGCATTTCTTCAGCTATCCCGGTGGAAAGGATGGCGGGGCGCCTTTGATCCTGTTCGGGTTGCCGGATGATAAGGCGCAGGTCATGCGGTACAAGGTCGAGGTGCCGGGGCTGGGGTCGCTGGTGTTGAAGAATGATATCGAGGCGCCGATCGATGGCCTGGACAAGGTGTTGCCTGAGAATCGCGCGCCGGTGTGGATTACATTCTGGTCGTTCCGGGTAATGGTGGGGATCGGACTGCTGATCCTGGCGATGGGGGCGTGGAGCCTGTGGGCGCGGTGGCGGGGGACGCTGCACGAAACGCCGTGGTTGCACCGGATGGCGCTGGTTATGGGGCCGACGGGGTTTGTGGCGGTGATCGCCGGTTGGGTGACGACCGAAGTGGGGCGGCAGCCGTTTACGGTGTTCGGGCTGTTGCGGACGGCGCAGAGCGCATCGCCGCTGGAGGTACCGGCGGTGGCGGCGTCGTTGCTGGCATTTATCGTGGTGTATTTTGCGGTGTTTGGGGTGGGGACGTGGTTCATCATCAAACTGATGGGGCATGAGCCGCATCCGGGTGAAAGCGGGCCATCGCGGGGCGACATCACGCGGACGGCGGGGATTACGCCGGCGCCACAAGTCGACCCCGATGCCGTGCTGGCGGAGTAACGGACATGGCACCGAATGACACGCTGTCGTTGATATGGGCCGGGATCATCGCATTGGCGGTGTTTGGCTATGTGGTCATGGACGGGTTCGACCTGGGCATCGGGATCCTGTTTCCCTGGTTGGAAAAGGGCGAGCAGCGTAACACCGCAATCAACACGATTGCGCCGGTTTGGGATGGCAATGAGACGTGGCTGGTGCTGGGTGGGGGCGGGCTGTTTGCGGCGTTTCCGCTGGCCTATGCGATCATCATGCCGGCGGTTTATACGCCGATCATCGCGATGCTGCTGGGGCTGGTGTTCCGCGGGGTGGCGTTTGAATTTCGGGCACGGACGACAAGGTTGTGGGTGTGGGATGGGGCGTTTGCCTTTGGGTCCATGTTGGCGGCGTTTTCGCAAGGGGTGATTTTGGGGGCGATCCTGCAGGGGATCAGCGTGACGGGGCGCAGCTATAGTGGGGGATGGTGGGACTGGCTGTCGCCATTTTCGCTACTGACGGGGGCTTCGGTGGTGGCGGGCTATGCGTTGCTGGGGGCGTGCTGGCTGATTTACCGGACGGAGCATGGCTTGCAGGACCGGGCGTTTGCGATGGCGCGGGTGATGGGGGTGGCGACACTTGTTGCGGTGGTGGCGGTGAGCCTGGCGACGCCGTTTTTGAACCATGATTATTTCACGCGGTGGTTTGCGGCTCCGGGGATTTATTGGGGCGCGCCGGTGCCGATCCTGGTGGCGGTGGCGTCGGTGTTGTTTGTGCGGGCGTTGCGGGAGCGAGCGGAGGTTATGCCGTTCCTGATGGTGTTGCTGGTGTTTTTGCTGAGTTTTGTCGGGTTGGGGATATCGATGTTTCCGTGGCTGGTGCCGGGGAAGGTGACGATTTTCGAGGCGGCGACGGCGGCGAATGCGCAGGTTTTCATGCTGGTGGGGGTGGGTATCATGCTGCCGATCATCATTGGCTATACGGGGTACGCCTATTGGGTGTTCCGCGGCAAAGTTGGTCACGACGGCTACCACTGATGAGGGAGCGGGGGCGGCGATTGCTGTGGTTTGTTGGGCTTTGGGCGGCGGGCGTGGCGACGGTGGGGGTGGTTTCGCTGATTTTGCGGGCCTGGATCGGGACGTGAGAGGGCATTGAACCTTTGGCTGCGCGGGTCGTTAACCATGTTGAGCTTGTCATTCATGCCGGGGAAAGCCTGTTCGCGGCAGCTTGGGGTTCTCTCCTCATGTGCAAGGGCCTGGCATGATTACGCCGACGCAGTTCTGGATTTTGTGGGACATCTTCGTGTTCCTGATCCTGATGAACTTTGTGCCGACGTGCATAGCCTATCTGACGCACCATCCTGACCGGCAGTTGCTGGGATCGTTGAATATCGTGTCGCTGTTTTCGTTCGTTCTGTGGCTGGCGTTGATGGCGTGGGCGTTGGGCGGGCGACGGAGTGATTCGCGGATTAGCCGATTTCTGGCCGACAAGACGCGGCGAGCGGTGTTTGTGTTGGGCACGTTGGGGTTTGTGGCCATCAGCTTTGGGTCGACTCTCTATGGGCTTGACCTGATATGACCGCCGGTGTGCCGCCAATAGCGCGGCCAGCCTTGCGCGTTGGCGCTGCGTTGCTATAGACGCGCGCTTCACTCCTGAGCGGGCGTGGCGGAATTGGTAGACGCGCTGGTTTTAGGTACCAGTGTCGAAAGACGTGGGGGTTCGAGTCCCTTCGCCCGCACCAGGATCGCCGCAGACCCGGGCCGCATATAGACGAGATAGACAGATCATGCAGATTGCCGAGACGTTGAACCAGGGCCTTCGCCGCGAATATTCGCTGGTGATTCCGGCGGCAGTGCTTGCCGAGCGAATCGATGCACGGCTTGCCGAAGTGTCCAAGACGATCCGGATGCCGGGGTTCCGCCCGGGCAAGGTGCCGCCGAATCTGGTGCGCAAGATGCACGGCGAGGCGCTGCGCGGCGAAGCACTGCAGGCCGCCGTGAATGATGGCGTCCAGCAATTGTTGAGCGAGCACAAGCTGCGCCCGGCGACGCAGCCGCAAGTCGACCTGGAAGGCGATGCCGCCGAGGGTTCCGATGTGGGTTTCAAGGTGGCGATGGAAATCCTGCCCAACGTCGAGGACATCAAGATTGAGGGCCTGGCGCTTGAGAAGCTGATTGTCGGCAGCGATGACAGTGCCATGAACGAAGCCCTGAAGCGTTTGGCGGGCCAAGCCCAGCGCAGCGAGCCGGCAGCGGCCAAATACAAGGCCAAGACCGGCGATACGGTCGTCATCGATTTCGAAGGCCGGGTGGATGGCGAGTTGTTCGATGGCGGCAAGGGCGAAGCCATGCGGGTGACGATTGGTTCGGGCCAGCTTATCCCGGGTTTTGAAGACCAGTTGGTCGGCTCCAAGGCGAACGACGAGCGCACCGTGAAGGTGACGTTCCCCGACGATTACAATGTCGCGTATTTGAAGGGCAAGCCGGCCGAATTCGCCATTGTCGTGCAGGGCGTGGAAACGCCGGTTGAGACCAAGATTGACGATGATTTTGCCAAGAATTTCGGCATCGACAGCCTGGACGCGTTGAAGGAAATCCTGAAGGACCAGCTCGATTCCGAACTGGGCACGCTGACGCGCACGCACATGAAGCGCAAGCTGCTTGATACGCTGGCCAGCCGCCACGATTTTGAAGTTCCGGAATCGATGGTCGACAGCGAATTCGAGCAGATCTGGGCTCAGCTGGACCAGGAAGCCGCGCAGGATGCCGATCCGGCATCGGCGCGCGAACAGCTTGAGGCCGAACGGGGCGATTACCGTCGCATCGCCGAACGGCGCGTGCGGCTGGGGCTGTTGTTGAGCGAAATCGGCCAGCGCAACGGCATCACCGTGACCCAGCCCGAGATGAACCGCCTGATCGGCCAGGAAGCGGCGCGTTATCCCGGTGAGCAGCAGAAGGTCGTCAAGTTCTTCCAGGAGAATCCGATGGCTGCCGCACAGCTGCGGGCGCCTTTGTATGAGGACAAGGTTGTCGACTTCTTGCTGTCCAAGGCCGAAGTGACCGAGCGCAGCGTGACGCGCGCCGATCTGGAAGCCGCGATCGAGGACGAGGACGAGACGCCAGGGTTGATCGCGCACGGTCATGCCGGGCATGTTCATGGGCCGGATTGCGACCATGGCCATGACCATGCGCCAGCCAAGGCCAAGAAGCCGGCGAAAGCCAAGGCCGTGGCGGCGGATGTCGTTGAAGCCGTTGCCGAGACCGTTGCGGATGCGCCGGTGAAGAAGGCGGCGAAGCCGAAGGCGGCCAAGGTTGACGCGGTTGCCGAGACTGTCGTCGAGGCGGCGCCGGCTGCGGCGGCTGCCAAGCCGAGGAAGGCTGCGGCGAAGAAGACGACGGCTTAAGCGGGACTGCGCGTCCTGGGGGGCGTGGCGGAAGGAAACCGGGCTCGGGACCGAGCCCGGGATCACCATTGTTGAGGGTTTGCCTGCGTTGTGACGAGAGGTGGCGTGTGTTCCGTCGCTGGGGACCTCCACGCAGCTCGTGCAAGGGCACGAGTCGCCCTTCCCGCAGGGGGGAGGGAGTAAGGGGTGCGGCACTGGATGTGCTTTCTGCCTCTTGAACTTCGTCGCCAAACGTCCGACGTTGCATTGTCACGGAAAGGTTCTTCATGCTCGACATACACGCCGGTCTCATCCCCATGGTCATCGAGACCTCCAACCGCGGGGAGCGCTCGTTCGACATTTATTCGCGCCTGCTGCGTGAGCGCATCGTTTTTGTGACCGGCCAGGTTGAGGATCACATGGCCTCGGTCATCGTTGCGCAGCTGCTGTTCCTCGAGTCGGAGAATCCGAAGAAGGACATCTTCATGTACATCAACTCGCCGGGTGGGGTGATCACCGCCGGCATGTCGATTTATGACACCATGCAGTATATCCGGCCCAAGGTCGGTACCGTGTGCGTGGGCCAGGCCGCATCGATGGGCAGTTTCCTGCTGGCCGCCGGCGAGCCGGGAATGCGCGTGGCGTTGAAGAATTCGCGGATCATGGTCCACCAGCCTTCGGGCGGGGCGCAGGGCCAGGCGACCGACATCGAAATCCAGGCGCGTGAAATCCTGCGGGTGCGGCATGCGCTCAACGAGCTTTATGTGAAGCATACCGGGCAGGACCTCGACACCATCGAGCGCGCCATGGAGCGCGACAAGTTCCTGAGCGCCGAGGAAGCCAAGGCATTCGGCCTGATCGACGAAGTGGCCGAGAAGCGTCCGTTGCCGACAGATGCAGATGCGTTGAAGGCCGCGTGAGAGGTTTCGTTACGAAAGCGTTTCGCGAATTGTGTCGGATTGGCGGGGATTCGCTCTCCGCCCTGACAAATGTGACAAATCTGTGCATCCCCGCACTTGCCGGGGGCGTAATTCCACCGCTACACTCGCAATCGCGCGAGAGAGGATAGTCATGACCAAGCTGAGTGGGGGCGATTCGAAGAGCACGCTCTATTGCAGCTTTTGCGGCAAGAGCCAGCATGAGGTGCGCAAGCTCATCGCCGGGCCGACGGTGTTCATCTGTGATGAATGCGTCGAATTGTGCAACGACATCATCCGCGAGGAAACCAAGACGGCGCTGGTGAAGAAAGCCGGCGACGTGCCGACGCCGCGCGAAATCTGCAAGGTGCTGGATGATTATGTCATCGGCCAGACGCACGCCAAGCGCGTGCTGTCGGTGGCGGTGCATAACCACTACAAGCGCCTGAACCATGGCGGCAAGGGCGCCGAAGTCGAATTGGCGAAGTCAAACATCCTGCTGGTGGGCCCGACGGGTTGCGGCAAGACGTTGCTGGCGCAAACGCTGGCCCGCATCCTGGATGTGCCGTTCACCATGGCCGATGCGACGACATTGACCGAAGCCGGTTATGTTGGCGAGGATGTGGAGAACATCATCCTCAAGCTGTTGCAGGCATCCGACTATAACGTCGAGCGGGCGCAGCGCGGCATTGTGTATATCGACGAAATCGACAAGATTTCCAGGAAGGCCGACAATCCTTCGATCACTCGCGATGTGTCGGGTGAAGGCGTTCAGCAGGCCTTGCTGAAGATCATGGAAGGTACCACCGCGAGCGTGCCGCCACAGGGTGGCCGCAAGCATCCGCAGCAGGAGTTTTTGCAGGTCGACACGACGAACATCCTGTTCATTTGTGGTGGGGCGTTCTCGGGCCTGGATCGCATCATTGGTGACCGGTTGCAGGGTAAATCGATCGGGTTTGGCGCGCACGTCGCGGCACCCGATGAGCGGCGCGTTGGGCAATTGCTGATGAAGTGCGAGCCCGAGGATTTGTTGCGGTTTGGCCTTATCCCGGAATTCATCGGGCGTTTGCCGGTTATCGCGACACTGGAGGATCTGGATGAAGCGGCGCTGGTCAAGATTCTGACCGAGCCGAAGAATGCGTTGAGCAAGCAATATGCGCGGTTGTTCGAGATGGAGGGCATGAAGCTGAGTTTCCAGCCCGATGCCCTTTCGGCGATTGCCAAACGGGCTATCGAGCGCAAGACCGGCGCCCGCGGGTTGCGTTCGATCATGGAATCGATCCTGCTCGATACAATGTTCGAATTGCCCGGCATGGAGGGCGTGGAAGAAATTTTGGTTGACCAGGAAGTCGTTGCCGGAACAAAACAACCCGTGCGCTTGCTAGTTGCCGACAAGGCAGCTTAAAAGGTTTTCAGAGTTCAGTGCGTGATGGGCACTGGAGGGCCGCTTCCGAATGGAGGCGGCCCTTTTTTATGGGGTGCAATCGGGGCGCCGGCCTGTTGACTTTGCAAGTCCGATACCGTTCGTGAGGGCATGAAGATCATGATGTGGGGCACGTTGGGCGGATGAATCGTGATCGGGTTCTGGATTTTGCCGAGCGTATCGTGCTGGCTGTGTTTGCCGGCAGGTTCATTCTGAGTTTTACGCCATCATTGAGCACGCATCCTTATAATTGGCTGTTGCTGATCGGCGAACTGGCGACTTTGGTGTTCATCATGATTCGCCGGCCAGGCGCGATGGCCGTGGGGTTTTATCCGGTGGTTGTCGGGTTCTTGGGCACGTTGTTGCCTTTGCTGGCGCGGCCTGTTGCCAATGAAGTGGCGCCGGAGTTGCTCGCCGGGGCCTTGATGATGATCGGCATCATGACCAGCGTTTCAGCAAAATTGTTTCTGAATCGCAGTTTTGGCATTGTTGCGGCCAATCGCGGGACGAAGCGGCATGGGCCATATAGGTTGGTGCGCCATCCGATGTATGCGGGGTACATATTGATGCAGCTGGGGTTCCTGATGCTGAATTTTTCGGTCTGGAACCTGGGGATTTATGCGCTGACCTGGGCTTTTCAGGTGTTTCGCATTCGCGAGGAAGAACGGTTCCTGATGCAGGATCCGGCGTACAGGGATTATGCGACGGCGGTGCGGCGGCGGTTGATCCCGTTTGCCTATTGAACGTCGACGGCGGGGCGCGCAGGGTTTAGACTGGTGGCGAATTTCAGGGAGTGAACGACATGGCCAAGGGTCAGGCGAAATCGAACAAGGAAACCCGCAAGCCGAAGGCGGAGAAGCCCAAGAAGCAAAACGCTTCCAATCCTTCGACGAAGTAGGCGGCGCGGGACCATGATCGAAAAGGTCGATCGGATTTTTGGGGAGAAGTTCCTGACGTCGATTGATGATTTTTACGGTTATGGCGTCCATCTACTGTTCAATGAATGGTGGGAAACAGCGCCGCAGGACGTGATAGACAAGTATGTGGCGGCGATCGAGAGCCACAAGGAACATGGACCATTGGCGCGAGCAGGGTGGTTCGCCGAACCGTTTTCGTTACGCATGGTGGCGCATTGCGCGCCTGGAACGCTGGGCGCGGCGTGGCGAGAGCATATGGTTGATAATGGCCTGTCGGAGAATTTGGCCGATGGGTATCGGGCGTTGACTGGGGATTTTGCCGCGTCCGGCAAGCTGGCGCGGATGCCGGGGGTTATCCGGTACAAGGTGTTGCGTGGGTATCAGACGCATGATCTCCATCACGTTCTGACGGGTTACACGACATCGCCGTCGCATGAATTGGCGTTGCAGGCATTTCAGCTGGCGCAGATGGATTACCCCTATGCGGCGATGACGTTGTCGGTGATCATGGGGCACATGACATTGGTCGACCCGTTGCTGATCAAGCCGGCGATGGACGCGATTACCGATGGATGGGCGTTTGGGCGACGGGCGAAGAGCCTGCAATTCATTGATTTCGAAGCTATGATCGACCGGCCGCTGGACGATGTGCGGCGGGAATATGGGTTGTTGCGGGAAGTGGCCTTTGTGCCGGACATGACCAACGCCGGGACGTTGGTGGCCCAGGAGCTTGCAGTGCAGGAGACGATGCGAGCGGCTTGACCTGGCGGCGCACGACTGTATCATGAGGGCAATACAGTAAGGTTGCGGAATTGTTCCGCGACAGGAGGGGATCAACCCATGGACGCTGAATCGTTACTCATCCCGATTGGGCTGTTTCTCGCCATCGTTGCGATTGTTGCGCTGATTACCGAGGTTGTCGGGCTGTCGATCACCAACAAGACAGTGCGCGAAGCCTTGAAGGCCAGCCCTGAACATCTGGCGCTGGTGACCGACAAGTTTCAGAAGCGCCGCCGATGGAGTTCCGACGCTGTCGGGCTTTTGGGCATTGCCTTGGGCGCCGCGCTGGTCGTTGCTGCCTTGATCGGTGCGCCCGGTTCGCGCATTGCCCTGCTGCAGGCGGCGCTGCTGCCGGCGTTCACCGGAGCTGCGTTGATGGGACAGCGGTGGTTGCCGAAGCCTCGTCAGGACGCGATTGGCGACGGGGCCGGAGAATAGCCACGGTTACTTGCGGCTTTGGGCTCGCACATTTGCTGCCCCGCCCTCGAAAGAGCGGGGCAGTGCGGTTTACTCCGCCGCAGGCAGGTAGATTTCGCCGCCCTTTGCCCGGAATTCGGCGCTCTTTTCCGCCATGCCGGCCTCCAGCATGGCGTCGGTGTTTTGTTTGGCGGCGTAGTCGCGGACGTCCTGGGTGATTTTCATGCTGCAGAATTTGGGTCCGCACATGGAGCAGAAGTGGGCGACCTTGGCGCCTTCGGCGGGGAGGGTTTCGTCGTGGTATTTTAGGGCGGTTTCGGGGTCGAGTGACAGGTTGAACTGGTCGCGCCAGCGGAAGTCGAAGCGGGCGCGGGAGAGGGCGTCGTCGCGGAGCTGGGCTGCCGGGTGGCCCTTGGCGAGGTCGGCGGCGTGGGCGGCGAGTTTGTAGGTGATGACGCCGACTTTCACATCGTCGCGGTCGGGGAGGCCGAGGTGCTCCTTGGGGGTGACGTAGCAGAGCATGGCGCAGCCGAACCAGCCGATCATCGCGGCGCCAATGCCGCTGGTGATGTGGTCATAGCCGGGGGCGATGTCCGTCGTTAGCGGCCCGAGGGTGTAGAAGGGGGCTTCTCCACAGGTTTCGAGCTGCTTGGTCATGTTGACCTTGATCTTGTGCATGGGCACGTGGCCGGGGCCTTCGATCATGACCTGGCAATCATGTTTCCAGGCGATTTGCGTGAGTTCGCCGAGGGTTTCGAGTTCGGCAAACTGCGCTCGGTCGTTGGCGTCGGCGATGCTGCCGGGGCGCAGGCCGTCGCCGAGGGAGAAGCTGACGTCATAGGCGCGCATGATTTCGCAGATGTCTTCGAAGTGGGTGTAGAGGAAGTTTTCCTTGTGGTGGCTGAGGCACCATTTGGCGAGGATGCTGCCGCCGCGGGAAACGATGCCGGTGACGCGGTTTGCCGTGAGCGGGACATAGGCGAGTCGGACGCCGGCGTGGATGGTGAAATAGTCGACGCCCTGCTCGGCCTGTTCGATGAGGGTGTCGCGGTAGATTTCCCAATTGAGGTCCTCGGCGATGCCGCCGACTTTTTCGAGCGCCTGGTAGATGGGGACGGTGCCGATTGGGACCGGGCTGTTGCGCAAGATCCATTCGCGGGTGTTGTGGATGTTGCGGCCGGTGGAGAGGTCCATGACGTTGTCGGCACCCCAGCGGGTGGCCCAGACCATTTTTTCAACTTCCTCGGCGACGCTGGACGCGACGGCGCTGTTGCCGATGTTGGCGTTGATTTTCACCAGGAAGTTGCGGCCGATGGCCATGGGTTCGGCTTCGGGATGGTTGATGTTGGCGGGAATGATGGCGCGGCCGCGGGCGATTTCGCTGCGGACGAACTCCGGGGTGACGTAGTCGGGGATTTCGGCGCCGAAGTCCTCACCGTCGCGGATGTGGCCGAGGATATGGGCGCGACCGATGTTTTCGCGGATGGCGACATATTCCATTTCAGGCGTGATGATGCCGCGGCGGGCGTAGGCGATCTGGGTGACGGCCTGGGCACCCTTGGCGCGCCAGGGCATTTTGTTGACATGGGGAAATTCGGGGGTTTCGGGCTGCTGCTTGCCGCCGAAAATGCCGTTGTCTTCGGGTTTGACGTGGCGGCCGGGGTAGCGCTCGACATCGCCGCGCGCCTCGATCCAGGGGGTGCGGAAGGCGGGGAGGCCGGCGGCGATATCGATGTTGGTGGTGCTGTCTGTATACGGCCCGCTGGTGTCGTAGATGCGCACCGGGGGTTCGTTGGCGCTGGGTTCGAGCGCGACTTCGCGCATGGCGACGCGGATATCGGGGAACAGCGTGCCGGGGATGTGGATCTTGCGGCTGCCCGGCAATGGCCCGGTGGTGATGGGCATTTCGATCTTGGAATTGATGTCGGCCATGTCGCGTGCTCCAGATTTGCGGGAGTGCACGCCTTGCGGCGAAGCCCTCCCTCCGCCGGGGTCAACCGGATCAGGTTCAGCGGGTCGCAGCGCTTTTGTAGCTGCCTCTCAGCCGGTTTTGCCGGCCCCCCGGGGTCTTGCAATGACTCTAGACGCTATTGCCGTTGGGTCAATGCGCGGTGGCTTCGCGAGCGAGGCCTTCGAGCCAATTTTGGTGTTGGGTGTGCATTCGGCGGGGCATCAGGAGGGCACCGGCGCGGGCGAGGAGGCCGTATTGGGTTTCTTCGGTGAGGACGGTGCAGCCGGTGGCGGTGGGGGTGATGAGCCAGGCGTGATATGCTTCGACGCCGAGGCCGTGCGCCAGCCAGGCGATGCGGTGGTGGGGGACAAATTCTTCGACGGTGGAGGTGAGGTTTACGCCAAAGCTGCGCCAGTGGAAGCGGGTGGCGGGGCCAAGGGCGGCGCGATCGCCTTCGATGACGATGTTGCTGGCGTTGGCATAGAAGCCGGGCCAGGCGCGGGCGTGGATGAGGAGATCCCAGACGAGCGCGGGCGGTGCGGCGATGTCCAGGCTGTTGCAGACATGGACCGGCGCGGTGGCGGGATCGAAGCGCGGAGGCCAGTGGATGCCGGTCATCCGCCCTTGTTGCGCGGTATCATGTTCGGGGCAAGGCCGCGATCCGTGCCGCAGCGTTGGTCCCAGAAGCGGAAATACAGGCCATAGTTGCAGGTGTAGCGCTTGTGATGTTCCTCGTGGTGGCTGGCGGTGATGATGTGGCGGCCTAACGCGCCATTGACCCAGCGGGCGGGGAACATTTCCCAACCCATGTGATTGGTGACGCCCATGACGGTGGCGATGGTGAGGACGACGCCCAGCGCGCTCCAGTGGATGGGGATGAGGAAGGCCAGTGCCGGGATGAGCAGGGCGCCGCTGAGCGCCTCCCAGGGGTGGAAGCTCATGGCGGCCCAGGCGGTGGGTGGCTTTGAGGCGTGGTGGACGGCGTGGACGTGTTTGAACAGGACGGGGCCGTGCATCCAGCGGTGGGTCCAATAGAACCAGGTGTCGTGGAAGAAGAGATAGAGTGCGATGCTGGGCAGCCACCAGAGGGCGGTGGCGGCGGTGAATTCGGTGCTGATACGGGTGAGGCCGCCGAAGCGCCAGGCGGCGAGCATGAGGCCGGCGGGGATGCCGTAGATGATGGCGGAGAGGATGGACCAGCGGATTTCGGCGGCGATCTGGCGCTGGCGGCGGGTTTTATCGGCAGGGCCGGCGGTGATGCCGCGGTGGGTGGTCCACCAGGCGAAGCCGCCGCTTGCCGCGAAGTAGCGCACGAGGACGATGGCGGTGGTTTGCGCCGTGCCGATGGCGAGGAGGATGGGGTCGATCACGTTCGCAGCTTTGCCCTTGCTGCGCGGTGGCAGCAAGGGCAGCAGTGTCGCGGCGGTTAGAGCAGCCCGAACGAGCGTACCAACCAGATGATGACCGCGATGACGATGACGATGTTCAGGATCGATTTGATCTTGGCATCCATCGGCAGGTAGGTGTTGACGAGCCAGAGCAGCACGCCAACGATCAGCAGCGTGATAATGACATTGATAAGCATCTTGATCTCCGTATTCGGCCCCGGAACGATGCCGGCGGTTCGTAAACGGAAAAGGGGTGTGAAAGGTTCCACGCGGACACCTTCGTGGTGGAGCAAGGGAGGATCGAACTCCCGACCTCAGCAGTGCGATTGCTGCGCTCTCCCATCTGAGCTATTGCCCCACACCGACGGAAGGATGCCCGTATAGGGGGGCGAAAAGCCGGATGCAATAATGGCCGGATGCAATAATGGTTTGCGCCGAAGGGCCGCTTGCCCGGTGAGGACCAGCCTGGATGCCCCGCGAGGATTCGAACCTCGATAAACGGAGTCAGAGTCCGTTGTCTTACCGTTAGACGACAGGGCAATAGCCAGAGGCCGGCGCGAGAGGGGCGTCTAGGCAGACTGAGCCATGAAGTCAATTCTGAAGCGCAGTGGATGGATATTTGCCAATTTGAGACAGGCGCACTAGCCTTGGTGACAGGTTCCGGTGTCCATCCATGGGCTGCCGGTGAGAAGATTGGACAAAGTCTGCAATGTCGGCCCTTGCCGATACCGGCGCCGCCAGCGGTGCCACCGCCGCAATGGATGCTGCTGGCATAAATGAAACTGTTGCTGACACGCCTGTGCGTCCGGTGGAGGCGCGCATTGCCGAGCGGCGCGGGCGAAGCGCGCCGGCGCGCAAGGGGCGGACCTATGGCGCGCTCGATCTGGGCACCAACAATTGCCGGTTGTTGATCGCGCGGCCAGGACCGCAAGGGTTCATTATTGTTGATGCCTATTCGCGGGTGGTGCGGCTGGGCGAAGGGTTGATGGAGGCCGGGCGATTGTCCGATGCGGCGATGGACCGGACCGTGGCAGCGCTGGCAGCGTGTGCGGACAAGCTGTCGCGGCGGGATGTGCGGTTGACGCGCAATGTGGCGACCGAGGCGTGTCGCCGGGCATCGAATGGCGCGCGCTTTGTGGAGCGGGTGTTCGAGGAGACGGGGATTGCGCTGGATGTGATCAGCGCCGGCGAGGAGGCGCGGCTGGCGGTGCTGGGGTGCCATATGCTGATCGAGGCCGATGGGCCGCCGGCTTTGGTGTTCGACATCGGTGGCGGGTCGAGCGAGTTGATGCTGGTGGCGCCGGGCAGTGTGAATGGCGGCGAGCCGGAAATCCTCGATTGGGTGAGCCTGCCGTGGGGCGTGGTGTCATTGGCCGAGACCGAGCCGCAATGGGCGGCGGTGATGGACCGCGAGAAGGCCTATAACCGGATGCTGGGGCGAGTGATGCCGCTGCTGGATGAGTTTGCGGCGCGGATTGCGGCGCGCGGCGTGACTTTGGTGCAGCTGCTGGGTACGTCGGGGACGATCACGACCTTGGCGAGTGTCGAACTGGGCTTGCCGGGGTATGACCGGCGGCGGGTCGATGGTTGTGCGCTGGACAATGCGGCACTGTTGGCGCTGTGCCGGAGGATTGCGATGCAGAGCGTGCAGGAACGATCGAAGGTGGCGTGCATCGGGCCAGATCGGGCCGAATTGATTGTGGCGGGTTGCGCGATCCTGGATGGGATCCTGTCGCGCTGGCCGGGTGGTGTGGTGCGGGTGGCCGATCGGGGCATTCGCGAAGGTATCCTGCGGACCCTGATGGGCCGCGATGGGGTTTGGGCAGCAGGACAATGACAGCGACAGGTGGAAAAGGCGGAGGCTCCGGCCCTGGCGGCGCGGGTGGACGGTCGCGCGGCGGCAAGGTCAAGGTCAAGAACGCGCATCGGCGAACGACATCGTCGAACCAGTGGCTGGCCCGGCATCTGAATGACCCTTATGTGGCGGCGGCCAAGGCCGCGGGGTATCGCAGCCGTGCGGCCTTCAAGCTGAAGGAGCTGGATGCACAGTTTTCGCTGTTGAACCAGGTCGAGCGCGTTGTTGATCTGGGGGCTGCGCCGGGCGGATGGTGCCAGGTGGTGCTGGAGAAGCGGCCGCGCGCCAAGGTGGTGGGGATCGACCTGTTGCCGATCGAACCGATTGCCGGGGTAATCCTGTTCGAGAAGGACATATTGGACGACGATACCGAGGCGATGTTGCTTGAGGCGTTGGGTGGGCAGGCCGATATCGTGCTGTCGGACATGGCGGCCAACACCGTGGGCCACCAGATGACCGATTATCTGCGCACCATGGGCTTGATCGAGGCCGGGCTCGACATGGCCGGGCGGTTGTTGCGGCCGGGCGGGGCGTTTGTGGCCAAGGTGCTGGCCGGCGGCGGTGATGGTGCGCTTACCGCGCTGTTGAAACAGTCGTTTGCCACTGTGAAGCATGTGAAGCCGCCGGCGAGCCGCAAGGGGTCCAGCGAATGGTATGTGGTGGCGCAGGGCTTCAAGGGCGCGGCAACGGCAGTGGCGGTTGCCCAAGATTTCTGAAGGCGTATCGGACGTTGCTTCGCAGCGATTGGGCTGCCAAGCACAGCGGATGAGATTCAGGGTTTTGCTTTGTGCCGTTGTGGCGGTTTTGCCGATTTGGGTTGTGCCGGCGGCCGGTGTGCCGGTGCCCGAGCCGGTGCCCGAGCCGGTGATGGTGCCGCTGGCGACGGGATCGACGCTGGCGACATGGACGATGGCCGGAGAAGGGGCGCGCCGACATTCGACGCCGGTGGTTTTTCTGCATGGTGGGCCGGGGCTGTATACCGAGGCGCGGCGGTTTGACGAAGGGGCGGTTTTGCGCGCCGCGGGGTTTGACACAATTTATTTCGACCAGGCGGGTGGCGGCCGATCGGCGTTGTTGAAAGCCGGGGAGTATTCGCTGGAGCGGGCGATCGCCGATCTGGAAGCGCTGCGCATCGCTTTGCGGCAGGAGCAGCTGGTGTTGTGGGGCAACAGTTATGGGGCGACGTTGCTGGCGCTGTATGCCGACCGTTATCCGGGACGGGTGGCCGGGGTTTTGCTGACATCGCCGGGGATGTTTCCGGGATTTGCCGGCAAGCGCGATTATGGCCGCACCGACCGTGACAAGGTGGTTTATGACAAGGCGGTGATGGCAGCGATCAAGCGGATTGACCGCGATGGTGGCGCGGCGGAAGCGGTGTTGCCGCAGCCCGAAGCCGGCAAATTGTTCGATGCGCTGGTCGCCGACGAGCTTGTCAACGCCATGGTGTGCAAGGGTTCGTCGGTGCGGCCGGCGGCGTTGCCCGGTGGGGGCAATCTGTTTGCCCAACGGTTGATCGACAGGGATTTGAAGGCGTTGAAGTTTACGCCTGCGGGTGTGGGCAGCGTGCAGAAACCCACGTTGATCGTGCGGGGATCATGCGATTATGTGCCGGCGGTGAGTGCCGAACGCTTTCGCGCGGTGTTTGGCGGCACCATTGTCGATGTGCCGGACAGCGGGCACGGACTGTTGGAAAACCGGGCGGTGGTCGTGGCGGCCATGGACGGTTTTGCGCGCGGTGCGTTGGATGGGGTGAAATGATGTGTGGCGCAGTAATCTGGTTGCGGGAGGATTTTGAATGACGGCACGCCAGCCAGCCGAATGGATGCCGCACGCGGCGACGTGGACAGCGTTTCCGAGCGCAGCGGATTTGTGGGAGGACGACCTGGCACCGGCGCAGGCCGAAGTGGCGGCGATGGTGCGGGCGATTGCGCGCGGTGAGCGGGTGGAATTGCTGGTGGCCAATGCGACGGCGGAAGCGGTGGCGCGGGAGATGCTGGCGGGGTGTGATGTGGGGTTTCATGCCTATGGTTTTGGCGACATCTGGCTGCGGGATACCGGGCCGTTGTTCATGACATCGGCAGTGGGGGCGGCGGCAGCGGGGTTTCGCTTCAATGGCTGGGGCGGGAAATATGATCTGCCCGGCGATGATGGCGTGGCAGCGTTTGTGGCGGGCCAGGCGAGCGTACCATTGGCGCGGCATGGCTGGGTGCTGGAGGGCGGCGCCATCGATGTGGACGGCAGTGGCCTGGCAGTGACGACCGAGCAATGCCTGCTAAACCCCAATCGCAACCCGAAGATGGACCGGGCCGAAGTGGAATCGCATTTGCGGCGGGATTTGGGGATCGACCGGGTGCTGTGGCTGGGGGAGGGGTTGGCGAACGACCACACCGATGGCCATGTCGACAATCTGGCGCGGTTCGTGGCGCCGGGGGTGCTGGCGGTACCGGTGGCGGAGGCCGATGATCCCAATCGCGATGCGTTTGCCGATGCGTGGGAGCGGGCGCGGGAATTCGGGCTGGAGGTGGTGGGGGTGCCATCGGCCGGCCGGGTGTTGCGTGATGGCGAGGTGGTGCCGGCGAGCCACATGAATTTCTATGTGGGCAATTCGGTGGTGGTTGTGCCGACCTATGGGGCTGCTTCGGATGCGGCGGCGGTGGCGGCGATTGCGGCGCTGTTTCCCGGTCGGGAGTGTGTGGGGTTGCGGGCGGATCACATCCTGACGGGTGGGGGGTCGTTTCACTGCATTACGCAGCAGCAGCCGGTCTGAGATGTTTTATGCGGCCATCAAGGCGCTGATTTCCGGGCTGATTGTCGGATTGGTTTCGGAAACGGCGCGGCGCAATGCGGCGTTGGCGGCGTTGTTTGCTTCGCTGCCCTTGGTATCCGTACTGGGGATGGTGTGGATCTGGCGCGACACCGGCGATATCGCCCGGCTTTCGGCGCATAGCAGTGCGACGTTCTGGTATGTGTTGCCGTCGCTGCCGATGTTTCTGGTGATGCCGCGGCTGTGGGCGGCGGGAATTGGCTTTTGGCCGGGGCTGGCCATGGGTTGCGCGCTGACGGTGGCGCTCTACATCGGGATGGCGGCCATGCTTTCGCGCTTTGGGGTCGTGCTTTAGGGTTTGATTGATGCGCCAGATTACGGTTGCCGGGCTTCAGCTGGCCTTTTCCGGAGTGCGGGATGCCGATATTGCGGCGACGGCGCTGGCCGTGCGCGCGGCGGCGGCGGCGGGGGCGCAGGTGATTTTGCCGCCGGAATTGTTCGAGGGGCATTATTTTTGCCGGCATGAGGATGAGAGCCTGTTTGCCAATGCACTGCCATTGGGCGAGCATCCGGCAGTGGCGGCGATGCGCGAGGTCGCGCTGGAGACCCGGACCTATATTCC
>JANPEP010000210.1:0-12587 GCA_031422995.1 Polymorphobacter sp. | reverse complement strand
AATGACCGCGCTCTCCACCTTCGACATCGCCGGCCGCGCCATGGCGGCGCAACTCGTTCGCCTCAACACGGTCGCCTCAAACCTCGCCAACGCCGGCGCTGTCGCAGGCTCCGAAGCCAGCGCCTATCGCGCCCTGAAACCGGTCTTCACAACCACTTACGACAAAAATTCGGCCACCGTCGATGTCACCACCATCGAACGCACCGGCATCCCCGAACGCCGCCACGACCCCAATCACCCGCTCGCCAATGCCGAAGGCGACATCTGGACCGCCGCCGTCGATCCCAATCAGGAGCTTGTCGAAATGGTCGAAACCGCCCGCCAATATTGGACAGCCGCGACAGCCTCCTCGCCGAACTCGCCGATCGCGTCAAAATCGCCGTCACCGAGGGCCCGCGCGGCACCGTCACCGTCCGCATCGGAAGCGGCGGCAGCGCCCCCGTCATCGTCCCCGCCAACGGTCCCGCACTGCGCATCGCCGTGCGCGATGGCCCCAGCGGCGCCGAACTGATCCTCGATCCCACCCACCGCGCCGAAATCATCCGCCTCCCCGCCAGCGGCACCCTCGCGGGGCTGATCGAAGCCTCGCGTCAGGTCTCATCCGCCGCCGCCGAAATCGACAGCCTCGCCGCTCGCTTCGCCACTGCCGCCAACGCCTGGCACCAGAATGGCACCGATGCCCTTGGCGACTCGGGCACCGCCTTGTTCGCCACCAACACCCTCGCGGTCCGCCCCGGCCTCGCCAACGCCGGCAGCGCCGGCATCGACGTCACTATCGCCGATGGTGCAACCCTTGCTCCCGATGGCTATCGCTTGCTCAAGGACGCCAGCGGCTGGACCCTGTCCCGCACCGACGGCTCCGCCAGCATCACCGGTCCCGGCGCCCTCACCCTCGATGGCGTCACCGTCCGCCCCGGCGCTGGCGCGCGCAACGGCGATGGCTGGTTCCTTGATCCCGCCGGCGGCGCCATCGGCCTCGCGCTCCGCCCCATCGGCCCCGAACGCCTCGCCGTCGCCGATCGCTTCATCACCGACACCAATCCCGCCAACCGCGGCGATGCTGCCCTCAGCCTCGACACCGATCCCCTCGCCGCCGCCTTCCTCCCCGCCCCGCCCTATCGCCTCACCGTCAGCGCCCTCGGCGAGGCCGAAATCACCGACATCACAACCGGCACGCTCCTGCTCACCGCCCCCATAAACGGTACCCGCATCGCCGCCGCCGGCTTCGGCATCACCCTCACCGGCACGCCCGTCGCCGGCGACAGTTTCCGCATCCTCGCCACCGGCGCCGCCAGCAGCGACAATGGCAATGCCCTGGCTCTCGCCCGCATCCGCGACACCGCCGGCCCCGGCGGCACCATCGAAACCAGCCTCGATGCCAGCATCGCCCGCATCGCCTCGGGCCTCTCCGAAACCACCCGCCTTGCCGGTGCCGCCCTTTCGGTAAAGGACGACAGCGCCCGCGCCGCCGATGCCGTCTCCGGCGTCGATCTCGATCGCGAAGCCGCCGAACTCACCCGGCTCCAGGCTGCCTATCGCGCCAATGCCCAGGTCATCGCCACCGCCCGCGACCTCTTCGATACCCTCCTCGGCGTCGCCCAATGACCCAGGTCAACACCCGCGCCAACCACGCCGCCGCTGTGCAACGCATGACCAGCCTGTCGGCCAATATCGACAACCTCCAGGCCCAGATCGCCACCACCAAACGCGTCAACACACCCGCTGACGACCCCGTCGCCTTCACCCGCGCCGCCGTCCTGCGCCGCGCCGACATCGCCGCCCAAACCACCCAGCGCGGCATTGATTCCGCCACCCGCCGCCTCACCGCCACCGACACCGCGCTCGAATCCATCACCAACCTGGTTCAACGCGCCCGCGAACTCGCCTTGCAAGGCAGCAACGCCACCCTCGCTCCCGAAGATCGCGGCATCCTCGCCACCGAAGTCAGCGAAATCCTCAACCAGTTCAAGGGCCTCGCCGATGCCCGCGGCAGCGATGGCGAGCGCCTGTTCGGCGGCGCCATGGCCGATCGCCCGGCCTACGCCCTCGATTCCAACAACATCATGATCTGGCAAGGCGCCGGCCAGGCCCCCGCCCTCGAAGTCGGCGGCGCCCTTGTGGCCACCGGCATCGAAGGCCCCGACGCCTTCGGCACCAACGACCCCCTCACCGGCGCCCAGGACCTGTTCGCCAGCTTCCAGGCCCTCACCGCCGCCCTCACCGAACCCGACCCAACCCTGCGCCAACCCGCACTCGAATCCACCCTTACCCAGCTCGACTCCCACATCACCCGCCTCGCCAACAGCCGCGCCACCGCCGGCGCCCGCCTCGCCCGCCTCGAAACCGAAGGCCTGCGCCTCGACAAGACCGGCCTCGCCGCCAAATCCGACCTATCAAAACTCGAAGACCTCGACATGGCCTCGGCCATCGCCCGGATGCAGCGCCTCATCACCGTCCTTCAGGCCGCCCAGGGCAGCTTCGTCAAAACCAGCAACCTCAGCCTCTGGGACCTCCTCCGCTAACACCCATTAACCCTACCTTCCCTAAGCCCGCGCCCCCCTTCGCCGTAACTCCGGTTGTGACATCAACACAGCCCGACCGCGGCCAAGGGAGCACCCCAAACTTCCATGATCTCGGTAATCGGCCTTGTCGTGTTGATCGTCATGGTGTTCGGTGGCTTTGCGTTGACCGGCGGCAACATCGGCGTTGTGCTCCATGCGCTCCCGCATGAAATGCTCATCATCGGCGGTGCTGCCGCCGGGGCGACCCTCGTCGCCACCGACCTTCGCGGTATAAAGGCCATGGGCGGTGGCCTCGCCGCCATCGTCAAGGGCCCCCGCTACAAAAAGGCGGACTAC
This sequence comes from Polymorphobacter sp., assembly GCA_031422995.1. Classification (GTDB taxonomy): domain Bacteria; phylum Pseudomonadota; class Alphaproteobacteria; order Sphingomonadales; family Sphingomonadaceae; genus Sandarakinorhabdus. The sequence continues at coordinate 9,729 of JANPEP010000210.1, read as the reverse complement.
AGCGCCGCCATCTTCCTCACCGTCCGGCTGATGAAGATGTTCCGCAACGATGGCGCCGTCGCCGTCGAACCGCATATCGAGGACCCCAAATCCAGCAGCATCTTCGCCGAATACCCGCAATTCCTCAAGGATCCGGTGTTCCTCCACTTGCTCACCGACTCCATCCGGCTCCTCGTCGTCAGCACTGGCAACCTCAGCCCACAAGCCGTCGACGACGTCATCGAATCCGCCCTCGACACCCATCACGCCGCCGCTCTCAAACCCGTTGAACGCCTGCAAACCATGTCCGACGCCTTGCCCGCGCTCGGCATCGTCGCCGCCGTCCTCGGCGTCATCAAGACCATGGCCTCCATCGACAAACCTCCCGCCATCCTCGGCGGCATGATCGGCTCGGCGCTCGTCGGCACCTTCCTTGGCGTGTTGCTCAGCTATGGCATCGTCGGGCCCTGTGCTGCCCGCCTGAAATCCGTCCTCGATGCCGATGCCGAAATCTACCTCGTCATCCGCCGCGTCATCATCGGCAGCCTCAAGGGCCAGCCGCAACCCCTCGTCATCGAAGCCGCCCGCACCGCCATCGGTCCCGACAATCAACCGAGCTTCTCCGAAGTCTTCGACGGCCTCAGGTCCGTCAAATGAAGCCGGAGCTGAATCTCGAACCCGAAATCATCTATCGCAAGCGCAAGGCCCACGCCCACGCCCACCACGGCGGCGCCTGGAAAATCGCCTACGCCGATTTCGTCACTGCCATGATGGCCTTTTTCATGCTGCTCTGGATCATCGGCGCCACCAACGAGGACCAGCGCAAGGGCATCGCCGATTATTTCACCCCCACCGTCATCCAGATGAAAAACTCCGGCGGCTCCAACGGCGTCCTCGGCGGCCGCTCGCTCCAGGCCGATCAAGGCAATGCCCCCCACGCCACCCTCACCGGCCCGCAAGCCAAGGCCATCACCGGCGGCGGCGGCGGCGGCCCCATCGATGCCCAAAGCGCGTCACAGGACAAGAAAACCAACCCCGGCAACCGCCGCACCGCCGATGAAACCAAATTCAGGATGGTCGAACGCATCATCGCCGCGCGTCTGGCCGGCGATCCCACCCTCAAGGGCCTAAAGGGCCAGATCCGCTTCGTCCGCGTTCACGATGGCATGCGCATCGACATGGTCGAACGCGCCGATTTCGCGATGTTCGGCACCGGCAACAGTGTTTTCAGCCCCGAAGCCGGCGCCATGGTCCGCGCCGTCGCCGCCGCCCTCGCCGGCACGCCCAACCGCCTCACCGTCCGCGGTCACACCGATTCCATCGCCTACAGCGGCCAAGGGTTGGGCGGCAACGCCAACAACTGGACGCTCTCAACCCTGCGCGCCGATGCCACCCGCCGCGCCCTCGCCGCCGCCGGCGTCGACGAACGCCGCTTCCGCCGCATCGAAGGCGTCGCCGACACCGATCCCTTCAACCCCGAAAATCGCAGCGACCCCCGCAACCGCCGCATCAGCGTCACGTTGCTCTACAAGGACGCTTGAGAAACCAAGACCCTAGTTCGTCGCCAAAATCGCGATCGTCGCCACCGATGTCAGCAAACTGGCTACAATCCCGGTAATATCCTTGGCCACATCCAGACGATAAAGCGGATCGATATCCTTGGGCACAATGATCGTCGATCCCGGCGGCACGACGTTGGTGTCGCCCCGGCCCCAACCGCGCGAACCAATCGGCTGCGACGTGCCATTCGGCAACACCACGAAAATCCGCCCCTTGTCGGCCGTGGATTGCGTGCCGCCGGTCTCGCGCAAATACTCGCCAACCGACTTGCCCGCTGTGAACTGCAAGGCTCCCGGGTTCGACACATCGCCCAGCGCCAGCACAAAATTCGGCCGCTTCGGCATCACGATCGCGTCGCCGCTCTCCAACACCGTGTCCAGGTCCGAACGCATCGCCAATACCCGCGGATCGGCCTCTACAACCACCCGCCCCGGCGCTTCCACCGTCGCCAACTGCCCGATCAACTGTTGCGCTGCCAAAATCGAATCGCCCGATCCCTCCTTGCGCGCCGAAACCGCCAGCAACGATGTCGTCAACTCGCGGCTGGTCCGGCGCAGGCCCTCCTGCTGCAATTCCTTCACCGATCGGCGCGTGAAAATCGCACCATAGGGATAGGCCAGCGTCGAAAGCCCGCCGGCCCGCGCCGTCAGTTCCGAAAGCGTTTCGCCCTTGCGGATCGAATACAGCCCCGGCCGGTTGAACTCACCCGAAAGCAGCACGCCGCCCGGCTCGAATTGCGGCTGGGCCGCATTGAACCGCAAATCATCCCCGGCCCGCACCATCGTCGAAGCCAGCGCCGTCGGATATCCATCAACGGCAATCCGTTGCTGCGTCACCGCCGCGCCATTGGCCCGCGCAACATCCAGCGTCATTTCGGCAGACGCCGTCAACACGCCCTCGGCCACGGCCGCAAGGTCGGCGGCACTCACGCTGCCGGCAATCGGATAGGCGCCCGGCCGTCGGACTGCCCCGCCCACCGCAACAGCATTCTCGATCAACACCGGCAACAACTCCGGTTCCTCCTCGAACACCGCCGGGCACCGCCCAACCGTTGCCCGCGTCGCGCGTGTCGACAGCGCCGAACCCGGCGCCTCCTCGTCCTCCTGGGAAATCGCAACTTCGTCACCGGCCCGGCGCTTCAATCCGGTCTGGTCATCGCCCGTCCGCAACGTGGCATCACCCCCGCGTGACGCTGCCGCAACGCTGCCGCCCGTTGCCGCCAATTCGCTTTGCCCGCCGCGCTCGACGATGAATGCCGATCGTGTCACCACCGTGAACCGCGTCGTCTGGCTGTCACGCACCAAGGATTCCAGCCGGTCGAGCGAGGCGCACTCGGTCAACGTGTTGGTCTGCCCCAGCACCACCCGCCGCACCGCCGTGCGGTTGAGGAAATCCACATCATCACGGCTGAACACATACAGCCGATCATCGCTGCGCAACGCCACGCCAGGCCGGGAATTCAGCGCCGAAAGCAGGTTTACCGGCTCAAACGCCCGTGCCGCCGTCACCGGATCACGCCGGATAAGCACTGCCATCGGCAGATACGTGTCCGATCGCAAATCGCTGATATTGCCCAGCAAATCCCGCACCGTCGGTGCCGAAACCAGCGCCCGCGCACCCGGATTGCCCACATAACCGCGCAGGACAACACGCCCTGTTGAACCGCCGGCGCTGCCGCCCGTCAATTGCACCGCATCGCCCGGCACCAGCGCTGCCGAAAGCGTCGCCGCCCTGATATATTGTTCGCTGCCGTCCGCCGTGATCCGGCTGATGGCAATCTGGTTGCCCCGCGGGCGCAACGCCCCGCCGGCAAAGCCCAACACCGTCCCCAGCGACGTGCCCTTGCGGATTTCATAAATCCCCGGCCGCGCCACACTCCCCGAAATCGCCACGGTATCACCGATAACCGGCACAATGATGCGATCGCCATCACGCAACCGCACCGAAGGCGGTGACCCGATGCCCAGCAAGCCGTAAAGATCGACAGAAATCGAACTGCCGCCGCGCACGATCCGCACATTGCGCAACGAACCCGAACGCCGAACCCCGCCGGCCTGCGCCAACGCCGCCGAAACGTCGCTCAACGCTGTCAGATTATATTGCCCCGGCCGGTCGACTTCACCGCCCACGAAAACCGTCGCCGCCCGCACCGATCCCAGCGAGATGAACACTTCGGTGCCCAAAAGCGTCCGCCGCGTCGCCGCCTGCAAATCCCGTGTCACCGCCGCAATTGATCGTCCAGCGGCCTGCACTGGTGGCAAGGCTCCCACCACCAACCGGCCATCGCGGCTCACCCGCACGGTCTTGCTGTCGTTGGTCGCGCCCTGGAACTGCACCACCACGTCATCGCCAACACCGATGACATAATCGTCGCCCACGGCCCCCGTCAGGCCGCCGGTCGCCCCGCTTGCCGATTGGAACAGGTCATATCCGAACTGCCGCAAGGACGGATCGGCCAACCGCTCCCGAAACTCGCGCTCGATGGGCGATGCCCGGTACAGCCGTGCCAGCCCGGATCGCGCCTCCGCCCGGCGCAGCTCCTGCTCCTCACGCGTGTCCACCTTGCCGGCACGCTCGGTTGCGACGCTCGCCGCATCGCGGGTGTCACCCTGCGCGCGCGCCTGGTCGACGGCTATGCCGGCGTTGGGACCGCCAAGCTGGCCCTGCACCTGCTGCAAGACACGCGGGTCAATGGTCTGCGCCACAAGCGGGGTGGAAAAAACCGTGGCCGCAATCGCCAGACTGCCGGCGACCTGCCGAAACGCCTTGCCCATTGCTGCTCCCAAACCCAAATTTTCTTGCACAAAGGCGTGTAGGGGCGCACCGTTGAAGCGTCAACGACTTCGCCCTGCCACTCGCTCAAAAACCGCAGCCAGACTACAACGTCCGGCGCAAGACCGCCTCAAAGACCGCCGACAGCCGCCACGACCTGGGCATCGGCCCGTGCCAGAACGGCACGACCGGCGGCCGTGTCCTGAACAATGGCGCGGTCTGCATGAACAAAACGGTCCCCCAACGTGCCTTGCCCGCGCGTGCCAACCGACGGCACAACCCAAAGGGCTGCGGCGAGCGCGGCAGTCGTTGCGATCCTGAACATGGGGAACACCATCTAATCCACTCTTGACCCGACCGCCTTAGCAGTCGCACCATTTCATTCATATGAACGGCAAGCGCGACATAGCTCGCAGACGTCTATCTCGCAAGTGCGAAATAACCATTGCGGTTTTGAAACGACCTTATTTTGCAAAATCTCACGAGCATCAGCGGCCAATTCACAGCCCGTCGCTAAACTCGCTCGCTCTGCCGCAACGGTGAAAAACCGCCTGTTTCAAGCGGCTTTCACATGCGGCCGTTGACCAGGTCCGAATAATCCGTCGCCAGCTGGCGGGTCAACGCACCAACCTCGAACCGCCATGGTCCAATCTCGGCGAGCGGTGTCACTTCGGCGGCGCTCCCCGTCAGGAACGCCTGCTCGAACGACTCAAGCTCTTCCGGCCAGATTGCCCGCTCCACAACCTCAATTCCGCGGCGCTTCGCCAGCCCGATGACCGTCCGCCGCGTGATGCCATCCAGGAAACAATCCGGCGTCGGCGTGTGCAAAACGCCATCCTTCAGGAAAAACACGTTCGCCCCCGTCGCCTCGGCCACCTGCCCCCGCCAATCCAGCATCAGCGCATCATTATAACCCGCATCCTCCGCCGCGTGCTTCGACATGGTGCAGATCATGTACAGCCCCGCCGCCTTGGATTTCGTCGGCGCTGTATAGGGTGCCGGCCGCCGCCACGGCGCAATGTTCAACCGCAACCCCTTGGCCATCGCCTCCGGGCCGAAATACGCCCCCCAGGCCCAGCACGCGATGGCCAGATGCGGCTTCGTCCGCTGTGCCGAAACCCCCATCTGCTCCGATCCGCGCCAGGCGATCGGCCGCACATAACCATCCACCAGCCCGTTGGCCGCCAGAGTCTCGACCACCGCCGCATCGATTTCGTCCCGCGTCCACGGAATCTCGAACCCCAGGATCCGCGCCGAATCAATCAACCGCTGGCTGTGCTGCGACAGCTCGAACACCTTGCCGCCATAACAGCGCTCACCCTCGAACACCGCACTCGCATAATGCATCGCGTGCGTCAGGATATGCACGTTCGATTCGCGCCACGGCTTCAACGCCCCATCAAACCAGATGAAACCATCACGATCATCAAAGGTAGCATCGGTCATCTGGAGCGTCCTTCCCGCAACATTCTTCCGGCGATACCCTCACCACCGGCAAATTCTTGCCTTGGGCTAGGCATCCGTGCAAGATATGTCAACATGACTGTCCCAAATCGCCTCCCCCCCAGGCTTTCCGCTGTTCCCACAGCCGCCTCGCCGCTGTTCCTGCGCGAAGACGAGATCCGCCGCGGCATCGAACTCCTCTATTTCGGCTACACCGCCATGGTCCGCGGCGCCGACGAAATCCTCGCCCGAGAAGGCTTTGGCCGCGCCCACCACCGCACGCTCTACTTCATCGCCCGGCGTCCCGGATTGCCGGTCGGCGATCTCCTCCGCCTCCTCGCCATCACCAAACAATCCCTCGGCCGCGTCCTCACCGAACTTCAGGACAAGGGCCTGGTCGAACAAAGCATCGGCACCCAGGACCGCCGCCAACGCCTCCTCCGCCTGACAAAATCCGGCGCCGCTCTAGAAGCCTCGCTGTTCGCCGAACTCGAAACCGGCATGGCCGCCGCTTACGGCGAAGCCGGCCAATCCGCCGTCACCGGCTTCTGGTCCGTCCTCATCGGCCTCATCCCCCCCGAAGACCGCCCCCTCATCGAAAGCCTCCGCCAGGGATAAGGCCCACCACACCGAACCTGACCCGCCTGCCCCCAGCAACGCATGGCGCCGCTGAAGGACCTTTTCCTTCACTGTCATCCCGCCCTTGAGCCGGGACCTAGCTTACTGCCTTGCCAACAGACGCTGATCGCCGCACCCACCGATACCGCATATCCGGCATCTTCTCCTCATTACGCTGCCCGTCTGTCAGATCTTCGACAACAAACCCATGCCGCTCATAAAGCTGCCGCGCCCGCACATTGGCCTGAAACGTATAAAGTTGCAGGTCATCCTGCTCGCGCTGCGCAATCGCGACCAGCGCACTGCCGATGCCTCGCCCGTGAACTCCGGGATCGACATAAAGATGATCGATCCAGCCCGGCAGCAACGCCACGAAACCCAATAACAGGTCGCCATCAAAGCCGCCCCACACCGGGCCCTCGACAATGACCTTGTCGCGATAAAGCGCGTGAAATTCATCCGCACTATGCAGCGACGTATCATAGCCCGGAATCAACGCGCCCGCGATCCGATGAAGGTCGGCCGCAGCAACCACATCAGCCATTCCCAGCAGCCGATACATCAGCACCATGGCAATCATCCCGCAAAAAAGGAGCCCGGAGCAAAATCCCCAGCCGCCCCAGCCCCCTACCCCGCCAGCGCCCGCGACCGCGCCGCCGCCGCCTTCACCGCCCCCTGCACCAAAGGCCCCAACCCCGGCACCAACACCCCCAGCCCCGCCGCCGTCGTCCCCCCCGGACTCGTCACCCGCTCGCGCAAAATCCCCACCGGCACCGCCGCCTCGCTCGCCGCCAGCGCCGCTGCCCCCGTCACCGTCGCCCGCGCCAGCCGCGCCGCCAGCCCCGGCTCCAGCCCTTCGGCCACCCCCGCCGCCGCCAGCGCCTCGATAAACGCAAACACATACGCCGGCCCCGATCCCGAAACCGCCGTCACCGCATCGAAATCCGCTTCATCCGACAGCCACACAGTCGTCCCCGCCGGCCCGAACAACGCCTCCGCCGCGCCTTCCGCCAAATCCCCCGCGGTGGTGAACAGCGCCGTCACCCCCTGGCCGATCGCTGCCGGCGTATTCGGCATCGCCCGCACGATCGGCGAGCGCGAAAACACCCCCGCAATATCCGCCACCGTCACCCCGGCCATCACCGAGACCACCAATGTCATCGGCCCGGCAACATCCGCCAGCGCCGCCGCCGCCTCCCGCCACGCCTGCGGCTTCACCGCCAGCACCAGCACATCGGGCCGCCCCGCCGGCATCCCCAGCGTCACGCCGTCCGGCACATCCGTCACAATGGGGTCGATCACCGCCACCGGGCCCATGTCCTCGGCGATCCAGCGGCGCAGCAACGCCCCGCCCATATTCCCGCAACCCAGCAACCAGACGGGCGCGCTCACGCCCGCCTCACTCAAGCTTCGCCCACTGTTTCCAGCAACGCCGCCGCCATCGCATCCTGCGGCGTCCGGTCGGCAAACATCACCAGCTGGAACACCGGGTAAAACCGCTCGAACTCGTCAACCGCCGCTTCGACCAGCACTTCGGCCTGGCCGATCGTCAAATCCGGCTCATGCTCGTCATCATCATTGTCGAGCAATGTCGCATGACGGAACAACACCGTGCCATCCGCCGACCACAGCTCGAAATGCCCCATCCACAATTGCTCGTTGATGAGGCCGAGCGTCTCGTAAATCGCCAGCTTGCGATCATCCGGCGCCGTCAAATCGGCACGCGCGATAATCTGCAACACGCGCTCTTCCTCGCGCCACAGCGCCCGCAACTGATATGTCGCCCAACCACCCTTGATCGAAGTGCTGATTTCCTCATCACCCGACCGCTCGAATGCCCAGCCATTGGCGTCGAACACATGCTCCAGCATGTCGATCGGCGCCGCTGGTGCCGGAACATATTCGATATCAACAAGGCTCATACGGTATGCCCCCGCGTCACCAACCCCCAGATATGGGAGATTGGCACAGGCTGGGCACAGCCAGGCGATTCGGCAACAGGCCGACTCGCACCAAAAGTTACAAAACTGTGGATAATCACGCCTTCGCAGTCTTTTTCGGCGCCGCTGTCACTTTCTTGCCAGCAATTTCGGCCCTCAACGCCACAATCTCGGCCTTCAACACCTCAACGGCCTCGCGCGCCGCTGCCGCATTGGCCTTCACCGCCTCGAACTCGTCGCGCCCCACAACATCGTCGCCGGCCACGAATTCCCGCGCCCGTCGCCGGGCATTTTCCTCAACTTCGCGCCCCACGCCGGCCAATGTGCCCAGCGCCGATGTCGCCACTTTCGAAAGGTCCTCGAAAAACTTGTTCTCGGTCTGCATCGTCAAATTCCCAGCTGAAAGGCGTCCGCTGCCGGATTGAGCACCATGACGCGCGCATTAAGCGCCCCGGCGAAACATAGCCACACCAGATAAGGCACCATAAGCCAGGCTGCCACTCGGCTCACCCTGGCAAAGGCAAAGGTCGTCGCAACTGCGACAATAAACATCACCCCGATGATCACCAGCGCCGGCAAAATCAGGTGAAACCGAAAAAACACCGGCGACCATGTCAGGTTGATTGCCACCCCGATCGCAAACAACCCAAGCGCCAGCCGCCGCCCCGGTGCCGCCTTGTGGCCCCACACGATCGCCGCCGCCACCGCGATCATCGTGTACAATATGCTCCACGCAATCCCGAACACCGGCCCCGGCGGCTGCAACGCCGAAAGGCTCAACGTCTGGAACCAGGCATTATCCTCGGTCGACCCCGAAACCCGCGCCGACAGCCCGCCCAGCACCAGCAACAGCGGCACCATCACGATCCCGGCTCGCACCATAGAGCCGCGGCTGGCGGAATAAGACAGTGTTGAACTTTGCATCATCCGTGCCTTACCCGATTGCATGCGCGTCCGACACCCCCCGGAAACGCGATGCACCCACACCCCGATTGCCCCCCCCATTACCGAAAGTTCACACGCCTGGCCGAAAAAGTGACGGCACGCTTTACACTTTCATGACACCGCTCCAACCCAAGGCGGACGAAATCAATGCCTTGCCGAAATGGCATGATTTTTGCATGGCGTTGTGGGGCAGTTTCCTTGGGCAGGTTCCTGCACGTGAGTTGCGTACAAATTCGAAAATTTACGGCCCGTTGGTGGGCTTACAGGGGTCAATAATGAAATTCTTCACTCGCGCGGCCCTGCTGGGCTCGCTGCTGTTGACCGCAACCGCTGCCAATGCCGTCACCTTTCTCACGCAAACGCTCACCTTCTCGTCGGCCGTCCCCGGCACCAACAGCCAGTCGCTGGCGCTGTTCAACAATCCCAACCGCATCCTGACAGGCGTCACCATCAATTGGCAGCCCAACGTCAC
>JANPEP010000209.1:0-2081 GCA_031422995.1 Polymorphobacter sp. | reverse complement strand
CGAAGCCGCCATCCGCGCGCTGCTGGCGGAACATCGCCCCGATGATGGCGTCATCGGCGAGGAATATGGCGACGACCGACCGGACGCGGCGCGAGTCTGGGTGCTCGATCCCATCGACGGCACCCGCGCCTTCGTGGCGGGCCGCCCGATCTTTGGCACACTGGTCGCGCTGATGGAGGAGGGCGTGCCGGTCCTCGGCCTCATCGACCAATGCATCATCGGCGATCGCTGGCTCGGCGCGCGCGGGCGGCCGACCTTGTTCAACGGCCAGGCGGCGCATGTGCGCCGTTGCGGCGGGCTGGCGGGGGCGCGGGTCGGCACCACGTCACCACACGCGTTCAATGCGGCGGATTTCGCAGCGTTTTCGCGGGTGCAGGGCGCGGCGCTCGACACGCTTTATGGTGGTGATTGCCACAATTACGGGCTTGTCGCCTCGGGCCATCTCGATGTGGTGGTGGAGGCCGGGTTGAAGATCCATGACTGGGCAGCGCTGGTGCCTGTGGTGACGGGTGCCGGCGGCGTGATGACCGATTGGGCCGGCGCGCTGTTGCGGCAGGGCAGTGACGGCCGGGTGATCGCGGCGGGGGATGCGGACGTGGCGGCGGAGGTTTCGGCGCTGCTCGCGGTTTAACGCTGTATAATCGCAGATTACCCCCAAATGGGGCTGCACAGCGGTGTCGATCTCGCCCATGTGCATCGGGGCTGATCAATGCCGGGGGTTCGAAATGCGCCGTAATTCACGATTCATGCTGCTTGCCGCAGGGCTTGGTGTCCTGGCCGCTGTGCCAGCTCAGGCCGCCTTCACGCTGGATTTCGAAGGGATGGGAAGCCTGCACGGGATACGCGAATTCTACAATGGCGGGCTCAGCGAGCCCCGGCAGGGCGCCGGCGACAACGGGCGCATGGGTACGAATTACGGCGTTTCGGTATCCCAGGGCGGACTGGCGGTTATCGACCTTGATCGTTGCGGGCCCGGCGATGGCATTTGCAACGGCTTGTTCGCCAACAACCCGTCCGGCAAGAGCGTGATGGGGACATCGTCAAACCGCACAACCTTGAATGTTGCGGCGGGCTTCACCGGCGAGCTGAGCTTTTACCATGTGACCGGGGCCGACATCTTTGTGTCGATTTATGAAGGTCTTGGCGGCAATGACGGGTTGAGCGCAATCATCGCCCAGCGCGCGTTGACCGGCGGCAGCTTCAGCCAGACCTGCACAGGCAATCCGACGGGGGCACCGTTTTGCAGCTGGAGCAAGCTGACGTTGCAGTTCAATGGCACCGCGCGTTCGGTGGATTTCGGGCTGGCCAGTTATGACGACATGACGTTTGGCGCACCGGGCACGGCAGGGGTGCCCGAGCCGGCGAATTGGGCGATGTTGATCGCCGGGTTCGGGCTGGTCGGGGCGGTATCGCGGCGGCTGCGATGGGTTTCGCGCCGGCGCACCGCCTGACGCCTGGCGCGCGGTGCGGCGTGGATGTCGGCGCCGGCCGAGTCAGCGCTCCAGCACCCCGAAAACCTTCCGCACGAACGCGTCGCGCTCCTCTGCCAGCTTGGCTTCCACCTCTGGCGGCAACACCAGGTCCTCGACCGATCCGACCTTGGCCTCCAGCGCCGCCAGTCTTGCCCGCGTCACCCAGGTTTCGCTGGCGAGTTCGAGCAGCATCTTGACCATCGCGTCGATCGCCGGGTCGCCGAAAACCTGGGGCTTCGTTCCCCGCGCCTCGCTCACGCCCGGCTTCCATAAACGAACCATTGCACGCCATCGGCCAGCCGCCCGGTGTTGCCGCCGACTTGCGCCGGGCCGGCCAGCGCCGCCGCCACGGCATCCTCGCCATACCAGGCCAGCGACGGCACCACCGTCTGGAAAAACCTGTTCGGCGCAAACCCTGCCTCCGCACACAGGCTCGCCGGGTCCTGGTCGCGATAGGTCTTGTAGAATGGCTCGTTGTTGTACCAGCAATCCCAATCCAGATAGAAACCATCATAGGCCGACAGGGCGTTGTTCGGCGGCAACTCATAATGCAGCATCATGCCGCCGGGTTTGAGCACGCGGCGCGCCTCGGCAAACACCGCCTTGATG
>JANPEP010000208.1:0-3366 GCA_031422995.1 Polymorphobacter sp. | reverse complement strand
GGCTTTGCCTGGGATCCGCTGGGCGCCGCCTGGATGTCGGTCGCCGGCATCCGCCAACTGGCGCAATTCGGCGGCACGCTGGCGCTGTCGGGCGTCATGGTGCTGGTCGGCGGCGGCGTCTGGCTGCTGGTCAAACCCGGCGTTGCCCGCGGGGAACGCATCGTCGGCGGCCTGCTCGTCGCCGCCATTGCCATCACCGGCCTGGCGTCGACGTTCATTGTTCGCGATCATTATTATCCCGACAATCCACGGGTTTACGCCATCCAACCCAACATCGGCCAGGACCAGAAATATGTCGCCGATGCCCAGGAACGCCATCTGCGCGCCTATCTCGACATGACCGCAGCGGCACTGGCCGCAGATCGCCTCGACGACGCCGTGGTCGCCGCACCCGCCGAAACCCCGCCACAGGGCAATGCCGCCGTCGATACCGAAACCGCCGTCAAAAACGTCGCCGAGGCCGCAGCCCCGCTCACCGATGCCCCCGGCGCCCCCGCCCTGCCAACCGCCAAGGCCATGTCGAGCACCAGCTTTGCCCGCGCCCATCCCGAAACCGGCGGCGCCATCATCGTCTGGTCCGAATCCGCCGTGCCCTATGCGGTTGAGGAAGACCCCGCCATCCGCGCTCGCCTGGCTGCCGTGCTCGGTCCTGCCGACTTGCTGCTGTTCGGCGGCGTCGCCGTCATCCGCGATAGCGCCGGCGAAGTCACAGCCCTCACCAACAGCCTGTTTGTCCTCGATGCCAAGGGCAAGATCCACGGCCGCTACGACAAATCGCACCTTGTGCCGCTGGGCGAATATGTCCCCGCCCGGCCCCTCATGACCCGCCTCGGCCTCGCCCGCCTCGCCCCCGGCGATATCGATTTCCTCCCAGGCCCCGGCCCCCGCACCCTCGCACTTCCCGGCTTCCCCGCCGTCGGCGTGCAGATTTGCTACGAAATCATTTTCCCCGGCGCCGTCGTCGATGCATCAAACCGCCCCGGCTGGATCGTCAACATCTCCAACGATGCCTGGTTCGGCCCCAGCGGCCCGCCGCAACACCTCGCCCAGGCCCGGCTTCGCGCCATCGAGGAAGGCCTGCCCGTTGTCCGCGCCACCCCCACCGGCATCAGCGCAATCATCGATGGCCATGGCAACATCATCGCATCACAAGCCGCCGGCACCGTCGGCGTCGCGGCCGAACGCCTGCCGCCGGCGCTGCCGGCAACCCTGTTCGCCCGCTTCGGCCATGCCACAACTGCGGTTTTCGCGCTGCTGCTGCTCATCATCGCCTTCGCCACAGATCGCTCACGCCGTATCTGACTCTTTGGAGTCATATAAAGCTATCTTTATACCCCTTGTGCCAACGGGCCTCGCCGATTAAACGCGCCACATCCCATTCCCGATGACGGACTTCCCCAGATGGCGCGCTCATCCTTCCTGTTCACCAGCGAATCGGTCTCCGAAGGCCATCCGGACAAGGTCGCCGACCAGATCTCGGATGCCGTCGTCGATCTGTTCCTGGCCAAGGATCCCCAGGCCCGCGTCGCCTGCGAAACCCTCACCACCACCAACCGCGTCATCCTCGCCGGCGAAGTCCGCGGCCTCGGCATGATCGACACCGCCGGCAACTGGGCCCCCGGCGCGCAGGAGGAAATCCAACAAGCCGTCCGCGAAACCGTTCGCCGCATCGGCTATGAACAAGATGGCTTCCACTGGCAGAACCTGATCTTCGAAAACCATCTCCACCCGCAATCGGCGCACATCGCCCAGGGCGTCGATGAAGCCGGCAACAAGGACGAAGGCGCCGGCGACCAGGGCATCATGTTCGGCTATGCCACCGATGAAACGCCTGATTTCATGCCGGCCACCCTCTATTATTCGCACAAGATTCTCGAACGCATGGCCGCCGATCGCCATTCCGGTGCTGCTCCGTTCCTCCAGCCCGACGCCAAAAGCCAGGTGACGCTCGCCTATGAAAACGAAATCCCGGTCCGCGCCACCGCGCTCGTCGTCTCCACCCAACACGCACCGGGCTATTACTGGCACAACAACGAAGGCGACCCGGCGCTCTACAAGGTGCTGCGCGACTATGTGGTCGGCGTCTTCACCGAAATCCTGCCCCCGGGCTTCGTCACGCCCGATACCGTCATCCACGTCAATCCCACCGGCCGCTTCGAAATCGGCGGCCCGGATGGCGACGCCGGCGTCACCGGCCGCAAGATCATCGTCGATACCTATGGCGGCGCCTCCCCCCACGGCGGCGGCGCCTTCAGCGGCAAGGACCCGACCAAAGTCGATCGCTCGGCCGCCTATATCACCCGCTATCTCGCCAAGAACATCGTCGCCGCCGGCCTCGCCCGCCGCTGCACGATTCAACTCAGCTACGCCATCGGCGTCGCCGAACCGCTCAGTATCTATGTCGATCTGCATGGCACCGGCAGCGTCGCGGAAGGCACACTCGAAGCCATTTTGCCCACCCTCGTGCGCCTCACGCCAAAGGGCATCCGCACCCATCTCGGCCTGAACAAACCGATCTACCAGCGCAGCGCCGCCTATGGCCACTTCGGCCGCCAGCCCGATGCCGATGGCGGCTTCGCTTGGGAAAAGCTTGATCTGGTCGATGCGTTGAAGGCGGCGCTCTAACCCTTTCGCGCCATGGCGCCGGTGGCCGCAAAGCGCCTAAACTCGTTGCGTCTCGCCATCGAAGGGAGCTCGCCATGGAGCACGCCATCCCGCTGGCCATCGCGGCGCTGCTTGCCGCCACGCCAGTTCTCGCCGCCACGCCCGCCTTCTCGCCCGCCGAAACCGCCGCCATCTACAAAGGCGCCGGCTTCACGATGAAGGGCAAGACCGTCATCGGCTGCGACGCCACCGATCCCGGCTGGCCGCGCTCGGACTTTTCCATCGAAGCCATCGACCTCAACAATGACAAGAAACCCGAAGCCATCGTCAGCGAAGGCAACATCGCCTGCTATGGCCGCGACGAAACGGGCTTCAACATCATGGCCCGCAACCCGGACGGAACCTGGCGCAGCATCGGCAGCAACAGCGGCGGCACGCTGCCGCTGAAAACCCGCCACAACGGCTGGCTCGACATCGAATATGGCGGCCCCGGCATGCAGAAACAGCCGGTTTTGCGCTTCAACGGGAAGAAATACCAATAAGGCTTTGAAGGGCCTCCGGCGGCTGGGGCCTTGGCCCCAGACCCCATTCGATCAGATAGCGAAAAACACCATTGATGGGTCTTGGCACCCAAGAAATAATCGGGGTCTGGGGCCTGAGGCCCCAGCCGCCGGAGGCCCTTCAAAGCCTTATTGGTATTTCTTCCCGTTGAAGCGCAAAACCGGCGGTTTCTGCATGCCGGGGCCGCCATATTCGATGTCG
>JANPEP010000207.1:0-21838 GCA_031422995.1 Polymorphobacter sp. | reverse complement strand
GTGCGGCCGGGGTTGACGGGATGGGCGCAGGTGAATGGCAATGCGCTGTTGAGCGACGCCGACAAGCTGGCGCTCGATCTATGGTATGTCGATCATGCTTCGTGGCGGCTGGATTTTGCGATATTGATGAGGACCTTGGCGGTTGTTGCGGGGGGCGAGCGCATCAACCGGACCGAAATTGGGAGGGCCTATGCGGGCGATCATCGTCGGAGCGGTTGACAGTACGCGGACGGCATTGCGGACGACTGTGGCGGCCAACGGCTGGGAGGTGGTGGCGCTGGTGACTTTGCCGCCTGCGCTGGCGGCGCGGCATTCGGATTTTGTCGATATGGCGGCCGAAGCGGCGGCGGCGGGGGCGCGGGTGATCCATGCGGCCGACAGCAATGCCGAGGATGTGGTGGCGGCGGTGGCGGCGTTGGCGCCTGACATGGTGTTTGTGATTGGGTGGTCGCAGATCTGTCGTCCGGCGTTCCGGGCGGCGGCGGGGGGGCGGGTGATCGGGTATCATCCGGCGGCGTTGCCGCGGCTTAGGGGGCGTGGAGTGTTGCCGTGGACGATATTGTTGGGGGAGCCGATTACGGCGGGGACATTGTTCTGGATCGATGATGGGGTGGATACCGGGGATATTGCGGCGCAGGCGTATTTTCATGTGGGGGCGGAAGAGACGGTGACGTCGCTTTATGCGCGGCATTTGACGGTGTTGGGAGAGATGCTGGAGGGTTTGTTGCCGCAGTTGGCGGCGGGGGAGGCGCCGCGGCGGGTGCAGGATGAGGGGTTTGCGACCTGGGCGGCGAAGCGTGTGCCGGGGGATGGGGCGATCGATTGGGGGCGGCCGGCGGTGGAGATTGCGCGTCTGGTGCGGGCTGTTGGGCGGCCGTATCCGGGGGCGTTCACGGTAGCGCGGGGGGAGCGGCTGGTGGTGTGGGCGGCAGTTGCGAGGGGTGGCGAAGGGTATCGGGCGGCTATGGTCGGGCAAGTGGTGGCGATTTCGCCGGATGGGTTCGATGTGCGGTGCGGATGTGGGGGATTGTTGCGGGTGTTTGAGTGGGAAAGTGCGTCGGGGCGAGTGCCGGCGTTGCACGCGCGGTTGGGGGCGGAGTGATGTTGGAGCGCGTAAAATGTGCGCTGGTGTTGGCGCCGCACCCGGATGACGAGGTTTTGGGGTGTGGCGGGACGATGGCGCGGTTGATTGACATGGGTCGCGAGGTGCATGTCGCGGTGGTCACCAGTGGCAAGCCGCCGCAATATGCTGAAGAGGCGGTGGCACGGGTGCGGGCCGAGGCGGCGGCGGCGCATGGGCGGATCGGGGTGACGCGGACGCATTGGCTGGATTTTCCGGCGGCGGAACTGGATGGGGTGCCGCACGCGGCCTTGAATGGCGGGATCGGTCGGTTGGTGGCCGAGGTGGCGCCGGATACGTTGTTCCTGCCGTTTGTCGGGGATATTCACCGCGATCATCAATTGGTGTTCGAATCGGCGATGGTGGCGGCGCGGCCGCGGGCCGGGGCGTTTCCGCGGCGGATATATGCCTATGAGACGCTGTCGGAGACCAATTGGAATGCGCCGTATCTGACGCCGGCGTTTGTGCCGAATGTGTTTGTGGATATCGCCGACCAGCTTGTGCGCAAGCTGGAGGCATTTGCGCTGTTTGCGTCGCAGGTGCAGGCGGCGCCGAGCGAGCGGTCGATTGGCGCGCTCAGGGCCTTGGCAACGTTGCGCGGGGCGACGGCGCATCTGGTGGCGGCCGAGGCCTTTGTCATGATTCGCGAGATCGGGTGATGGCGGGGCCGTTGCGCATCCTGGTGACGTCGGCGGGGCGGCGCACCGAATTGTTGAATTGCTTTCGCCATGCCGCCGCGGCGCTGGGGGTTGAAGCCGAGGTTTTGGCGTGTGACCTCAACCCCGATTGGAGTTCGGCGTGCCGATCTGCCGACAAGGCGTTTGCGGTGCCGCGCGCGACGGATGAAGGCTATGCCGATGCGGTGCTGGCGATTTGTCGCCGCGAAGGCGTGGCGCTGGTGGTGCCGACGATCGATCCGGAATTATTGCCATTGAGCCTGGCGCGCGGGCGGTTTGCCGAGGTGGGGTGCAGCGCGGCGGTGAGTGCGCCGCCGTTGATCGAGATTGCCCGTGACAAGCTGGCGACGGCGGAATTTCTGGCGGCGCATGCGATTCCTTCGCCGCGCACGGCGATGGCGGAGACAGCGGTGGCCTATCCTGGTGATTGGGATTGGCCATTGTTCATCAAGCCGCGTCATGGCAGCGCCGGACGCGGAGTAGGGCCGGTGGCGGGGCCGGGCGACATCGGGGCGAGTGACGAGCCGATGATCGTGCAGTCGTTGTTGAAAGGCCGCGAGTTCACCATCAACATGTATTTTGACCGTGAGGGCCGGATGCGGTGCGCCGTGCCGCACGAGCGGTTGCAGGTGCGCGCCGGCGAGGTGGAAAAGGGCATCACGCGCGACATGGCGTTGCTGCGCGGGCTGGCGCGGGACATTGCCGCTGCCTTGCCGGGACCGCGCGGGGCGCTGTGTTTCCAGGCGGTGGTGGATGATGAGGGTGCGGCATCGGTATTCGAGATCAATGCGCGGTTCGGCGGTGGTTATCCGTTGGCGGATCGGGCCGGAGCGAATTTTGCGCGCTGGTTGATCGAGGATGTGTTGGGGCGGCCATCGACGGCGAATGATGATTGGCAGGCGGGCACGCTGATGCTGCGGTATGACGCCGCCGTGTTTGTCACGCCATGAGTGCGCCCGGGGGCAGTGTCATCGTCCTTGATCTGGACGATACCTTATACCTGGAGCGGGAATTCGTGCGCAGTGGCTATGCGGCGCTGGGCGGCTGGATGCAGCAGCGGTTCGGGGTGACGGATTTTGCCGAACGTGCAGCCTGGGTGTTCGAAACCGGTGACCGCAGCCGCGTGTTCGATGCGGTTCTGGCCGGCTATGGCCTTGAGACGCAGGCGGGGCTGATCGCGACATTGGTGTCCTTGTATCAATGCCATTCACCGCAGATTGCGTTGGCGCCCGATGCGGCGGCCTGGCTGGAGCAGCATCGGCACAGGACACGGCTGGCGATCATCACCGATGGACCAGCAGCGACCCAGACCAACAAATTGCGGGCGCTGGGCCTGGATGGCGGCGGCATCGCGCCGTTGGTGTGTACGGGGCAATGGGGGCGGGCGTATTGGAAGCCGCACCACCGCGGGTTCGAGCATGTCATGGCGCATTATCGCTGTGCCGGTTCGGACTGTGTTTATGTTGCCGACAATCCTGCCAAGGATTTCATTGCGCCGCGAGCACTGGGCTGGCGGACGGTGCAGATCGTGCGGCCGGGTGCGATTCACGCCGCTGCGACTGTTGGCGAAGGCTTGGGTGCCGACACGGTCATCACGTCGTTCGATGCGCTGGATGATTGGTTGGCGGCGCGCGGCGCGGCCGGGCCGGTGCATTTTGCCGGACAATAGCCATAGGGGCATCCTGCCGGAGAAGAGCCGGCCGGGGATCTTGCCGGACAAGAGCCGGCCGGGCATCGCATTCGTCGTTGCCGGATTGGGTGCGGGCGGCGCCGAACGGGTGATTGCGTTGCTGGCATCGGCGTTCGTGGATGATGGGCGCGCGGTGACGGTCATCGCCTTTGATCGCGAGGATGACCCGGTTTACCATGATTTTGACCCGGGCGTGCGGTTGCTGCGGTTGGGTGGACAGCCGCGCGGCGCGGCGAGTGTTGTCGGCAGGGTGCGGCGGTTGCGGGCGGTGCTGCGTGCCGAGCGTTTTGGCGTGGTCATCAGTTTTTTGACCAAGATCAATGTCGTGACGTTGTTGGCGATGACGGGGCTGGGGGTGCCGGTCATCGCCTGCGAGCGCAATAATCCGCAGCGCCAGGCCGGACATCCGGCCTGGCAGTTCCTGCTGCACCGGTTGTATCCTCGGGCGGCGGCGATTGTGTTGCAGACGGAGGCGAGCCGTGCCTGCCTGCCGGCAGCGGTGGCGAGGGCGGCGAACGTGATCCCCAATCCTGTGGCGGTTTTCGGTGGTGTAGCAAACGAATCGACTCGGACGCTGGTGGCGGTAGGCCGATTCGAACATCAGAAGGGATTTGACCTTTTGTTGCCGGCTTTTGCGATTGTGGCGCAAAACCAGCCCGAATGGCGGTTGGCCATTTGGGGGGATGGGCCGCTCCGCGATGCGATTGCGGCCCAGACAAGGGCATTGGGGCTGGAGGCGCGGGTGACGCTTCCGGGCCTTAGCAAGACACCAGGCGGGTGGTTGGCCGGGGCAGGGGCGTTCGTCTTGTCGTCACGCCATGAAGGCTTTCCAAATGCGCTGGGCGAAGCCATGGCGGCGGGGTTGCCGGTTGTTGCCTTTGATTGTCCCTTTGGCCCGGCCGAAATGATATGCAATGACGTCAACGGGTTGTTGGTGGCGGATGGTGATGCGGCGGCGTTGGCAGCGGCGATGGCACGCCTGCTGGGTGATGCTGAGCTGCGGTTGCGATTGGGCGCGGCGGCACGATTGTCGGCACGCAATTTCGCCCCCGAGGCGATTTTTGGGCAGTGGCACGCGCTGGAGGCCGGGGTGCGTTCCGGGGGTGTTTTGCCAGTCGGTCGCCACCACTAATACCAAAGACGTACTCCGAAATTTCCACAATGTTGATTCAGCGGTAGTCCGGCTGACTCCGGCGGTTCAGCGTGAGCAAGACCTTCCTATTGCGTTAAAAGAATGTTATTTATTGTCTTCGAATGATGCTCCACTGGGTTGGCAAGGGGCACACCAAAAGAGAGGGACGCATGAACGGAATCGACTAGGTCGACCCGGAGGAATCAGTATCGTTGCTTTTGCTTTTTAGCACTCGGGCCTGAGTCACTCTCGGCAACCTTTAACAAGGGAACCTGAAAATGACGCCAGCAGTACGCATTGCCATTGTGGGCAAGAATGAAATCGTTCGAGAGGGGCTTCGCAGGATTTTGGTGGAGCGGGACTTCAGCGTCGTAGCCGCTGTTTCAACCTGTTCGGCGCTGCGCGCCACCGCTGCGGAACAGCCGGATATCAACATGATCATCGTCGATTCCGTGTCCAATTCCGAGGGGCAGGGCACGTGCAAGCAATTGCGCGAAGCCTTTCCAACCGCACGTATCGTGTTGTTGGGTGAAGACTTCAGCGTGCAGACGACGTCCGAGGCGATGTCGGTTGGCGTTGATGGCTATCTGGCCAAGGAAATTTCCTGCGAGCCGCTGGCACGTTCGCTGGAATTGATCGCATCGGGTGAGAAGGTGGTGCCATCGCAGATGGTCGCCGCGATGATGGAGACCGATTGGCGGCACAGCGCCGACGACTGGATGACGACAGCGCATGATGTGCGGCTTTCGGAGCGCGAAATCGAGGTGTTGCGGTGCCTGACACGCGGTGGGGCCAACAAGACAATTTCGCGTGAGCTGGCGATTACCGAAGCGACGGTGAAAGTGCATATCAAGGCGATCATGCGCAAACTTTCGGTGATGAACCGGACGCAGGCGGCCATCTGGGCCGTATCGCGCGGCGTTGCGGATGCACCGTTTCTGGCGCGTCGCCCAGGCTGAGGCCCATGGCATTGCCGTGCGGCGGGTTGAGGCCGGCCGCACGGCAAAAGCGCGCTTGCAACAGGCGCTATCGGCGCTTTTGTTTCGGCAATTTTGTTTGGTGGCGCGGTAATGCAGTTGCGGTAACGCCGTCGGGGTAATCTGTTTGCCCCGGGATTTGCCGATCTGGAAGTGTATCGGTTGGCGACCATGGCTCTAGGATAGTGGCATGAGCAGCACCCTTGTCTTTTCGAACGAGCAACCACAGCACCAGGCGGCCGATACCGGCAGTCAATATGGTGGCGATCTGTTGCGGATATTGAAACGTCGCAAGTGGATCATTTTTGGCACCGTGATCGTGATTACCGGGCTGGCGGCGTTGTTCGCGGCGTTCTGGCCTGCGACATACAAGGCGTCGAGTTCGCTGATCATTGCAACAAGTGCCAGTGATCCGCGCTTGCCGACCGGAACGGCACCTTTGGCTTCGCTCGACGACCGGTTGATCGACAGCCAGGTGGAGTTGCTGGGCGACCGGCCATTGTTGCGCAAGGTCGTCAAGGACCTGAAGTTGTATGAGAATCCGGAATTTGGCGGATCACCGGCAAAGCCGGCGTCACCCGAGGCGGCAACGGCCCGTATCGAGGTGGCGGTCGACAGGTTGCGGGGCAAGGTGAACATTCGCCGCCTCGACCGGTCAGCCGTTATCGGCATCGTGGCGGAATCGAAATCGGCCGAGACAGCGACGAGGATCGCCAACAAACTGGCGGCTGAACATATTGTGTTGCAGCGGCGCGAGGCGTTGGCTTCGAAGCGTTCGGCGATCGATGCGTTGGTGCCGAGGGTGGATTCGATGCGCGAACAGGCAATTGCCGCGGACCGTGCAGTGGCGACGTATCGGCGCGAGAACAATCTGCTCGGGATGAGCGAGGGCAGCGACAGCGTGGAGATCGGCCGTTTGTCGGGAACGCTGGCCGATGCGCGATCGAGCCGATCGGCGGCAGAGGCCCGAGCCTATGGCGGGATGGTGACGGAGGGTGTTGCGACATCGCCGCTGCTGGGGGATTTGCAGCGGCAGGCGGCCGAAGCCGGCAAACGGGTTGCCGATCTTTCGACGACCTATGGCAGCGGTTATCCCGAGCTGGTGGGTTTGCGCGCGCAGCTGGACGATCTCAACCGACGGATAAGCGCCGAGACGTTGCGGGCCGAAGCGCAGTTGCAGTCTGAAGCCATGGTCAATCGGGCGCGCGAGGGCCAGATCAGCAGCGATCTTGGCAGCTTGCGATCGCGGTCGTTTGACCAGCGTGCGGCATCGGTGCGGTTGTTCGACCTGGAACGGACGGCGGCGGCAACCAACGCGCAATATGTGGCGTTGCTGGCCGAGTTGAAGCAGCTGGATGTGGAGTCGGGCGATGCATCGGTGCCGGCACGCGTGCTGGGGCGGGCGGTGGCGCCGACATCGGCGAGTTTCCCCAGGCGCCCCGAAACGATTGCGGTGGCGTTCATCGGATCGTTGTTGCTGGGTTTGATCCTGGCGGTGGTGGTGGAGCAGTTGCTCGACAATCGCATCCGCACGGCGGAACAGATTGACCGGTTGCTGGGAATTCCGACGCTGGGGATGTTGCCGAAGGTCAAGAAGCGCAGCGGGACATTGCCGCACCAATCATTGACCGGGCGGCCACGATCGGTGTTTTCGGAAGGCGTGCGGAGCCTTTACCTGGACCTGCGCGTGAAGTTGCCGGCGGCGGGGCCGCATGTGGTGGTGGTGACCTCGCCGTTGCCCGGTGAGGGCAAGACCACCGTGGCGATGAGCCTGGCCAGTGCAGCCGCCGTGTTGTGGCGCACAGCGGTGGTGGTGGATTTCGATCTGCGGCGACCGGGGCTGTTGCCGCATGATGGCCCGCGCGATGAAGGCCCCGACCTGGCGGCATATCTGCGCGGCACGGCGGAGCTGGACGATATTTTGACGACGCATGAGGGCGCGCCGAGGATTTCCCTGGTTGCGATGCATGGCCCGGATGAAGATCCGGCGGCATTGCTGGCATCGCCGCGGGTGGCGACTTTGCTGGAGGAACTTCGCAAGCGGTTCCAGTTCATAGTTGTCAATGCGCCGCCGATCCTGGCGGTGCGCGATGCCAAGACGCTGGCCGGGTTGGCCGATGCGACGTTGCTGGTGGTGCGGTGGAACAAGACCCATGCCGATGCGGTGCGGGCGGCAGCACGGGTGTTTGACGCGCCGTTTGTGGGCGCGGTGATCAACCAGATCGATTTCGAGCGCCATGCCGATGCGGCGTTTGGCGATGCGGTGCAGCACCATTATGCCTGCCAGGGATATTATCTGGAAGAAGCGCCGGAGGAAAAGCGCCGCGCTGCTTGACCGCTATCAGCGGCCTCGGGCGGGGTGGCGCGGCAAGGTTTCGAGGACGAGTGCTTCGACTTCGGAACCGGCGCCGTAGCGATCGAGGATGCGGAAGCCATCGCCCTGATCGATAATCTGGAACAAGGTGCCGTGGTGTTCATCATTGCCCAGTGTGCGGGCGACGAGCAGCAGCGCGCCGGGGCCCGATAGATAGGATGTGACGTTGGCCAGCGCGCGGCGCAGCGTTGGTGTGTCGAAATAATCCAGATTGAGGATGTTGGCGGCGCGGATGATATCGAAGCGCCCGGCGAGTGCCGGATTTTCGGTGGTGACATCGTCGCGGATGACGGTGATGTCCCGGCGCCTGGTCAACCGCGGGCTGAGGAGTTGCACCTGTTTGATGATGCGGTTGGTGGCGAGCGAGCGCCGGGCGCGGGGTTTGCCGACGCGATTGACGAGGCTGCGCACGACGACCATGCCATCGAACCAATCGAGCCGGCGGCGCCAGGGGCGGACAGAGTGACCGCCCATGTCATATTGCAGCGGGTGGCCCGAGCCATCGACGAGGGCACGCCAGCCGCGCATGACGGGGACGATGAAGGCATCGAGTGACAGGTCGGTGCCGGTGACGCGCAGGGCGTGGCCGGCCTTGGTGAGGGCGGCATCGAGTTCGAGGGTGGTGATGCCCGAGGAGATGCCGATGTCGAGGAGTTCGCCGATGCAGGGCGGCGCATCGGCCAATTGGCGGACGATGGCGGCATCGAGATCCTGGAAGCGGCCGCCGCCGGTTTTTTTGAAGGTGTTGTTGCCGACCTTGAGGCTGGTGAAGAACGCGGCTTCATCGGCCGTGGAGATTCCATCCGGCTGGCGTGTGAAAAATTCGGTTGCTGTCAGCACCATCTATGCCCCCCCCGGCGGAACGATTTCGAGATCGGCCGGAACGACCGATGGTGCGCCATCGTCAGTGTTGCGCAGGGCGCGGCGCAGCATGATCGCCAGCCCGGTGACCCAGATGATGCCGAGCACGACATGGGCGACATTGGCCCCCATGGCACCGATGCGTGGCACCAGCAGCAGCAGCGTGATGTGGAAGGCAATGGTGCCTGCGGTGACCACCGCCAGCGCCTGATGCGCCTTGCCCATCGCCAGCAGGGCGGAATGGGTGGCGGTGCCGCTGATCATCAACACGACGGCGAACATTTGAACGATGAGCAGCGGCGCGGCGGCGGCGAAGGCGGGACCGGCGAAGAGGCGCAGCAAGGGCTCGGCGGCGACGACGGCGATGGCGAGGCTGATGAGGCCGAAGGCGGCCAGCATGACTTCGACCTGGACCACGGCGCGGCGGAAGGCCTGGACGGCGCCGGCGGCCCATAGTCGGGCGATATCGGGATAGAGCACCGCCTGGACCTGGGTGCCGATCTGGCTGGCCATTTTGCCGAGTTGTTTGGCGATATGATAAAGCCCGGCCTCGGCAGGGCCGGCGAGGGCGCCGACGAGCAGCGTATCGAGCTGGTTGGCGCTGGAACGCAGGGTGAGCGACAGGTTGCTGGACCAGGTGAAATTCCACAGGCCGGGAAAGCGCGTGGTGACGCCGGCGAGCGAGGCGGACAGGATGTTGGTGATGCCTTGCCGGCGCAGTTGCACAAAGCCGACGGCGAGGAAGATGAGCGAGCCGAGGATCTGGGTTGCCATCCAGATGATTGCGAACGTCCAGAGGTTGCCCGTGGTGAGTGCCGCGCCGATGCACAGGCCAAGACGGACGATGGCGGAGGCGACCTGACCATAGGCGGCGGCGCGGTAGCGGCCGGCGAGGCGCAGCACCGCAGTGGGCATGCCCTGGAGATTGAACAGCAGCAGCGAGCAATAGACGACGGTGAGTTGAAAGGTGCGTTCGGTCCAGCCGAACCACCATGTGGCGGCCCAGGCGGCGGCGATGGCGACTAGCCAGGCGGCGATGCCGGCCGTTATGTCGAGGACAAGGCCGAATTTGAACAGCGTGCGCAAGGTGTCGCGATCATCGACTGGATCGAGACCGGCGCCATAACGGATCATTGGTTGCCATGACTGGAAGCTGACAAGGCGTTCGATGGCGCGGGCGAAGGTGATGGTGAGGGCGAGGACGCCATAATCATGCGGGCCGAGGCTGCGGGCTGCGATGGCGACGGCGAGCAGGCCCAATATGGTGCCGGCCATGTTGCCGGTGAGGACATGGCCGATGTTGCCGAGCCGGCTGCGCAGTGCGGATTCGTGGCGCCAGGCCCAGATGGCCTTGAGGTGGCGGCTGGGGGTTTGGCGGTCAGCCATGCGGCGGGCGGACATACAGGATGCCATCGCCGTTGCGGGTGTGCAGCGACGGGAAGGTGACGGGGCGATAACCGTGCGCGACGGCAAAGGCCTTTAGCGGGGTATCGAGATCGCCTTCATAGCCGATGAGGATGGCGGCGGGCGGATTGGCAGCGAGGAGCGCGCCGATGGTGGTGGGGGAGACCATGCGATAATAGCGGCGATCATGTTGGGGGATGAGATCGCCGACACGGTAAACCAGCGGTCCGGCAGCGAGTTCGGGGTAGATTTTCTGACCGGCCTCGAGCGCATATAGCGGGGCCAGGGTGGCCAAGGGGCCGACGGCGTTCATGGCTGCGGCGATGTCATGGCCGGCGGCATGGGCCTGGTTGCCGGCCCAATGCGAAGGGCGGGCGAGTTGTGGCAGATCGGCGAGCAGGCGCGGCGCGCCGAGGAGCAGCATCAGGGCGGCAGCGGCCTGGAGGAAGGGTGCGGCGGCGGCGCGGCGATGTGGATCGAGCCGGCCGTAGAGCAGCGCGGTGAGTGCGATGCCAAAGGGTATGGGGGCGACATAATATTGGGGGAAGGCGGGGGTGGGGACAAAGGAGACGAGGGCAGCGCCGAGGGTGAGGGCGGCGACGAGCAGGACGGGCCACAAGGGTTTGGCGGCATCACGACGCAGGCCGCCGGCGAAGGCCAGGCAGGCGCAGGACAACAGGATGAGGAGAGTGGCGCCGCCGAACCAGATGCTTTCGGCGAGTTGCACTTTGCCGCCGAGCGACATGATCTTGGGGCCATCGACACTGGGGTTGGCCTGCCAATAGGCCATATGCGGGCCGCGATGATAGTTCAGCACATGGGCGATGAAGGCATCGGGATCGGGGGCGGCGAGGATGAGCAGGGGGAGTGCGCCAACGATCGCGCCAAGGGTGAGCGGCAGGATGACGGTCGTCAGGCGGTGTGCGACGGGGAGGTGGCGGGGCAACAGCAGGGCGGCGATAGCAAAAGGCGGCGCGAGGAAGATGTAGTTTGCCTTGAAACCGGCCGCGACGGCGAGACACAGCCCGCTGATGACGAGTGCGGCTCGGTGTGGATGCGGGCGATCGAGGCCGGCGATGAAGAAGTGTGTGCCGAGCAGCGCAAAGGGGATCGGCAGAAAATTGTTGGTGACAGTCATGCCGGCGGGGCCGAGCAGCGGCGGGCTGGTGAACAGCGCCAGCACCGCCAGCACGACGGCGGTGCCGGAGCCGGTGGCGCGGTGGACGATCAGCGCCATGGCAAGTGCCGCGAGCAACCAGCCGGCGAAGATGACGAGACGACCGGTGAGGAGATAATGTTCGGTGCCCGAGCCGGTGAAGACGAGGTGGAGGAGCAAAGGCAGGTTGGGCAGATTGTTGAAGCCATAGTCCTGATAAAGTGCGCCGTCGGACAGCAGGGCACCGACGGGCAGGTACATTTGTTCATCGTGGCGCAGCGGATAGGCCATGATGCGCGCAAACAGCCCAAGGGTTGCCAGCGCCAGCAGCACGGCCGCGATGCGCGCGGCAATCGGCGAGCCGGTGCGGATCGCCGGTTTGGGAGCGGCGTGCGGCGCCGGCGCGGCCCAGGTGGTGGCCATCAGGCGTGGCCGTGCGGGAGCGACGGCGGGTGAGGCACGGCACATAAAACGCGATGAGGCTGGCGACCGCCAGGCAGTGGCATTCCTGTCCTCCCCGGATGTCAGGTTCGATGGTGACTGTAGGGGAGAATGGCGCCAGCCGAAGCGGCGAAAAGGACTTATCGCCGGTTCTGAATGGGTAGCGGCGGCGCAAAAAGCGTCGGCTTTCGGGGCGATGCGCCTATCCGTCTGGGTGAATAGCCGCCGGCGATTGTCGCGGCCATAATTGCAAAATAATGAAGATTGCCTTTCCATGAGCCAGCGCCCGGTGCTGGCGACTTCGGTGGCCTTGCCACCAGTGCGACCTGTGCCTGTGGTGGCTTTTGCGACTGTGCGACCTTTGGTGGTTGACCTTGATGACACGCTGGTGCGGACCGACACTTTGCTGGAAGGACTGCTGGCGCTGGGTTTCCGCAAGCCGTTGCAACTGCCGGCGGCGTTGTTGACGTTGCGGCATGGCCGGGCGCGGTTCAAGCGCGAGGTGGCGCGCCTTGCCGCGCTGGATTGCAGGACCTTGCCGTATGACGAGGCAGTGCTGGCGGCGATTGCGGCACGGCAGGCGCGGGGTGGGGCGGTGCACCTGGTGACCGCGGCTGACCAGAGCATAGCGGATGGGGTGGCGGACAATCTGGGCGTGTTCGACAGTGCCAGCGGCAGCGATGGCCGCAACAATTTGAAAGCGGCGAGCAAGGCGGCGCATCTGGCAGCGCGGTTTCCGCAAGGGTTTGACTATATCGGTGACTCCGTTGCCGATTTGCAGGTTTGGCGGGCAGCAGGCAGCGCGATTGTTGCCGGCGATGCCGGGATTTCGCGGCGGCTTGAGCGCGAGGGATTGGCGGTGGAAACCTTGCCGCGGCCACGCGCCGGGGTGCGGGACTGGTTGAAGGCGTTGCGGCTGCACCAGTGGAGCAAGAATGCGCTGGTGTTCATACCATTGTTGCTGGCGCAGGAGTTTTTCGACCAGGCGATGACGGTGCGGGTGGTGGCGGCATTCCTGTTGTTCGGGATGGTGGCATCGGGGACGTATCTGATCAACGATCTGAGCGATCTGGCGGCGGATCGGATGCACCGGACCAAGCGATTCAGGGCGCTGCCTTCGGGGTTGATCAGCATCCGGACGGCGTTGCCGCTGGCAATGCTGTTGCTGGTTGGCGGGTTGGTGGGCGGGGTGATGCTGCACGTTTCGTTCGGGATGACGCTGCTGACCTATGCTGGCCTGACACTGTTGTATTCGTTCCGGTTGAAGCAGGTGCCTTTGGTCGATGTGACGGCAATTGCCGGGTTGTTTGCGCTGCGGATCATCGCTGGAATGGTGATCATCGACCATCCGGTTTCGCTATGGCTGGTGACGTTCACCATGGTGTTGTTCCTGTCGCTGGCGCTGGCCAAGCGGACTTCGGAACTGGTGCAGGCGCAGCAGGGCGGGCGCGGCGCCGTGCACGGCCGCGGATATCTGCCGGGCGATGCGCCGTTGACGCTAGCGCTGGGGATTTCCACTGGTGTCATGTCGATCGTGGTGATGGTGCTTTACATGTCGATCGAGGCGATGCCGACAGGGCTTTACCTGCGCAATGGGCCTTTGCTGCTGATCCCCGTGGTCGTTCTGTTGTGGGTCATGCGGATCTGGGTGCTGGCGCATCGCGGCACGTTGAATGACGATCCGGTGGTTTATGCCATTCGCGACCGTGCGAGCTGGATGCACGCCGCGGCGGTGGGCGTTATGTGGATGCTGGCCGTGGTGAAAACCCCATGAATGCTGCGACCTTTGCCATCGTGTTGTTCAGCGTGTCGTTGAACGCCATGGCGCAAGTGGTTTTGCGCAAGGCCATGACCGGGCCACCGTTGCCGCCGGCGAGCGATGTCATGGCCTTGAGCTTTGCGTTGGTGGGCAACGCCTGGTTGTGGGCGGGAATGCTTTGTTATGCCGCCAGCATCGGGTTGTGGCTGGTGGTGTTGAGCCGTGTCGAGGTGAGCGCGGCGTATCCGATGCTGTCGATTGGTTATGTGCTGGCCGCAGTGATGGGATATTTTTTCCTGGGCGAGAATGTCGGGATTGAGCGGATCGCCGGGATTGCGTTGATTTGTTGTGGAGTGTTGCTTGTGGCGCGTACGGCATGACGGGACGGCATATCATAACCGGCGGTTCGGGCTTTGTCGGCAGTCGGCTGGCGGACACATTGCTGGCGCGCGGTGAGCGGGTGACGGTGTTCGATATCGTGCCGCCGGCGAATGGCGCGGTCGATTTTGTGCCGGGCAATGTCCAGCATCCGGGGGACCTGACCAAGCTGCACCTGGCGGCGGGGGATGTGGTTCATCACCTGGCGGCGCGGCAGTTCCACGGGGCGGTGCCGCGGCGACACCGGGATTCGTGGTTTGCGGCGGTGAATAGCGCGGGCACGCGGCATTTGTTGTCGGCAATGTCGGCGGGCGGTGCGAGCCAGTTGGTGTTTTTTTCAACCGACATGACCTATGGCCAACCGCAGATGTCACCGGTGCCGCCGACGCATGTGCAGGCGCCAATCGGGCCCTATGGCCGCAGCAAATTGGCGGCCGAACAGCTGATTTTGCGGGCGGCAGAGGATTTCGACCTGAAGGCGACGATTTTTCGGCCAAGGTTAATCGCTGGCGCCGGGCGATTGGGAATATTGGCCAGGCTGTTCCAGCTGGTGGCGTGGAACCTGCCGGTGCCGATGATCGGATCGGGGCGCAACCGGTACCAGATGATCGCGGTGGAGGATTGCGTGGCTGCGGCGTTGCGCGCGGTGGACTGTGGATTGCCGGCGGGGCCGTTCAACCTGGGCTCCGAGGCGCCGCCAACGGTGCGGGCGCTGCTGGGCAGTCTGGTGGCGCGCGCTGGTTCGAAATCGGTGCTGGTGCCGACGCCGGCGAGGGCCGTGCAATCGGTGCTGGGGCTGATGGACCGGGCTGGGGCGACGCTGTTGTATCCCGAACAATTTGCCATCGCCGACAGTGATTATGTGCTCGATACCGGGCCGACGACGGCGGCGCTGGGTTGGTCTCCGGCGCGGAGGGACGAGGACATCATCTTTGAAGCGTTCCGGCATTTCCGGTGTGAAACCGCGATGGCGCCAGTGGGTTCTGTTTCAGAGACTTCGGGGCTGGCCGCTACCACTGCCGAGTAAGCCAAAGGAGAGGCTGGCCCGCCCTTATGGCCCGGCCCGGAGCGGGTGATTATACCGTAGAGTGCCACGCAAGCTGTGCTGGGGATGGGGCAGCGATCATCCTTTGTTGAGGTGCGTAGCATGAGCAGCGGTTTCAAACGCCAGGGCAGCGAGTTCCGCGTCAACACCACGACGGCCGGCAACCAGACCGACGCAGCGATGACGGCCTTGTCCTCGGGCGGTTTTGTCATGACCTGGACCGACGCCAGCGACGGCAGCGGATCAGGGGTGCGGGCGCAGATTTACGATGCCGCGGGCATTGCCCAGGGCAGCGAGTTCCTGGTCAATCTGACGACGCTGAACAACCAGAGCCGATCGACCGTCACCAACCTGACATCGGGCAATTTCGTTGTAAGCTGGACCGATGAGAGCCTGACGGGGGGTGACGCCAGCGGGCCGTCGATCAAGGCGCAGCTGTTCACATCGGCGGGGGTGCGCATTGGCGGTGAATTCCTGGTCAATACCACGACGACCGGGACCCAGACCGATGCCAGCATCGTGGCCCTGTCCGGCGGCGGCTTCATCGCCAGCTGGGCGGATTCGAGCGCGACCGCCGGGGACACAACCGGCACGGCGATCCGGGCGCAGATCTTTGATGCCGGCGGATTGAAAGTTGGCGCGCAATTCCTGGTCAACACGCAGACCGTTGCCGACCAGGTGACGCCGTCGATCAGCGCGCTGGCGACGGGTGGTTTCGTGGTGACATGGGCCGACAGCAGCCGGTTTGGCGGCGACACCAGCGGCTTTGCCGTCAAGGCCCAGCTGTATTCCGCCGCCGGGGTCCGGGTGGGGAGTGAAGTGCTGGTCAACACCACCACTTCGGGCAACCAGATCACGCCGGTGGTCACGTCGCTGGTATCGGGCAAGTTCGTCATCAGCTGGAACGACAGCAGCCGGACCGGCGTCGATGTGAGCGGGACGGCCATCAAGGGGCAGATCTTCAACGCCGACGGCACTCGTTCCGGGGCGGAATTCCTGATCAATTCGACGACGCTTTATACGCAGCAGCAGCCGACGATTGCGGCCTTGCCGGGTGGTGGTTTTGCGGTGGCATGGTCGGACAACAGCCTGCGACTGGATGATTACAGCGCGCTGGGCATCAAGTTGCAGGTTTTTGACGACAATGGCGCCAAGGTTGGCACGGAATTCACCGTCAATACCACCACGACGGGCAACCAGGAGCAGCCGGTGATTACCGTGCTGGCGTCGGGGTCGATCGTGGTTGGCTGGAGCGATTACAGCCTGTTGGGCGGCGATGCCAGCGGATCGGGCATCAAGGCGCAGATCATCGCACCGAACGTGGGAGCGATATCCGACATCAACCTGTCGCTGATGACGCTTTCCGAAGCGGCTGCACAGAATACGGTTGCCGCGGTTTTGACCACCAACGGTGCGTTGAATGGCGTCTTTACCTATCAGCTGTTGTCGGATTCGACCGGCGGGGCGTTCCGCATCGACGGCGACCATCTGGTTATCGACGACAGCATCAAGCTGGATTTCGAGACGTCGCCGAACGTGAGCATCACCGTGCAGGCGTCGGATGGGTTCGGCAACAGTTTCACCGAGACGCTGTTCATCGATATCAGCAATGCCCTGAAGGAATCACGATTTTCGGCGAGCAACGACATTCGGGTCAACACTGTCACCTATAATGACCAGGTGACATCGGTTGTCACCAAGCTGGTGGGTGGCGGCTTTGTCGTCAGCTGGATGGACGGCAGCCTGTTGGGCGGCGACGCGAGCGGCTATGGCATCAAGGGCCAGATTTACAACGCCGATGGCACGACCGTGGGCGGGGAATTCCTGATCAACACCGCGACATCGGGAAGCCAGTCGCAGCCGGCGCTGACGGCGCTTTCCGATGGTGGTTTTGTGGCGGTGTGGACCGACCCGAGTGGTCGCACGGGCGTCGGATCGGCGATTGTCGGGCAGCGATATGGTGACACCGGATCGCGCATTGGCGGCGAGTTCCTGATCGGATCGACAACTTCGGTAACGCAGGTTGATGCGGCGGTAGCGGGTTTTGATGGCGGCGGGTTTGTTGTCAGCTGGACCGACAGCAGCGGCCAGAATGGCGATACCAGCAACAGTGCGATCCTGGCCCGGCGCTATGATGCCGGGGCCAATGCGTTGGGTGCGGCCTTCCTGGTCAATGTCGCGACGAACGCCGCGCAGGATTCATCGACGATCACGACGCTGGACAATGGCGGCTTTGTTGTCGGTTGGCGCGATGGCAGCGGTGTGGGCGGCGACAATAGTTCATGGGGGATCAAGGCGCGGGTGTTCGATGCCGGCGGCAATGCGACGGGCGGCGAATTCCTGGTCAATACCCAGATACGAAGCGCCCAGCTGCATCCGGTGGTCACGACCTTGGCCGGCGGCGGTTTCGTGATGGCGTGGACCGACAACAGCGGCATTGGCGGCGATGCCGATTATTATGGCATCAAGGCGCAGATATTCGACATCAACGGCGTGCGCGTTGGCGCCGAGATCAGCGTCAACACAGCGACTTTGAACAGCCAGCAGAACCCGACCCTTGGCGCGCTGGCATCGGGTGGCTTTGTTGTTGGCTGGTATGATTTCAGCGGCACCGGTGGTGAAGCCGGCGGGCCGGGCATTCGCGCCCAGGCGTTCAATGCGATGGGCGACAAATTGGGCACCGAAATATCGGCCAATGCCGAAACACTTGGCTCACAGGCCGATCCCTCGCTGGCCGGGCTGGCTTCGGGATCGTTCGTCATCACCTATACCGACTATAGCGGCAAAGGCGGTGATGATAACGGCACCAGCATCAAGGCGCGGATTTTCACGCCGTTGCTCGATCCCGGCGCACCGCCGGCGTTGCGGGCGACCGATGATAATTTTACCGGTGCCGAAGGGGTGCCGCAGACGATCCTGCTGACCGATGTGCTGGGCAATGACATCAATGGCAATGCCGGCATATTGAGCATCGAGACGTTGACAGCAGTGGTGGGTGGCAGCGTTGCGTTTGATGTGGATGGCAACATCCTGTTCACGCCGAATGCCGGTTTTGATGGCCGGGCGGCATTTGATTATCGGCTGGCGGATGGCACCGGGGCGACCGATATCGGCCGGGTGTTCGTGCAGATTGGCGGGTTGAATGATCCGCCCACGGCGAATCCGGACGCGGTTTCGGCCAGCGAGGACGGCGTGACGGTGTTTGGCGGGACCAGCCTGACCGGCAATGACACCGACCCCGACACGGGCGACATATTGATTGTCACCTCGGCGTCGGCGGTGTCCAGCCTGGGGGCGGTCATCAGCGTTGCTTCGGGCAATGTGAGTTACAATCCTGGGGCGTTGTTCCAGTCACTGCGGTTTGGCCAATCGGTGACCGACAGCTTCAGCTATACGATCACCGACACCGGTGGCCTGACCAGCAGCGCCGTGGTGACTGTGACGGTGAATGGCGTGAACGATACGCCGTTCGGACTTGGGCTTTCCAACACCAACATCGATGAAAACAGTGCCAATGGCACGGTGGTCGGGACGGCGGCGGCCAGCGATGTCGATAGCGGAGACACGCTGACGTACAGCCTTACCAACAATGCCGGCGGGCGCTTTGCCATTGATGCGGTGACGGGTGTGGTGACGGTGGCGAATGGCGCGTTGCTCGATTTCGAGACCGCGGCGTCGCATGTCATCGGGGTGCGCGCCACGGATGCGCTGGGGGCCTCGGCGAACCAGAATTTTACCATCGCGCTGGCCAACCTGCCCGAGCCGCGCAGTTATGTGGGAGACAATGGCGCCAACACGTTCACCGCGACGACCAATGATTTCTGGACGATCAGTGGGCTGGACGGGAAGGACGTGTTGACGGGGAATGCGTCGGCGGATGTGATTTATGGCGGTACCGGGGCCGACACGCTGGATGGTGCCGGCGGTGCCGATATGTTGTTCGGCGGGGTTGGTGACGACATTTATTTTGTCGACAATATCGGGGACAGCGTGATCGAGCTGTTCGGCGAGGGGAATGACCTGGTCAATGTTGGCGTGACGTTTACGCTGGCGGCCAATCTGGAGAATTTGAAGCAAACCGGGATCGCGAACATCGATGCCACGGGCAACAGTTTCAACAATATCATGGACGGCAACACCGGCAACAACGCGCTGTATGGCCTGGATGGGCGCGACCTGTTGCGTGGCGCCGCCGGCAACGACCTTTTGATCGGCGGTATCGGCAATGACTGGTTGCAGGGCGGCGACGGCGATGACGTGTTGATCGGTGGTGCCGGGTTGGACGAGTTGACCGGCGGGCTGGGTGTGGACCGGTTCGTGTTCGACACGCTGACGGTTTCGGCGGACCGCGAGACGATCAAGGATTTTGCGCCTGGGGTCGACAAGCTGGAACTGTCCGTGTCGGTGTTCACGGGCTTTGCCGGCAGCCCCTTGGGAGCCTTGTCGCCGACGGCGTTTGTGGTGGGGGCTGCGGCGACAACGGCGGACCAGCACCTTATTTATACCCAGTCTACGGGGTCGCTGTTTTATGATGCCGATGGCAATGGCGCAGGGGCAGCGGTGCAGATTGCCTTTTTCAGTGGCAACCCGGTGTTGGCGAGTACGGATTTCAACTTGATCGGGTGAGGGCTGCCGGCGTCATCTGGCGTAGGGGAGCTTCATTACCTGATCGGGTTTCAGCGCAAATTCGAGGAACATTTCGTCGTGCAGCCGGGCGATGAAGGCATTGCGCTGCATGGGTGAGATGTTGGGTGCGCGACGGATCGATTCGGCGACGATGTCGTGGATTTCCATGGCGGTGGCCTCGGATTTGCCGGCGGCTTGCATGGCCTGGAAGCTTTCTTTCCAGAAGGCATCCATGCCGAAATGGGCGCTGCGCGGCATCAGCCAGGTCAGGGCTTGATCGGCATTGTAACCGCGGACGTGCTTCATCACCGACCGCGGCGCGCCATGCATGGCTTGTGCGCCTTCGTTTGAAGCCTGCAATGCCTCCCGGTGTGCGGCTGGGCCTGCGGTGGTTCCGGGGTTGGCCGGGGGCTTGGCGAGCGGGGCCTGGCGTGCATCGGAGCCGGCGATGCCGAGCGCCTTGCGATTTTCGGAAGCACCGCCGTATTCGCCGAGTTCGATGAGGTCGCCATGGGGTTTTGCCTCGGCAATGGCCTTGTCCACTTCGGCGTCGTTCAGGCCGGGGAAGAGTTTGCCGGACCCGCCGCCACTGCCACTGCCACCACCGCCCCCGGATCCGTTGGACATCATCATCATCTGGGTGGAGACGACCGCTGCTTCGGCGGCGGTTTTTGGGACGACAGCCGGGACGGTGATGGCGACGGCGCGCACCATGGCCTGGGCGGGGGCCAATTTGCTCGCCATGTTGACGGGGGCGACGATGGTTGTGGCCTGGCCCGCCTTGGCGCCGGCGAGGGCGAACGTGGCGATAAAGGCTTCGATCTGGCCGATAAGTTCGCCTCCCATCAGCACCTGTTCTTCGAGCGTGGCCTTTTTGTAGCGTTCGATCCAGGCGTCGATCACCATTTTCAAGCCCGGCAACAGGTTGCGCAGGGCCTTTTCAAGGGCGATGCAATCCTGTTTGAACGCTTCTGGCTTTCCGGCAACGGCGACGATGAGGTTGGCCACCATCTTGAGCAGGCCAAAGCAGAGCCCGATCAGGCCGGTTACCAGCCCGACGATGCCTTCTGAAAAGCCGACGGCCATCCCGATGATGACGAGCAGCAGCGCGATGATCATGTCGATGACGAAATCGACGACATCGATGAGACCGGAGACGGCGCCGCGCAGGTCTTCGGGGATATGGGCCAATTGGCTGCGCATGGCGTTGACGGCGCTGCCCTTGGCGCTTTTGAGGCCCTTTATCATGCCCCTGTAGATCGCCCATTTCTGTTCATCATACCATTTGCCGGCGGATTCCGTCCAACCTTCGCGGCGGACCATGCGTGGGGCGTTGTGATCGGCGCCGCGATACTGGGCGACGTGCGCGAGTTCATGGGCGAGCAGGCGAAAGCCACTGCGCGACGACGGATCATATTGGCCGGGGGCGAAATAGACGTCCCGGCCGATGGTGAAGGCGCGGGCATCGATGGAGGTTGCCAGCGCAGATGCCGCGCTGTCGGTGTGGATGCGGACATCGCCAAGCCCGGCATAGCGCGTGTCGAAATAGCCGTGAGACGCGGAAGGCAGGTATGTGCCGCGATTGGGAGCGCGACTGGCGAGGCCTTGCACGAACGACGCGGGAGCCGAAATGCCAGCCTGACCCGGTCGCAGCGATGGCGGCACGATGCGGCCCGATATGGCGCCTGTTGCCATGCGGGAAGCATCATGTTCGGCGGCATCACTGTGGTGACCGATGAGCACGGGCGGGATTCGGGGGCCCAGACGTGGCCGGTTTGTTGTCGGTTGGCCGTTCGGTGCGCCGGGCGTTGCGGGCATCAGCAGTGTTGCCCCCGGAAGGGCCGTCTGGATCTCCGCAGCGTTTCGGCTTTCCGCCACCATGGTTGCAGGAGCGACCGCTGACGGCGCATTGATAGGCGCTGCGCGGGAGGCCGTCATGGGGCGATCCGGGGGGCGCCATTGACGGTGCCGGGGGGGAGCCAGCCGATGTCTTCCCAGAATTGCGCGGTGCGTTTGTCGACGGCGATGCCGCCGATGCTGATCGCCTCCTGGTGGATGACGGCGCCGCCGATGTGCGGGCTTTCGATGGAGACGTTGTTGAGCTGGTTTTCCCAGGCGCCTTGCAGCATCAGCCGTTCGGTTTCGCCGAGCTTGTCGCTGCCGATATGACCCATCTGGACGAGTTCGGGATG
Organism: Polymorphobacter sp.; assembly: GCA_031422995.1. Classification (GTDB taxonomy): domain Bacteria; phylum Pseudomonadota; class Alphaproteobacteria; order Sphingomonadales; family Sphingomonadaceae; genus Sandarakinorhabdus. Next base: position 6 of record JANPEP010000207.1, on the reverse strand, counting down.
GTCGGC
>JANPEP010000206.1:0-14311 GCA_031422995.1 Polymorphobacter sp. | reverse complement strand
GCCGTGCCGCCTCGGGCGACGTCAGCCGATCTTTCGTCTGGCTCTGGAACTGCGGCTCGCGGATGAACAACGACAACATGATTTCGGCGCCGGTAAACACATCCTCGCCACTCAACTCCCCGGCCTTCTTGTTGCCCGTCAGCGTCGCATAATTCCGCAACCCCCGCGTCAACGCCGTCCGCAACCCCGTCTCATGCGTGCCACCGTCGGGCGTCGGGATGGTGTTGCAGTAAAAACTCGCCGCGCCTTCGCCATACAGCGGCCAAGCACACGCCCATTCCACCGCGCCTTTGCCATCGGCCAGGTCTGCGCGCCCGGCAAACAGTTCCGGCGTCACCATCTCGCGATCGGCCAATCGCTCGCGCAAATGGTCGGCCAACCCGCCCGGAAACTGAAACACCGCCGTCTCGGGCGTGTCGCCATCCAGCAGGGCAGGGGCCGCCTTCCACCGAATTTCGACCCCGCCGAACAGATACGCCTTGGATCGGGCCAATTTGTACAACCGCGACGCCCGAAACTTCGCTTCTACCCCGAAAATCTCGCTGTCGGGCATGAACCGGATCGTCGTCCCGCGCCGGTTCGGCACGGCACCCATCTTCTCCAGCCCCGTCACCGGAAAGCCCCGCGAAAACGACTGCCGGAACAATTCCTTGTTGCGCGCCACCTCGACACTCATGTCGGACGACAGCGCATTGACCACCGAAATCCCCACCCCATGCAACCCGCCGCTGGTCGCATAGGCCTTGCCCGAAAATTTGCCCCCCGAATGCAGCATGGTCATGATGACCTCCAGCGCCGATTTGTCAGGAAAACGCGGATGCGGATCGATCGGAATCCCGCGGCCATTGTCGCTGATGGTCAGGCTGCCATCACCCTCCAACGTCACCTCGATCCGGCTGGCATGGCCCGCAACCGCCTCGTCCATGCTATTGTCGAGCACTTCCGCCGCCAAATGGTGCAACGCCCGCTCATCTGTCCCGCCAATATACATGCCCGGCCGGCGACGTACCGGTTCCAGCCCCTCCAGCACCTCGATATGGCTGGCATCATAATCGCTGGGGGCCGCCGTCGCGGCGAACAAATCGCTCATTGCACAGCTATAGGCCGGCGCGAAGCACAGGAACAGGGGGCGAACGCCACGCCTGGCAGCGGAACCGCAAAAATTTGTGAACCGTGCATTTTTTGCATTGCAAAGTCCCGTGTTGCAGTGCACAAAGATGAGGCCAATATGGCGATCCTCCCCAAGGATAGACTCAAAGGCCGGTGTGAAAGCATCGGCCTTTTTTTATTGGGAACATTGGATTTTTGGCGCTTTTGTTCGTTTCCGGGGCGGCTGCGAGCCGCCTACGAAACCCATGGTGCGGTGCGGCGCAAAACCCCTTCGCCCGGTTGCGGGAGAGGCGACTCGCGCCGTTCAGCGCGGCGGGTGACGGTGTTTCTTTATTGGCGCTCGAGTAAAAAAGAGCCTGGGCAAAGCCCAGGCTGACGTCGGACGGGTTCGGTCGGTATCGCCGACCGCTCCGCCGGCCGCGCGTCCGCGCTTAACGCTGAATTTGTGAAGAACGAATTCAGCGTTAAGCGACGGCCGCTTACGAGCTGTAGTACATATCAAACTCAACCGGCGCCGGCGTCATTTCCCAACGCATCACATCATGCATCTTCAATTCGATATACGAATCGATCTGGTCATCGGTGAAGACCCCACCCTTGGTGAACACCGCCCGCGACTTGTCCAGGGCCGCCAGCGCTTCCCGCAACGAAGCGCAAACTGTCGGCACCTTCTTCAATTCGCGCGGCGGCAGGTCATACAGGTTCTTGTCCATCGGCGCGCCCGGATGGATGCGGTTTTCAATGCCGTCCAGCCCGGCCATCAACAGCGCCGTATAGCAAAGATACGGGTTCGCCATCGCATCAGGGAAGCGCACTTCAACCCGCTTGGCCTTGCCGCCCGAACCATAGGGAATCCTGCACGAAGCCGAACGGTTGCGGCTCGAATACGCCAGCAGCACCGGCGCCTCAAAGCCCGGGACCAGACGCTTGTAGCTGTTGGTCGACGGGTTGGTGAAGGCATTGCACGCCTTGGCATGCTTGATGATGCCACCGATGAAGAACAGCGCCATTTCCGAAAGGCCCGCATAGCCATCGCCGGCAAACAACGGCGTCTTGCCGTTCCAGATCGAAAGGTGCGTGTGCATCCCCGAACCATTGTCGTCCTTGATCGGCTTGGGCATGAACGTCGCAGTCTTGCCATAGGCATGCGCAACCTGGTGCACGACATATTTGTAAACCTGCATCCGGTCGGCCGTCGTCGTCAGTGTGCCGAACGTCAGGCCCAGCTCATGTTGCGCTGCCGCCACTTCATGGTGGTGCTTGTCACACGGCAGGCCCATTTCGATCATCGTTGCGACCATCTCGCCGCGCAGATCGACCGCGGAATCCACTGGCGCTACCGGGAAATATCCGCCCTTCACCCGCGGCCGGTGCCCCATGTTGCCGACATCATAGACCTTGCCCGAATTGCCTGGCAGTTCGATGTCGTCCAGGTGATAGAAGCCTTCGCCATAGCCCAGGCCAAACCGCACATCGTCGAACACAAAAAACTCGGCTTCCGGTCCGATATAGATGGTGTCACCGATGCCGGTGGACTTGAGATACGCCTCGCCGCGCTTGGCGGTCGACCGCGGATCGCGCGAATACAGCTGCCCCGTAGAAGGCTCGACGATATCGCAGATCAGGATCATCATCGGCGTTGCCGAGAACGGATCGATATAGGTCGCATCAAGATCGGGCATGAGGATCATGTCGCTCTCGTTGATCGCCTTCCAGCCGTCGATCGACGAGCCATCGAACATGAAACCATCGGTCAGCATGTCTTCATCGACAACCGCAGCCACCATGGTCAAATGCTGCCACTTGCCCTTGGGATCGGTGAAACGCAGATCGATCCATTCGATCTCCTTTTCCTTGATCATCTCGAGAATGCCGGCGACTTTCTTGCCCATCTTCACTTAACCCCTTCGTAAATTTCTAAAAAAATATCAGATTGCGTCTGAATCGCGTTCGCCTGTGCGAATGCGCAAGGCGCTTTCGATGGCAGAAACAAAAATTTTGCCATCGCCGATACGCCCGGTGCGCGCCGCATTGGCAATCGCTTCCACCACCCGCTCGACCTGGTCGTCGTCGACAACAACCTCCAGCCGAACCTTGGGCAGAAAATCGACCACATATTCGGCACCGCGATAAAGCTCGGTATGGCCCTTCTGCCGGCCGAAACCCTTGGCTTCGGTCACGGTAATGCCAGACACGCCAACTTCGTGCAGCGCTTCCTTCACCTCGTCGAGCTTGAAGGGCTTGATGACAGCCTCGATTTTTTTCACCGTTCACCCCATGGATATGGTTTTAACCAAGCAAGTTTCGTGCCAGCGCCATTCTAATCGCAAAATCACAGGAAAACTGCCAAAATCGCAAGCCTTCCCTCCGGTTTTGCTCAAAAAACCTGCCAAAACTGCCATCACCTGCCCGAAAATGGGGCAGTATCCGGCAAAATGGCACATCAGGCCGTGGTCGCGAATCCGCCATCAACCGCGACAACCGATCCGCAAAGATAGGCGCTGGCCCGGCTTGCCAGGAACAATGCCACACCCGCCATATCGTCCGGCGCACCCTTCCGCCGCATCGGCGTCTGGCGCATTGTCAAATCGACCGTCTCCTCGTCCAGACCCGCCGTCATCTTGGATGGAAAATACCCCGGTGCAATGGCGTTGACCGCAATATTCCGCGCCGCGAGAAACTTCGCCATCATCCGAGTCATGTGCAACACGCCAGCTTTGGATGCATTGTAACTATACGCTTCATACGGCGACACATGCATGCCATCGATCGAGCCGATATTGATGACCTTGGCCCAATCGCTCTCGGTCGCAGCCGCCTCGAGCAGCTTCACCAGTTTCTGCGTCAGGAAGAACACCGACTTCAGGTTGAGGTCGATCACCTTGTCCCATCCGGCTTCCGAAAACTCGTCAAAGCTCGCCCCCCAACTCGCCCCGGCATTGTTGAACAATACGTCAACCTTCGCCTCCCGCGCCGCCACTGCCGCCGCAAACCGCTCGATCTCCGCCATCTTCGATAAATCCGCCGGAATCGAAACACATTCGCCGATCTTAGACAATTCAGCCGCCAGCCCGTCGCACACCGCGGCATTGCGCGCCGTGATGATCACCCGCGCCCCATTTTCCACCATCGCCCTTGCGATCATCTCGCCGATGCCCCGGCTCCCGCCCGTCACCACGACGACCTTGCCGCGTACTGAAAACAAATCGTCGATCTTCATATTGGTCTCCTAAAAACCCCTCATCCACTTGGGGAGAGGGAGAGGCCCGCCGCGTCTTCGCGGTGGGAGGGGGAGGGCGAATCCTGCCCCCCTAAATCACTTCCCCCGCAGCGCGCGCCCGCTCCACCCGCGTCGCCTCCGCCGCAGGCAATTTCCGATACACGAGATACAGGCACGTCAACGTTACCGGCGCCATCAGCAAAAGCGAAAGCACTCCGGTCGCTAAACTCCCCGAAATCTTTGAAACAGCCCCGGTAAAATACGGCCCCAGCCCCAGTCCGATCAACGTCGTGCCAATGAAATATGTCGCAGTCGCCGCCCCCCGCATCCTTGGCAACACCAGATCCTGCGTCGTCGCAGCCGCAATCCCCACATACATGCTGCCAACCGCCAACGGGATATTGAAAATCAGGAACCACCCCAGGCTGTCGGTGGTGTACATCAGCCAGATGAAAGGCGCCGGCACCAAAGTCGCCAGCGCGCCGACAAGGATACGCCCACCCGGGTTGCGCTTCTTCACCCAGTCCGAAACGATGCCGCCGGTCACCACCCCCAGAAAACCACCTGCGGCGCCCCATCCGCCAAGGATCAACGCCACCATCTGCGTGCTCGCATACCAGGGCAACATGCCGCCGGCGGCCTCCATCGGCACCACAAATGTCCGGATTGCATAGGGAGTGGCCCAAAATCCGATCGAGTAGCCGACAAAGGAAATCGACCCGAAACCGACCAGCGCCAGCACAAATGCAGGGGTGCCCCAGATCAGCGCATAGGTCGGCGCGTCACGCTGTTTCAGCGATTGTGCCCAACTCGTCACTGCATATCCGCCCAGACAGATCGCCGCCCATTGCGGGACATCGCTGGTAATCGCGATCAAGCCCCGCGCCAGCATGGCAAAGGCGATCGCCACGCCGATGTTCACGGCCATCGCCCGGCGCTTGAGCATCATCGCCTGCACCAGAGACAAAAATAAATACACACCAAGGCCCACCAGCAGTCGCAACGGTGATGTCGTCAGATATGCCCACAGGCCTGACAACACGAGGCAATGCCCCAATATCAGCACATGAATGCCCAGCGCCCGACCCTGCAATCCGCCGACATGCATAATCGTCAATGGCGGGATGACGCTCGAAATATCCTGCCACAACCGGCCGCCGATATTTTCCACCTTCGGCGGCGGCGGCAAACCCTCGGCACGGCCTCGAATGGGCTCTTTCAATGTCGAAACCCAGAACGCCAGCACCATGCCGGGAAGGCCGACGGCCAGGAATGCCGCCTGCCAGCCAACCAGCCCCATCGGGCCAACAACCGGATAGGCGCTGTTCCAGGCCTTGACCACCACCGCGCCGATCAGCAGCGACACGCCGCCGCCGACATAAAGCCCGGCCGAGTATATCGCCAACGCCGTCGCCCGCTTTTCGCGCGGGAACCAGTCCGACAGCATCGAAAATGCCGAAGGGCTGGCCGATGCCTCGCCGATGCCAACGCCGACCCGCGCCAGGCTCAACTGGCCAAAACTGGTCGACAATCCCGAAAGCGCAGTCATCCCCGACCACACGAACAAGCCCAGGCTCAACAATCGCACGCGCACCCAATTGTCGGCCAATCTCCCCAGCGGTATTCCAAACAGCGCGTAAAACACCGCAAACGCCGTGCCATACAAAAACCCCAGGTCGGCATCGCTCAGGTTCAGGTCGCGTTTGATGTCCTCAGCCAATATGGCGAGAATCTGTCGGTCAATGAAGTTGATGGCATAAACCAGCACCAGCACGCCGAGGACATATTTGGCATAGGCGCCGCCCACGGGGGGCATATCGTCATCATGTGGCAAGACGGCTGGGAGGGGCAGAACCCTGCCCTGGTCTGCCAACTCTGCATCGACGTCATTGTCGGCCATGCACTCCCCCGGAAAGGCGGCGTTGTCGCCGCTCAAGCCTTGTGGTTAGCAGGCGGAACGTCCGGTTGAAAGGCGCGGTTTCGATGAATTACACCTCAAGATCTTGCCCCACCGCAATTCAGCGGCTGGCAATATCCACTGGCGGGGGCGTCTTGGCCGGCGCCAACCCTGCGCTCACGCCAATGACCAATGTGCCCGTTGCCGCCAATGTCACGAAAATCGGTTTTCGATACCGACGCAAGGCCCCGCGCAACCATGCGGACATCCGCGACACGGTATTGCCCAATGTCGCTTCATAAGGATTTGTTTCATAACGATTCATGGCACGACCCGTTATCGTTTCAACCCTGCCCGGGGTTTGCGGATACTGCAGGACGACACTGTGCAATCCACTGCGCAGAAAATATCGCCATTGGCCCCACTCCCCCGAGTCGGCCTGTGGATAACATTTTTGTTTCGTGAGCGCCATGACCGATTTTTTTCAGCAAAAAACTATAATACTTCATTAACAGCACGGTTTAGCCGTCATCGTTGATAATATCGTTGAAGCTCAACTGCCCGTCATACAATGCTCTCACCACCAGCTCGGTCCGGCTCGACACGCCATAGCGCCGCTTGGCGCTTTCCAGATATTTGTGCACCGTATCGGGTGAAAGGCCCAACAGCTTGCCCACCACCCAATTGGATTTCCCGCGCGCCGCCAACACAACGCAATCCAGTTGCCTTTGCGTCAGCCGCGGTACCGGCTCTGCCTCGCTACCGGTTGGTGGTTGTTGCGCAACCAGGCGGCGCGCCGATTCAAACGCAAAGCAAGCCAGATATTGCGCCGCCGGCAACGAAGCCAAGGGCAGGTCCCGGCCCTTTGTGGTTACAAAACTGCACAATCCCGATGCCGCGCCGGGCACATGAATCGGTACTGTATAGCCGCGATCCAGCCCCGCTGCCCGCGCATTGGCCATATATGTCTTCTGATGCTTGGACATGGTTATCATGTCAGGTATCGCATCCCATGCAAAGGGCGCAACCGATTTGCCGCACACCACAAGAACCGGATCATGAACATAATAATCCGTCGCGCTCAGCAATTCGATCCATTCTGCTGGATAATCTGACAACTTCACCGGCCCTATCGACAGCCGTGCGTTCACACGTTGTATCAGCGCGAAATAATCAAAATCGAACGCCCGTGTCGCAGCGCTCAAAACCTGTGTCACATCGTTCAGGGTCGCAGCGCTCCGCACTGTCCGCACGAACTGCTGAACCTCCGCAAACTGTCCCAAGACCCCCGTCTCCTCCCGGTCGAAAACCATCGACCATGGCCGCGACAAATGTTCATACACTCTTACAACAGGCGCTCATAACGCCTAATTGATACGCACAGAACAAACGAGGATAATATGGCAATTGCAAAAGCAACTCTGGCCGGTGGCTGCTTCTGGTGCACAGAGGCGGTTTTCAACGAACTCAAGGGTGTCGACAGCGTCGTTTCCGGCTATATCGGTGGCCAGATCGTCAACCCGAGCTACGAAGCTGTGTGCGGCGGCCGCACCGGTCATGCCGAGGCCGTCCGGATAACATTCGATACGGATGTAATTTCCTATGCCGACTTGCTCGACATTTTTTTCCACACGCATGACCCGACAACGCTCAACCGCCAGGGCGCTGATTCGGGCAGCCAGTATCGCTCCGCCATCTTCCCCACCGACGCAGCCCAGCGCAGCGAAGCCGAAGCCGCCGTCGCCCGCAATCAGTCAGTCTGGGACAATCCCATCGTGACCAGCATCGAAACTGATGCCCCCTGGTATCCGGCCGAGGCTTATCACCAGCGCTATTTTGAACGCAACGGCACCGCCAACGGCTATTGCGCCGCCGTTGTTGCGCCGAAACTGGCAAAATTCAGGAAAGGCTACGCCGCCCGCCTCAAAAGCGCCGCCTGACTCAAAACCCCTCTCCCCTTGCGGGAGAGGGAGGGTGAGAAAGTCGCCAAAATCCACCCTCTCACTTCACCAGATAACGTTCATACCAATCCGTCACCGCCAGATTGCTCGCCAGCCACTGGCTCGGCCGCCCCATCCCATGCCCGGCCTCGGGCAACCGTACCATCATCGCATCCACCCCCCGCACCTTCAGCGCCTGGTAATAGGCCTCGGTCTGCGCAATCGGCGTGCGCAAGTCACTCTCCCCGGTAATCAGCAGCGTCGGCGTCTTCACCTTTTTGATCAGGCTGAACGTCGATCGCTTCCAATAAAAATCCCGGTCCGCCCAGGGCGTCCCCGGCACCCAATTGACCAGCGTCAGCGCCTGGATGTCGGACGTAAGCGCCTGGATGCTCCAATCCGTCACCGGCCGCAGCGCCGCCGCCGCCCGGAACCGATCGGTCAAGCCAATGGCGTTGGTAGTCAGCAGTCCACCCCCCGATCCGCCGCCGATGAACAGGTTGCGCGCGTCCACATAGGGCCGCTTCACCATCATATCGACGCCGCTCATAAGGTCGGCATGGTCATCCCCCGGATACGACCCGCCATAGGCCGGGTCGATGCCATTGGCGAAGCGCTCGCCGTAACCCACCGATCCACGCGGATTGGAAAACAGCACGATATACCCCGCCGCCGCATAGATCTGGTGCGTCACCGAAAAATACGGCCCATAATCGCCATTCGGCCCGCCATGAATCTCCAGCGCCAGCGGATATTTCTTCGCCGCATCGAAATTCGGCGGATATTGTACCCACCCTTCGATAGGCAGCCCGCCCGCCGATGACGCCCATGTCACCCGCTCCAGCTTGCCTATCACCTTCCCGGCGCGCCAATCGGCGTTGAAATCCACCCGCCCGATTTCATGTCCCTGCCGCGCAATCCCCAACCCCGCCGGCCGGTCGTCCTCCACCGTCGTATAGGCAAAGGTGCCATTGCCCTCGGACCATCCGCCCCCCGAAGACGGCAGGTACAAGCGCGTTCCGCCGATTTTCTCCACGATCACCTTGGCCGTCCCGCCCGTCACCGGTACCCAAGCCACCCGCGTAAACCCCACGTCATTGTAAAAGGCATACAGGCCTTTGCCGTCTTGCGCCCATTTCGCGTCGATGATCGGCCGATCGAGTGTCCGCGTCAGATTTACTGCCACACCACCCGCCATCGGTCGCACCCACAAATCCGGCTGCGCATAAAATTTCGGCGTCTTCAGCGCTCCGATCCACGCCAGCATGCGGCCATCGGGCGATACCGCCGGCGCCTCCTCGCTGCCATCAACATCGGTCACCCGCACCGCTGGCCCGCCGCTCACCGCGACACGCCACAAATCGCTCTCGCCCGGCAACATCTCCGCCCCCGGCCGCACTTGCGTTGAATAGACAATCCGTCCGCCATCCGGTGTCCACGCCAGTTGCGACCCCTCCACCTGGTCGGTGTCGCCCTTGGTCAACTGCACCGGCGCCGCGCCATCCAGCCCCGTCACAAACACCTGGTCAGCCCCCGGCACAACATACCCGGCCCCATCATTGCGATACCGGAAATCGGTAATCACCTTCGCCGCTGGCGCCCAGGTCGCGCCTTCGGGCTTCGCCGGCATCCCCGGCACCACAACCGCTGGAGACTCCACCCGCGCCACAAAGCCAATCTTCGTGCCATCCGGCGACCATGTCAGCCCGCGCGGCGCCAGCTTGCCACTCGTCACCACGCGCCCCACGCCGCCGGCCACGTCCATCACCCACAATTGCGGCTTGCCCAGCCACGGCGCCACATAGGCCAGTCGCGTCCCATCCGGCGACCATTCCGCCCCGCTCGCCTTGGCCGCCGCCGGCACCAGCATCCGCCGATCGACAGCCTTTCCGGCAACTTTCGCCAGCCACAATTCCCCTGTCCGCATGTCGGTCTGGATATCGAACGCTGCCTTGGTAAACAGCACCTGCGACCCATCCGGCGACACCTTGGGATCGGTCACCATCGCCAGGCGATACAGGTCCGCCGGCTCGAATGGTGTCGCTGCCATCACCGGGGCCGCTGTCGCCAAGAGCAGCACAATCGCAAGTGATTTCATAGTGTCCCCGTTCGATTCTTGAAACTCACCCTAAGGCCACTGCCCCTCCGTTGAAAAGGGAGGGGGCCGACGGACGAATTCTGCCCTAACGTCAACACCGGAGGACTGCATGACCACAGATTTCGACGCCTGGCGCGCCCGCTCGCCTTACTATGACGAAACCCACGAAGCCGTCGCGCAAAGCGTCCGCCGCTTCATGGCCCAGGAAGTCCTCCCCCATATCGACCAATGGGAAAAGGACGGCGAACTCCCCCGATCCCTCCACAAGAAAGCTGCCGATGCCGGCATCCTCGGTCTAAACTATCCGCAAGAGTATGGCGGCCATTCCGAAGGCTTCGACATCTTCCACAGCCTCACCCAGTCGGAGGAAATGGCCGCCGCCGGGGCAGGGGGCCTCGGCGCCTCGCTCATGACTCATGGCATCGGCCTCCCCCCGATCCTCGCCATGGGCAGTGAGGAAATGAAACGCCGCATCGCCTCCGAAGTCCTTTCGGGCGACAAGATCATCGGCCTCGCCATCACCGAACCCAGCGGCGGCAGCGACGTCGCGCAACTCCGCACCAAGGCAACGCTCACCGGCAACAAATACATCGTCAACGGCCAAAAGATGTTCATCACCAGCGGCATGCGCGCTGATTACCTCACCGTCGCCGTCCGTACCGGGGGCCTCGGCATGGCCGGCATCTCGCTTATGCTGATCGAAACCGATCGCCCCGGCGTCTCGCGCACCCGCCTCGACAAGATGGGCTGGCGTTGTTCCGACACCGCCGCCATCCATTTCGACGATGTCGAGGTCCCACCCGAAAACCTCATCGGCCCCGAAAATGGCGGTTTCGCTGGCATCATGCGCAACTTCAATTCCGAACGCCTCGGCATGGCACACGGCTGCTGCGCCATGGCACGCGTCGCCCTCAAGGAGGCCGTCGATTGGGCCACCACCCGCGAAACCTTTGGCAAACGCCTCGCCCAGCACCAATCGATCCGTATCAAGCTCGCCGATTGCCAGCGCCAGATCGCCACCACCCAGGCCTGGGTCGATCTCTGCGCCTGGCAAATGAAAAACGGCAAGGGCCTCCCCGCCGATTTCGCCATGCTCAAGGTCCAGGCCACAAGAATGCTCGAACATGTCGCCCGCGAGGCCGCGCAAGTCCTCGGCGGCGCCAGCTACATAACCGGCTCAAAGGTCGAACGCATCTACCGCGAAGTCCGCGTCAACGCCATCGGCGGCGGCAGCGAAGAAATCATGCTCGACCTCGCCGGCCGCCAATTGGGCTACACCTGAAAAACCCCTCTTCCGTGAAACGGGAGGGTGAGGGCAGGGCACCCCAAGCCAAATCGCCCCACCCCTCCCATTCCTGCCGCGCCCCTGCTACATGCCCGCCATGCTTGCCCGCCGCTTCCTCTGGATCATCGCCACCCTCACCATGATCGTCATCGCCGCGGCGCTGGCCTATGCGATGTTCGGCGACAAGATCCTCCGCCTTGCCCTCGTTCCCAGCGCCCCCTTCACCACCCCCGGCCCCGCCCCCGACTACACCCAGACCAAAAGCTGGTCCGCTCACCCCGCGCTGGCAAACGACGCTGCCCGCTGGACCCCCACCGGCTACACCGCCGCCCCTAAACCCGGCGTCGCGGTCTTCTATGTCACCCCCACGGCGCTGGTCGATCGCAGCAAATGGAACGCCGAACTCACCAATCCCGAAGTCATCCGCCGCACCGACAATTTCCTCCGCGCCCAGGCGAGCATCTTCAACTCCGTCGCCGCCATCTGGGCCCCGCGCTACCGCCAGGCCACCTATGGTGCCTTCCTCACCGACAAGCCCGAGGCCCAAAAGGCCAAGGACCTCGCCTATGCCGATGTCCTCGCCGCCTTCGACGCCTTCATCGCCGCTCAGCCCAAAAACCGCCCGCTCATCCTCGCAGGCCACAGCCAGGGCAGCCTCCACCTCCTGCGCCTGCTCAAGGACCGCGTCACCAACACGCCGCTCGCCGCCCGCATCGTCGCCGTCTATATCCCCGGCTGGCCGATCTCGAAAACCGCCGATCTCCCCGCCCTCGGCCTCCCCGCCTGCACGATCGCCGATCAGACCGGCTGCATCCTCGCCTGGCAAAGCTTCGCCCGCCCCGCCGATTACAAGCCCATCCGCGACGTCTTCGATGCCGGCACCGGCCTCACCGGCGCCAAACGCCTCGGCACCGAAATGCTCTGCACCAACCCCCTGGCAGGTATCGAAACCACCACGCCCTCACCCCCAAGCCAGAATTTCGGCGCCCTCGTCCCCACCGCCGATTTCGCCGGCGGCACCCTGCAAACCAAGACCATCGGCGCCCATTGCCTCAGCGTCGGCATCCTCGACATCGGCGAGCCACCCACCGGCTTCAACAACTTCGTCCTCCCCGGCAACAACTACCATGTCTATGATTTCCCGCTGTTCTGGGCCAATCTGCGCGCCGATGCCGAACGCCGCGTCGATCGCTTCAACCAACCCGTCGTCACCCCCCCGGCCCGCAAGGTCACCGCGGCCGCCGCATGATCACCACCAGCGTCGCCGATTTCGCCGCCGCGCTCCCCGACGCCGGCCGCCTCGCCGGCCTCGATCCCGGAACCAAGACCATCGGCCTCGCCACCTGCGACGCGGCCTGGACCTACGCCACCCCGCACAGCACCATCGCCCGCAGCAAATTCTCCCTCGATCTCATCGCGCTTCGCAAATTCATCGCCACCGAACGCATCCGCGGCCTCGTCCTCGGCCTCCCCCTCAGCATGGATGGCAGCGACAGCCCCCGCACCCAAACGGTCCGCGCCTTCGCGCGCAACCTCGATGTCCTGGATATGCCGCTGCTGCTCTGGGACGAACGCTGGAGCACCCAGGCCGTCGAACGCGCCATGATCGCCGAGGACCTGTCCCGCAAAACCCGCGCCGAACGTGTGGATCGCCTCGCCGCTGCCTATATATTGCAAGGCGCCATCGACGCCCTCACCCGCCCCACCCTGTGAAAGGCCACCCCATGCCCGACCGCGACCTCACCCCCCAACAACACGCCATCCTGCGCGAACACGCCACCGAACGCCCCTTCACCTCGCCGCTCAATGATGAAAAGCGCCCAGGCGATTTCCACTGCGCCGGATGCGGCACCCTCGTCTATGTCTCCGCCACCAAGTACAACTCCGGCTCCGGCTGGCCCAGCTTCTGGGATGCCGTCCCCGGCTCGGTAGACACCACCACCGACACCAGCCACGGCATGACGCGCACCGAAGTCCATTGCGCCAAATGCGGCGGCCACCTCGGCCACATCTTCCCCGATGGCCCGGCGCCGACGGGCCTGCGCCACTGCATCAACGGCACCGCGCTGGAGTTTGAGCCGGAATCCTAAAATCCCTCCCCGCAAGGGGGAGGGATAGGGCTTGCCCTTCAACTCCACCCCCGCCATCCTTCGCCCATGATCCTCCTCGTCGCCCTCCTCGCCGCCGCCACTCCCCCGCCATCCCCAGGCGAAATCGCCGCCGCCGCCCCTCCCTCCGCCTGGCGCCCCATCGCCCCCGAAAACCTCCTGCTCCTCGAAACCCCGCGCGGCACAATGGCCATCGAGCTCGCCCCCGATTTCGCCCCCACCCATATCGCCGCCATCAAGAAACTCGTCACCGCCGGCCAATTCGATGGCGGCGCCATCACCCGCGTCCAGGACAATTATGTCGTCCAATGGGCCGCCCGCCCGTTCCCCGAAAAAACCATGACCGCCAATGGCAAGGCCGCCATCGCCGCCGGAGCCACGGCCACCCCCGGCGGCGTGCCACCCATGGCCGGCCCCAAACCGCCGCCCCTGCCCGCCGAATACGAACGCCCGCTGAAGGGCCTCACCATCACCCCGCTCGGTTCCACCGACACCTATGCTCCATCAGGCTTTTCGAATGGCTGGCCGGTGGCGCAGGACCGCAGCGCTGGCACCGCCTGGCTCGCCCATTGCTACGGCAGCGTCGGTGTCGGCCGCGATGAACCCCCCGATACCGGCGATGGCTCCGAACTCTACGCCGTCATCGGCCATGG
>JANPEP010000205.1:0-3390 GCA_031422995.1 Polymorphobacter sp. | reverse complement strand
GCCGACCATCCCGAACTCGTCCAGATGGGTCATATCGGCAGCGACAAGCTCGGCGAAACCGAACGGCTGATGCTGCAAGGCGCCTGGGAAAACCAGCTCAACAACGTCTCCATCGAAAGCCCGCACATCGGCGGCGCCGTCCTCCATCAGGAGGCGATCAGCATCGGCGGCATCGCCGTCGACAAACGCACCGCGCAATTCTGGGAAGACATCGGCTGGCTCCCCCCCGGCACCGTCAATGGCGCCCCGCGGATCGCCCCATGAGCGTAGCCGCAGCCAAAATCGCCGCCCCGACTGCCGCCGCTGCGCCGATCCGCCTCGGCGGCCATCACGACCCCGCTGAATCCCGCGCGGAAGCGCGCGCGACCGCGCTCCTGTCCCCCGTCATCGCCGCGCCCGCCGCGCCTACCGCACCGCCGCCTTCGCTCCCAACTGCTGCTGGCCCCGGGCTGCCGTTTTCCGGTGGCCAACCTCTCGGCGCCGCAGATCGCGCCTATTTCGAGCCCCGCCTCAACCGTTCACTCGCCGATGTGCGCATCCACCGTGGCCCCGCCGCCACGCTCGCCGCCCGCGCTATCGGCGCCAGCGGCTTCGCATTCGGTACCGAAATCGTCCTCACTACCCCGGATGCGGACAACGCCATCCTCGCCCATGAACTCGCTCATGTCGGGGAAGGCGAAACCCGTGTCGTCCGTCGCAATGATCTGGGCCAGGCTGCTCTCACCCGCAACCTCCACCTCAGGGAAGTCGAAGCTCTCGATGATGCCGCAGCCAAGGCTCTCTACGATTTCCTCCACCGCTTCACGCCGGGCAAACTCGACGACCCGGGCTTCGCCGAAAACTACAACCTCGTCCGCGCCGACCAACACCGCCGCCACCCGGCCAAGGCAGCGCCGCCTCAGCCCGCTGACCAAAAACCCGCAACGAAAATACCCGTCCCCATCCCCGGCATTGGCGGCACGGCCAACGCCGCCACCCTCACCAGCATCATGCAAACCGTGGTCAACATGGAACAATTCGCCAGTGACCAAGCCAACAACGGCCTCTACCACATCGTCTGGGAAGGCAAGAACAAGACCATATCCGGCCATGGCGCCGCCAAGATTCGCGCAGACGCCAACACCCGCCTCGCCGATGGGCTTGGCAAAGCCGCCCACATCGCCTCGTCGGCACAAGGGCTTTATGACCAGCTATCCGAAGCCGGGAAGAAAAGCTGGATCGCCTCGAAGGCGGTAAGGTTCATCGGCGACATAAAGGATCCCGGCCCGGTCATGAAGGTGCTCGCCGCCCAATCCGCCGCTTTCGCGGCGCAAGCCAATGTCGCCGTCGCCACCGGTGATCTGGTCCGCGCCGCGGTACTGCTTGCCAACGCCGAAACCGCTGCCCGCCAGGCCGATGTCATGGTCCACACCTATTGGGAAAACATCATCGCCACCGGTGAAGCCACCATAACCGTCCTCGAATATACCGCCGCCATATGCGGCGCCGTCGCAGTCACCATCGCCGCCGTGGTCGCCGCACCGCTCGTCGCCGGTATTGTCGCAGGCGCTGGGGCGACGGGCGCTGGTGGCACAGCCCTGACCATCCTCGGCACTGGCCTTGTCGTCGGCAGTGGCAATGCCCTCGTTCGCGGCACCACGGCAGCGGCCGGGGTCGGGCTGTCGGGTGGCACCTCCGACGAAGCGCTCAAGGCCGCCGACAAGGAAGGCAAGCAGGGTGCCGTCGAAGGCTTTCTGGCAGGTGCCGGCGGTTCGGCGACAAAGGCCCTTGGCCCGGCACTGGGTGTTGGTGGGCAGGCGAGCAACCAGTTCGCCCGCCGTGCCGCCACACAGGCGATCGTCAACGGCAGCAGCGCAACCGTCGATGCACTCGCGCACGACGCCTCGCTCAAGGATGCGCTCAAGACCGGTGCAGGCGCTGCCGTGCTCAGCGTTCCGGGTGCCGCCGTCGGCGGCATCAACAACCGGCTGGGGCGCGAAATCGCCGCGCCACTGACGGCGTCCGGCACCGCCTATGCCGGCGCTATCGCCAATGGCGCCACGCCCGAACAGGCCCGCCAGGCCGCCACCGTGGCGATGACAACCACCTTGGTCACCGGCCGCATCAGCAGCGGCAAGCAAGCCGATGCTGCGTTGCAGGAAACGGGCCGCCGCATAGGCAGCAACGCCCGCAACAAGGTCGTCGGTGCCGGCGCTGCCATCATGATCGGCGCCGCCGATGCCGCGCCACCGCTGCGCGGCACCGGCGGCGGCACCCCCTCCGCCGCCATGCTCCAACCCGCGTCAGGTCGCCCCGCCGCCGCGCAATCCGCTCCCATGGCATCGGTCGCCGTACCCGCCGTGACAGTGCCATCGAACGCAAAACCTGCAACCGTCGCCGAACAAGCCGTTGCCAAACCATCAACGACACCCGCGGCAAAGCCCACAAACCCGGCCTTTGCTGCGGCGCAGCCACCCGCGCCCACTGCCGCACAGACTCCCATTACCCAGCCTCCGCCCGCACAAACCCCAGTTGCTCAACCGCCCGCCGCCCAAGCGCCTACATCTGCGTCCGCCGCTCCCACCAGCGCTCCGGCTGCCGCCACGTCCGCCACAACAGTGGTTGGTTCGCCGCAACCGGGAGCAGGCGAAGCGCTCGTTGGCTCAAGTCGTGCTCAAATGCGACGGGCCTCGATCAGGATCATCCTGTCGGACCCCCATCATCCTTTGCGTTTCCTCCTTGATGCCAGCGGCAAGTTTCACCGGCAAGCAGGGCTTACTGAGCATCACAACCTCGCTGACCATCCCGAACTCGTCCAGATGGGTCATATCGGCAGCGACAAGCTGGGCGGCGCAGAACGCCTCATGCTGCAAGGCGCCTGGGAAAACCAACTTAACAATGTCTCTGTCGAAAGCCCTCACGTCGGCGGTGCCGTTCTTCATCAGGACGTTATCAGCATAGGTGGTGTCGCGGTCGACAAGCGTACGGCAAAATTCTGGGAATCGATCGGCTGGTTGGCGCCCGGCACCGTGGATAGCGCCCCAAAGATCGATCCTTGACCTCCAATGTCTGCTTGGGTCAGTCAACAAGACTCAGCCTGACACCCCATCGCTAAAGACCGCCCTCACCCGATCAAGTTGAAATCCGTACTCGCCAACACCGGGTTGCCACTGAAAAAGGCAATCTGCACCGCTGCCCCTGCGCCATTGCCATCGGCATCATAAAACAGCGACCCCGTAGACTGCGTATAAATAAGGTGCTGGTCCGCTGTTGTCGCCGCCGCCCCCACCACAAACGCCGTCGGCGACAAGGCTCCCAAGGGGCTGCCGGCAAAGCCCGTGAACACCGACACGGACAGTTCCAGCTTGTCGACCCCAGGCGCAAAATCCTTGATCGTCTCGCGGTCCGCCG
>JANPEP010000204.1:0-3551 GCA_031422995.1 Polymorphobacter sp. | reverse complement strand
GTATCGCCAGGGTGCCAGCTGGGTGATGAACTCCGCCACATTGGCGCGGGTGCGCAAGATGAAGGACCTGGACGGGGCGTTCCTGTGGCAGCCGGCGCTGGCGGCCGACCAGCCGGCGACGTTGCTGGGTTACCCGGTAATCGAGGCCGATGCGATGCCCGATGTGGCGGCCGACAGCTTGTCGATTGCGTTTGGCAATTTCCAGGCGGGGTATCTGGTGGCGCAGCGGCGTGAGACGGTGGTGTTGCGTGATCCGTTCTCCAACAAGCCGTTTGTGCATTTTTATGCAACCAAGCGGGTTGGTGGTGCGGTGGTCGACAGCCGGGCGATCAAGTTGATGAAGTTCGCGGTCTGAGCTGCGCTGGCGGCGCCGGTCGTGGGGGCCGGCGCCGCATTTTTTCTTTGATGTTCGAGGGTTTGCCATGCCGATAACCGCCGCTTCGGTGGAAGCGAATGGCTGGGTTTTGCGCGTCACGTTGACGGGCGGGCTTGGCAGTTTTGCGTCCTATGCGCTGGATGCCGATATGGTGCCGCGGGTGGTTTTAACGTCGTCGCATCCGGGGTTTGTGAAATCGGCCGGGACTGCGGTGGGGGGCAATTTGCTGCGGACGCTCGTGGCGACGAAGCCGGTGCGCAAGCCGGTGAACCCGGCGTCGCCGACGGCTTTCGTGATCGACGAGACGGATTTGGGGGGTGGATCGATCCAAGTGCGGATTGCGCTTTCGGAGCATGTGTATGCGACCGATACCGGGGTGTCGCTGGCGGTGCTGGCGGGGTGGCGGACTGGGGAGGGCGCGGCCTCGATTGGGGTGAGTAACGGCAGCACGGTGGTAGCGCCGGTGCCGATCATGCGTTGGGCATTGGCGCCATATGAGGTGACGGCGGGGGCGTTTCGGGTTTCGTTGATCGTGGCGTCGCACCATCCGGCAGGTTTCGAGCCGGTGGCGGGCGTGAAGTTTACCGCGACCGACGGCACGACGGTGAAGACGGTGTGGGCGACCGAAATGTCCACCGACAACAGCTATGGCGATGGGTTGCGGTGTTATTCGGCGATCATCGATCCGGGGGTGGCGACGGCGTTGACGGCGGGGTTGCTGCGCTGTGATGCCGAGGTTTATCCGTGGTTGGGGGCGATGCGGCCGACGGATACGGCGGGCACGCGATCGATGACCGGCTTGGGGTTGGCGGGGTTTCGCCACAGCGCGGCGTCGCCCTGGGTGATCGGTTATGACCCGTTGGGCACGCGATACAGCGGGCAATGGGCGTTTGTTGACCCGGCTGGGACGTTGACGGCGAGTGCGGCGATGGTGACGGCCAGCCTGGCAGCGGCGAAGGCCTTGCCGGTGGCATCGCGGCCGGCGAGCATCAACACGGCGATCCAGGCGGGTTACCTGTTGAACCGGACGCTGGTTGCGGCGAATGGCCAGGCGGCGGCGACGCGGGCGACCGACGGGATGAACATCGTGCTGGCGGTGGGGACGCACAGCGGCGCAGGCAGCACGGCAGTGACGACGGGGTTGACGACCACCGAGATTCCGCCGCGGGTGATGGGCGATCCGGACAATGCCAGCCCGCGGGTGAATTGCATTTTGCAGACCGGGGCGAACGCGGTTTCACGCGCAACGCGGATGCGATATCAGGCGCTTTCGCTGGAAACCGGCGGGACTGTGCTTGGTGGTGCGTCTTTGGTATTGTTCGACAATATCGAGGTGCGGGCCAAAGCTGGATCGGAAACGTCGACGTTTGCGCCGTTCAGCGGAAGCATCGTGGCGGGCCAGTGGAACATTGCGGCGACGCGATCAAAATTCTGGCGGACTGGCTTTGTTGTCAATTCGGGCAATCTGCGGTGCGGGCTGTTCAGGGGCAATGAGCATTCGCGATCGGCGCAGGGACTGTTGTTTGCCCGCAACCGGTTCATCAGCAGCAGCGAGGACACAAGCGTTGGCAGCACGGCGATCAATATCGTTCAGGGCTGGGGGGCGCCGACCGAAGCGGGGCAGGCCGAGGATGTCATAACGGCGTTCAACGACCTGCGATCTGTGCGGGCGCGGGTGTGGACGCCGGCGTTGCTGCCGGCGGCGACGGCGGGGACGCCAAACCCGTCTTTGCGCCGCACGGTGTTCATGGGGAATGTTTGCGAAAAAATCGGCGCCGACCCGCAGCCGTTCCTGTCGTTTGGCGAGGATAGCAGCGCCACGATGAGTTACAACATCATCGAGGGCAACAGCTTTGTCGGAGAGCGGTTCAACGGGTTTTACAGCGACCCGCTGCCAACGACGATAGCGGAGACGAATACGCTTTTGAATCAGGCGTTTGTCAATCGTTCGGCGAATAATTTCTTTGACTGGTTTCCCACAAAACATGATGCCTTTCTGGACAGCACGACGGCGACGTTGCGCGGTACGGCCGACGGGTATCGACCCCATATGATCGAAGCCTGGTCGCACATTTATGGTGTGGGTCATGAGGCCAATGTCGATGCGGGCCGTACTGGCGCCGGCAATTTTGCACTCGAATATTATGGCCTGCGCAGTGTGCGGGTGGTGGGTGGCGCGCCGGCATTTCTGGATGACCGGTCGTTCCTGGGCACGGGCGTGGGCGGCGGCAATTATCGGTTGCCGGGGACATCGTTTCTGGCTGGGCGTGTTGTGCGCGGCAATGGTGATCGCGATCTGGCAGGCGAGGAGCGACGGGCACTGTCGGCTGCGGGTGCTTATGTGGCGGCATCGTTGGCGGTGGATCTTGCGACGACTGGCGGCCGGTCGGGGAGCCTGGCGAGCAGCACGATTGTCGGGTTGCGGCTGGCGTTGACGCCGGCGCCGACCCTCCACGGCGTTCGCAGTGACAGTCCGGTCGTGGGCGTGAATTTGGCGCTGCGGCCAGTGCCGGCGATACACCGGTTTTCGAGCTTGCAGCCGATTGTCGAGCCTGAGGCGACGACGCGGCTTCTGCCGGGCAGCGGCAGGATGGGCTTTGGCTATCTGCGACCGCCGCTGTTGTTGCCGGCAGGATCGGCAAGCGATTGGCTGACATTGCATATTGGCGTCGACCAAAGAACCATTCTGGTAAACTGAAGCAACAGGAGAGTGACTATGGGCAAATTTGCAAACAGTGATGTTCTGGATGGCAGCCTGAACATTGTCAGGGCTGCAACGCGGATGGTGGCATTGAACGGCCAGCCGGCGAGTTATGCCGCAGCGGATGCCGGGCGGTTGGCAGAGGCGGCGCTGGTGACGGGGGATTTCACCCTGGCGGTTGGCGATGTTTCCGGGCGCAAGGTCAGCATTGCCGCCAAATCCGGCCTGGCAGTGATTGCTGCGGGTACGGCGGATCATGTGGCGCTGCTCGATGCCAGCACGTCGCGGCTTTTGTACGTCACGACCTGCCCGGCGCAGGCGCTGGTGGCGGGCGGTACGGTAAGCATCGCCGGCTGGAGTGTCGAAGTTGGAGCGCCCGCCTGAGGCGAGGCAGCGAACCAACGACGCCAGATGCTGGCGGAACCGAACAGGGAAGGGATGAAGCGTGGCGATCTTCTTGAAGGATTCGGGGGC
>JANPEP010000203.1:0-16521 GCA_031422995.1 Polymorphobacter sp. | reverse complement strand
GCAATTGTTCGCCGAAGGCAAGGCAACAAAGGAAGAGCTGCTCGATGCCGAAGCTGCGAGCTATCACGGCGCCGGCACCTGCACCTTTTATGGCACCGCCAATTCCAACCAGATGCTGCTCGAGATGATGGGGCTGCAACTCCCCGGCTCGAGCTTCGTCAACCCCGGCAACGCGCTGCGCAACGGCCTCACCCGCGCCGCCATCCACCGTCTCGCCGCCATCGGCAATGACGGTACCGATCCCCGCCCCTTGGGCAAGATCGTCGATGAAAAGGCCATCATCAACGCCATCATCGGGCTCCTGGCGACCGGCGGCTCGACCAACCACGCCATCCACCTGCCCGCAATCGCCCGCGCCGCCGGCATCATCATCGATTGGGAGGATTTCGACCGCCTCTCCAGCGTTGTCCCGCTCATCGCCCGCGTCTATCCCGGTGGTGCCGCCGATGTGAACGCCTTCCACGCTGCCGGCGGCATGGGCTATGTCATCCGCGAACTGCTCGGCGCCGGCCTCGCCCACCCCGATATCACCACCATCGGCCACAACTTCGCCGATTGGACCAAGACCCCGGCCAAGGATGGCGACACCGTCACTTGGGAACAAACCCCCGCCATCAGCGGCGATCCCACTGTGCTTGGCCCCGTCGCGACCCCTTTCTCACCCGATGGCGGGATGCGGCTGGTCAAGGGCAACCTCGGCCGCGCCATCTTCAAGACCAGCGCCGTCACCGACGATCGCTGGACCATCGAAGCCCCGGCGCGGGTGTTCTCCGACCAGAATGACGTGCTCGCCGCCTTCAAGGCCGGCGAACTCGACCGCGACGTCATCGTCGTAGTCCGCTTCCAGGGTCCACGCGCCAACGGCATGCCCGAACTCCACAAGCTCACCCCGGCGCTCGGCGTCCTCCAGGATCGCGGCTTCAAGGTCGCGCTCGTCACCGATGGCCGCATGTCGGGCGCCAGCGGCAAGGTGCCCGCCGCCATCCACGTCAGCCCCGAGGCGCAAGGCGGCGGCCCGCTCGCCTATTTGCGCGACGGCGACATCATCCGGCTCTGCGCGCACAATGGCGAACTCGGCACCACCGCCGATCTCCCCGCCCGCACCCCGGCAACACCCCCGCCAGCTCCCGTTGGCACCGGCCGCGAGCTCCTCGCTCTGCTCCGCACCACCTCCGACGAAGCCGAACGCGGCGCCTCCGCTATGCTCACGGCAGCAGGTCTCTGAAAACGTCCTTGGCCTAACTTTCCTCACTTTCGGCCGCCCGCGTTGTCGCATCCGACCCCTTCGGCACGATCAGGTTGAGCGCCCCCGGCTCGACCGTCACCGTCACCGGCGTCCGCATCCCGGTCTCGCCATCGACCGAGATCGGCTGCTCCGGCGTGCACGACAACGTAAACGTCGTCGCCCTTATTTCCTTCACCCGGCCCTTCGCCGGCTTCCACCCCGCCAGGTTGCTCGCCCACACGCCGGCAAGCGCCGCCCGATACCGACCACGCACCAGATGAATGACAACATCCCGGCTCTCTGGATCGGCGCCATCGATCACCCGTAGTCCGCCAACATACGCCCCGTTGCCGATCCGGATCTCCATCACCCGGTCCACATTATCAGGTTGTCCAGGGATGCTGATCCGCGCCTGAAACGACTGCATAGTCAGAAACTTGTATATCCCATACCCCAGATAGCCCAGCCGCCCGAACCAGCGTTTCAACCCCGGCGGAATATCCTCGGCGATCCGCGCCGGAACACCGATGGTCGCCGAATTGACAAAGAAACTGTCGCCAATCCGCACAACATCGACACGAGCGCAATCCCCACCGGCAATGACATCCAGCGCCGGCTCCAGCTCGGGTTCGATCCCCAGGGTGCGGGCAAAACTGTTGGCCGTCCCCAACGGCAATATCGCCATCAACAACGGCTTGCGCGCCATCCGCCCCGCCGCTGCCGCCAACGACCCATCACCGCCGCCCACCGCAATCACATCATG
The DNA here is from genome assembly GCA_031422995.1 of Polymorphobacter sp. Taxonomy (GTDB): domain Bacteria; phylum Pseudomonadota; class Alphaproteobacteria; order Sphingomonadales; family Sphingomonadaceae; genus Sandarakinorhabdus. The sequence continues at coordinate 14,533 of JANPEP010000203.1, read as the reverse complement.
CCCGGCGGCGATCACCTCGGCCATTATGCGCCCCATGTCCTTGGGCCGCCTCACCGCATGGGCGGCCACGACATCGAACCCCCGCGCCCGCAACCCATCGCATGCCGCCTCGAACAAGGCCCGCCCGCGCCGCGACTTGCCATTAACGATCACGGCGATCCGCCGGGCCGCCAGCGCCCGCTTCGGTTTCCAATCGCTATTCATCACGCCCCACCCAGTGCAACCCGGCGCCATGCCGCCGCAACCACCGCCGGCTGCTCGCCTCATGCGGGTCAAGCTGCGCCAACAACGCATGGAAATCACACCCATGATTGCCATGCACCAGATGCGCCACCTCATGCGCCACCACATTGCCGCGCACGAACCCCGGCGCCAGGATCAACCGCCAGCTATACGCAATGCGCCCACCCGCCGCCGACCGGCCACTGGCACAACTGCCCCAACGCGCCCTCGGATCGCCAACCCGCACCTGCGCTACCGTCCGACCAATGACGCCGGCCAGCCGATGCGTCGCCGCCTCGACATCGGCCAGCGCCGCCGCCTTCAACCAGCACAGCGTTCGCCCCGCCAGCATCGATTCCGGCCCGCCGACCACCAAAGCCTCACCCTCCCGTCGCGGCTGCCGCGAATGGCCGGGGTGCCACACCAGCCGTAACTGCCCCCCATCAAATGGAATCAACGCACCGGGTACGAACGGCACCGGCTTCGGCCACCCCGCCACCTGCGCCGCCAACCACTCGCCATGCCGCTCCAGCAGCGTCAACGCCTCGGCCACCCCGCCGCGCGCTGGCAGGCTGAGCCGCACGACGCCCTGCACACTGTCGGCCCGCAACTTGATGCCCCGCGCCCCACGCCGCCGCTCGGCTACCACGGGCAGCACTCGTCCGGCGACATCAACCGTCGCCGGCAACTCGGCGCGGCGAAAGAAATTCAGAGCTCACCCTCGATGATATGGTTCTCCAGATCGCCGACAGCATCCTCGCTCACTGTCTTGCCTCGCACCGAAATACCGGCCCGATGCACCGAATCCGGATCGCCCGAAATCAGAGGATGCCAATCCGCCAACCCTTGGCCGCGATGCACCCGCAAATAGGCGCACGACACCGGCAGCCAGTCGATCGTGTCGAGTTTCGACGGCGTCAGCCGCACGCATTCCGGCACATGCGCCCGGCGGTTCGCATAATCCTTGCACTTCGCCGTCGCCGGATCGAGCAATCGACAAGCGACGTTCGTAGGGAAAATCTGCCCGGTCTCGTCATCCTCCAGCTTGTGGACACAGCATTTGCCACAACCGTCGCAAAGGCTTTCCCACTGCTCCCGGCTCATCCGGTACAACGGCACCGTCTCCCAGAACGGCCTATCTGACATAGGTTTCCAGCATTGCTGTCACCTCCTGCGCTGTCGAACCGTGCGGCAGGAAGGCAATGGGTTTGCCATCCGGCCCGAACAGGTAGATCACCGCAAAATGGTCCATCAGGTAAAATACCGGATCGCTGGTTTCAACTTTTTTGGCATAGATACCAAAGGCTTTGCGAGCAGCGTCAACCTGCTGGGGTGTGCCGGTCAATCCGACCAGCCGCGGGTGAAACGCGCCCACAAAGGCCTTCAGCGCAACTGAGTCATCGCGCTCGGGATCAACAGTGACGAAGATTGGCTGGACCCGTGCCGCACGCCCAGGCTGTGCGGCTTCATAGGCTTTTAAACCTTTGGCAATCAACGCAACATCTGTCGGGCAGACATCCGGACACGAGGTATACCCGAAGTACATCAACCTGTATTTGCCAGCAAAATCCGTATCGGTGACAGCCACGCCATCCTGATTGGTCAATGCGAACGCACCGCCAAGACTTGACCCTGTCAAGTTGCCTGCAGGGGGGGCAGTAAAGCGTATCCAGCCAAGCCCTGCAGCCAGCAACACAGCAAGGCTCAGCAACAGCCAGCGGCGAAAGCTGTTCATTGGACGTTGTCGGGTTTATGCGAAGGCATGATGGCGAAATAGGGTGGAGTTGCTGACTTGTCGATGCGGTGGATGACCATAGGGCTGGCTATAGCCGCGCTGGGCATGGCGGTGCCGGCGGCGGCACAGTTTTCGGACAGCTATAACTTCCTCAAGGCCGTGCGCGAGAAGGACGCCGCCAAGGCCAAGGAGATCATGGACAAACCGGGTGCCAATACCATCGTCAATACCCGGGACAATGATACCGGCGAGACCGGCCTTCATATTGCCACCAAGCGATCAGATGCCGCCTGGGTCGGGTTCATGCTACAGGAAGGCGCCAACGCCAACGCCCGTGACCGCGAGGGCAACACGCCGTTGATGCTTGCCACGCAGGTGCGATGGGCTGATGGCGTTCGAATCCTGACGTCCGTCAAGGCGCAGGTCGACTTGCAGAATCGGCTTGGTGAGACAGCGCTGCAAAAGGCGGTGCAGAACCGCGACAGCTTCACCGCCAAGCTGCTGCTCGATGCTGGAGCCAATCCCGACATCAACGACAACAGTGGCTCGTCTGCCCGCGCCCTAGCCAGCGCCGATCCGCGCGCCACGGCGGTTGCCCGATTGTTGAAGGATGTGCCGGTGAGAACTATGAAGCCGGCGCAGGGGCCCTCGCTGTAGCGCTGCGCCTTTGCCGCATGGCCCGGCACGGCATTCCGGACTAGAGCATCCCGATGGAAAGACCCTCCATTGCTGCTGCTGCGTTCGACAGACCCGGTGTGCGGGTTCGCACGCTGGCGACCTTGCGCTGGATCGCCATCGGCGGGCAGTTCGTCACATTGGTCTTTGTTGGCCTGTATCTAGGCTATCCGCTGCTTTGGCCCTCGCTGATTGCCGCAGTGCTGGCTTCGGCGGTGCTCAATATCGGTCTGATGACGTTGTATGGCCGCAATGCCCGGTTGCAGGGGCGCGACCTGACGCTGCATCTGGCCTTCGACCTGGTACAGGCCGGCGTGTTGCTGTTCCTTACCGGCGGCCTCGCCAACCCCTTTGCCATCCTGCTCATCGTTCCGGTCACCATCGCAGCGACCCTTTTGCCGGCACGGGCGATGGCCATTCTGGGTGCGCTTGCCGGCGTTATATTGATTGTCCTTTGGCTGTGGGCACGGCCCTTGCCCTGGGATGGCACACCGCCCGATTTTCCCGCTGTTTACAGGTTCGGGGTGGCGGTTTCGCTCGCGCTGGCCGTCGGGTTCCTGGGCATCTACTTATGGATGGTCTCGGCCGAAGCGCGCGATCGGGCCCGGGCGCTGGTCGCGACCGAAGCAGCGTTGACGCGGGAGGCCAAGATGTCGGCGCTGGGCAGCCTGGCAGCCGCCGCAGCGCATGAACTTGGCGGCCCGCTGGGAACAATAACCCTTATTGCCCATAGCCTTGCCGAGGCATTGGGCGACGATCCGGAATTTGGCGACGACATCCGCTTGCTCGAGTCGGAAACGGCACGAAGCCGCGCCATCCTGATACGCATCGCCCGCCGGGCGGAGGCCGAGGACCCCTTTGCCATGCTGGGGCTCGATGTGCTCCTCCACGAAGTGGCGCATGGCATGATCCCGACACGGGTGCCGGTGCATGTTGTCGCACCGTCACCACAGCCTATGGTACGGCGGTCGCCGGAACTGCTGCATGGATTGCAGAATCTGGTGGCCAATGCGGTGCGCCATGCCGGATCGGTTGTGGAGCTGCGTGCCGCAACGAACGCCAATGAAATCAGTATAATGGTCATGGATGACGGCAGCGGTTTTGCCAGTGACATCCTTCCGCACCTTGGTGAGCCCGACCTGGGGCCGTCACATTCGGGCGCCGGCGGCACAGGGTTGGGCATCTTCATCGCCACGACCTTGCTGGAACGGACCGGCGGGCGGCTGGCATTCCGCAACCGTAGTGACGGCGGCGCGCAGGTGGACGTGCGCTGGCCGCGGGCGCATATCGAAGTGATTGAACAGGAGTGACGCCAATGGCCACGACCCCCGAAACCGAGGCGGCACCGGGTTTACCGTTGCTGCTCGTCGACGACGATGCGCCGTTTCGGCAACGGTTGCAGATCATGCTCAACCGCAAGGGCTTTGCCGTGACCGCTGTCGGCAGCTTGAGCGAAGCGCGGGTTGAAGCGGCAAGGTTGAAGCCCGGACACGCGGTGGTCGACATGCGGCTTGAAGACGGCAACGGTCTTGATCTTGTTGCAGAATTGCGCGCCTTGTCACCCGATGTGCGGATCGTCATGTTGACCGGATATGGCAATCTGGCGACCGCAGTAGCGGCGGTGAAGGCCGGGGCGGTCGATTATCTCGCCAAGCCTGCCGACCCCGAGGACATCGTCCGCGCGCTGTCGGCTGAAGCGGGAGAGCGTCCTGAAGCGCCGCCCGAGCCAATGTCTGCCGATCGAGTGCGGTGGGAGCATATCCAGCGGGTCTATGAACTGTGCGACCGCAACGTGTCCGAAACCGCGCGGCGGTTGAAAATGCACCGGCGAACATTACAGCGAATATTAGCCAAACGTTCCCCTCGATAGGGTATACGAAGGGGCTTCAAAGGGTGATTCACGGGAAGTCGCGGTGCCATCGGCGGCATCGTGCCGGCAGGCCGCATTTCGTTATGCCGAATCCGTAAAGCCAGGAAGGCTAGTCGGTCGCGCTGGTGTCGCGGTTTTCGAACTTTCGCAGCGACTGCGTGTTCCAGCGGTGTCAAATAGCGTGGCGATCGTCGTGTAACCCATATAGTGTTTTTTCATGGGCTTGTGCGTGTCCTAATCCTCCATCGGCATGACGGCTTCGGGATCAGCGAGGCCGACAATGCGCGTCGCAGCGCGGCGGGCGAAGCGGAGAGTTTCGACGCGGCGGCGGGCGGTGTTAAGGAGCACCCATGGGGCGAGGCGGAGTTCTTCTGCATCATAGCGGTCCGCCACGATTTGCCCGGTGCGGGCGGGAGCGAATTCATCGGTGTCGAAGAGGGTGAGCGGGAAGCCGGCAGGGACGGCCCAGAAGAAGCGGTCGCAATAGGCGAGATAGTCGGGCCATTTGCGGTCGCCGCGCAGGTCGGCAAGGCTGACCTTGATTTCGACGAGGGTCAGCCGGCCCTGGGCATCGAGGCCGAGAATGTCTGCGCGGCGGCCGCAGCCAAGCGGCACCTCCGAAAGTGGCGCGATGCCGGCGCGGACGAGGAGGCGGCAGACACCGCGCAGCACGTCGGGGGCAGTAAGTTGCATGGGGGGAGGATGGCAGAACACAAGGGGAACGACAAGGGAAAGCAATCATTGGCCAAGCCGAACCTTTCGGCGCTTCTTCCGCTCGGTTGAAGCCGAGTTGCCCTCGTCCCAAGGTGGAAGGGGAAGTATGATTAGCGGTAGAAGACGTGGTTGCCGATTTGGGCGACGCGGGTTTTGCCGGCCCAGTTGGGCGACACGCGGACGGCGTGGAACGACAGGGCACGTGGCGCGACTTCGTCCCACATGTCGTTGGCGGCAATCTTTGCGATGGCGCGGGCGGTGTTCCAGTCACGACCTGCGGCCGGGGTGCGAGTGCGATCGAAACTGAATTGCCTGGGCTGGTTGATGACGCCGCAAATGGTGCTGGCATAACGACCGGATTCGACGCGGTTGATGATGGCTTGGGCAACCGCGAGTTGACCTTCGACAGGTTCGCCGCGCGATTCGAAATACACGGCGTTGGCGAGGCAATGCAGTTCGCGATCCTGCGATACGGCGGTCGCGGCGCTGTCCATCGAGGCGATGAGCGTCATCAGCTTGGCGGGGCGAACCGCCGGCGCCGCATCGATGTCGGCAGGAGCGGCAAACGTAACGGCATCGTCATCATTGACGACTGCGTTGCGAGAGCGGACAGCGGCAGCAATATCGGCCGGGGTTGTGGCAGCGAGCGCGGCAGCCGATGCTGCGGCTTCGGCGGCGGACAACGGGGCGAGGATTTGATCGGAAATCGTCGGGCCGCCAACAACAGTATCGGATTGTGGCACCTGGCCGGCAGCAAGAAGTAGTGCGCTGGCGGCAACAAGGGTGATCAGGCGTTTTGTCGCAGCGCTGACGACAGGAAAGACGGACAACATTCAAAAACAATCGTGCACGGCCATATCCGGGTCCGCTTCCGGATGATGCTCCCCAAAACAAGCTGGAAGCTATGTCATCCTTGGCTGGGCTGAAGCCCGGTCCGGTCCGCTTAGGTCAACTTGGCACGGTCCGCCCAAGGACTGTGCAACTAATGACCCATCTGAAGCGTAGAATAATGCTTATGGTCAATCGTCGCCGAGCGTTTCGGCGACGAACCGTGCGGCGTCCGGGATGTCCAGTTCCACCACCCACAGGTCGGGGTCGTTGCGCCGTGCACGTTCGATCCAGCCGGGAATCGCTTCTGCGGCAGCAACTTCGACCCATTCATAGCCACCGGTTGCCGCAAACATCGGCGACAGCAGTGTATCGGCGCCATCGATGCGCGTGACGACGGCGATGCTGCCAGCTGTTGTATCGCCTCTGGCAAGCACCGCACCAAAGCCGCCGGCAGCATCGACGCGCCGCAGCAGCGCTGAGACCTTGACCGAACTGGCGAGTCGCGCCGTCAAGCGGCCCGCTGGCTGGCGGCGACTCCCTGTGCGCCTATAGCGGTGCGCATGGCATCAAAATCACCCGCATCGCGCATCGCAGCCAGAGTGACAGGATCACGCAGTGCGCGGCTGACCCTGGCCAAAGCCTTGAGATGATCAGCTCCAGCGCCTTCGGGCGACAGCAGCAGCACCGCCATGTCGACGGGTTCGCCATCGAGAGCGCCATATTCGATGCCGATTGCCAGCCGCGCGACGACGGCGATGACGTCATCCAGCCCGGCGAGCCGGGCGTGCGGGATCGCGGCACCCTGACCAAATCCGGTGGGGCCAAGCGATTCGCGTTCACGCACACGTTCAAGAATGGTGGAGGCGGCAAGCCCGGTATCGGCGGCGGCAACAGCGGCCAATGCCGCCAGCAAGCTGTCCTTGCCGGCGGCCTCGAGGCCGAGAACGATAGAATCGGCGCCGACAAGATCGGCGAAGCCGGAATTCATGGTCATTTGGCTACAACGGCCGCGGCTTTTCTGGGTTCCACCCAGCCGATGCTGCCATCATCACGCCGATAGACCATATTATGGTCCCCGCTCATCGAATTGACGAAGAGCAGTGCGTTGGTGTTGCGCAGATCGAGCATCATCACCGCATCGCCAACACTGGCTTCGGGAATATCGACGCGGGTTTCGGCGATGACCAACGGGTGATCGCTGCTGGCTTCGGCTTCATCGGGAGCGGCGGCAAAAACCTTGTAATCGGCATTGTCGTTGACGGCGCTGATGGCGCGTTCGGTGGCGCGATCTGCGCCGGGGCCGTGACGGTCCTTGAGACGGCGCATGTAACGGCGCAGCTGTTTATCGATGCGATCGGCGGCGCCATCAAAGGCGATATGCGCGGTTTCCGCCCGGTTTCCGCCCTTTAGTATGATATCGGCCATGACATGCATGACGATATCGCAGGAGAATTGGCCGTAGGGCGCCGGCCCCAGGGTGACATGGGCCGAGATGGCGCGGGGAAAATATTTTTCGATCATGGCGCCGAGACGTTCACGAACATGAGCGGAGAAAGCGGCGCCAGTATCGACCTGATGGCCCGAGATGCGAATGTCCATGCGTGTCTCCTGCACTTTGTCCCGCGTCGCGGCGGGCGGTCGCTCTATGCCCCGGCCCGTCGGCGGTCAATGACCGCTGGCGCGATAGGGAACAGTGAAGGGAGTGTAGCGCGGCTGAATGACGAAGTCGTCACTGTCGTTGGGTGGTAATTGGCGTTGGTGGCGAAGAAAGAACACCCTCATCCGGGCCACGCCTAGGGGCGCGTCTCTAGCCTGTCCCGCAGGCGGGAGGAGGGCATTATTGCAGCCAGAGGGGGTCTTTGAGGCTGGCGACAAAAGCAGAATGCGACTCGAGTTCTTCAGGAAGCGCGACATGATCGCGGATGCCGAAATTGATGCGTTCGACAGGGAGGTCTTCGACGACGGCCGTTGAGGCAAGGTCGAAGCCGATCTGACGGCCGCCGGTCAGTTCGACATAGACCCGCGCGAGAAGTTCGGCATCGACTAGTGCGCCGTGTTTCGTGCGACCCGACAGATCGATGCCATAACGGTTGCACAGCGCATCGAGGGTATGTTTGGCGCCGGGATTGATCTTGCGCGAGATTTCAAGCGTGTCGATGGCGCGGGTGTGTGGGATGAGCGGCATGCGGGCGCGCTTCAACTCCCAATTGAGAAATTCCATGTCAAACGCAGCATTATGGGCGACGAGGGGCGAGTCCTCAATGAAAGCAAGGAAATCATTGATGATCATCTCGAACACCGGCTGGCCGGTGAGGAAATCCGTGCTTAAGCCGTGAACCGCCTGGGCATCCCTGGGCATGGGACGCTCGGGATCGACATAGGTGTGGAAACTGCGGCCCGTGACAATCTTGTCGATCATCTCAATGGCGCCGAGTTCGACGATGCGATGGCCATCGCCGGGGAAAATGCCGGTGGTTTCGGTGTCGAAGACGATTTCGCGGATGCCGGTCATGGGGTAGATGTAGCGATTGGGCGCCAAACTGACAATTGGGGGTGAAGGAGCCTCAAGCCCCCTCCCGCCGGAGGCCCTTCACCACGTTTTGCACAGCGAGCCAAGTGTATCGGCGTCCGCGGCCTGTTTCGATGACGATATCGGCGAGCGCGCGTTTTTCGGTGTCGGGCATCTGGGTCTTGAGGATGGCGGCGAATTTGGCGGGGGTCATGCCGGAGCGAGCGAGGACGCGGGCGCGTTGGACCCGCAATGGCGCGCTGACCACGATAGTCAGGTGGCAGCGTTTCGATCCGCCTTTTTCGAAAAGCAGCGGCACGTCGAGAATGACGGCGTCTTTTTGGCGATGGGCGCCAAGGAAGGCGGATTGTGCCTCCGCCACCAGCGGATGCAGGATGGATTCGAGGCGTTTGAGAGCATTGGGGTTGCCGAAGACCTGGCTCCCGAGTTTTTCGCGGTGGAGACCATGGGAGTGGGTGGTGCCGGGAAATTCGGCCTCGATGGCGGCAAGGGCACGGCCACCGGGGCCCTGGACGGCGCGGACCTTGGCATCTGCATCGAAGATCGGGATGCCGGCGCGCTCGAACATGGCAGCGACGGTGGATTTGCCCATGCCGATCGACCCGGTAAGGCCGATGATGATCATGCGGTGAGCAAGGCCCGAAGTTCGGCATCATGCTCACGCGGGGCCTCGGCCTGGAAAAACAGTTGAAAGGCCTGGTCGGCCTGGCCGATGAGCATGGTCAGGCCATCAACAGGGCGGCGGGCGTGGGCGCGGGCGACAGCGAGGAGTTCAGTTTCGAGCGGAGCATAGACCATATCGAAAACCATCGCATCGGGCGCGGTGAATTGCAGGGAATCAAGAACGGTGAAGGGCATGCGGTCCTGGTGATTCATGCCCAACGGGCTGGCGTTTATGACGGTGTTGGCGCCGCGGAGCGCGATATCGGCGTTTTCAAAATCGAGCACGGTTGCGGCCATGCCGAAGCGATCGAGCAGTTCGCTGGCGCGGGCGGGGCGGCGGGCAATGACGCGCAGATCGCGGAAGCCGGCGACTTCAAGGGCGTAAAGGGCAGCACGGGCGGCGCCGCCGGCGCCGATGAGGCAGGTGATGCCGGCGTCGCGTTGCAAAGCACCAGCGCCGAGGCTTTCAAGAACCCCGTCGACATCGGAATTGGCGCCGATGAAGCCTTTTGCAGCGGGATAGACGATGTTGGCGGCGCCGACTTGCTTGGCACTACGCAAGGTGCTGGCGACGAAGGTAAGCACAGATGTCTTGTGGGGGATGGTGACGTTGCAGCCGCGCCAGGCAGGATCTGTGCGAGCTCTGGAGAAGTAGGCGCCAAGGCCATCGGCACGAACATGGGTGGCGCGATATTCGGCCTCCAGCCCGAGTTTTTCGAGCCAGAAATTGTGGATGAGCGGCGATTTCGAATGGGATATCGGATCGCCAATGACCTCGGCATAGGGCATGGTCTCTGAGGTCATCGCGCCAACACTCCCCGCACACGCAAATAATCGAGCAACGCCAGCATCGGCAGACCGCGGATGGTGAACTGATCTCCGTCAATCAAGGTGAACAATTGCGCACCCAGACCTTCGATACGATAGCAGCCGACACAGCCCAGAACGGCAGCGCCTTCGGCATCAAGATAGTCGGCGATAAAGGATTTGGACAAGTGGCGCATTGTTAAGCGGGCGGCGGAAGCAGCGCGCCAGACGGGAGTACCGTTTTCGGCGATGACAGCAGATGAGATGAGGCGATGGGTGGTGCCGCTGAGTCTTGCCAACTGCGTTTCGGCGCGGGCGCGAGTTTCGGGCTTGGCCAGCAGGGTGTTATCAGCGGTCACGGCGACTGAGTCGGCACCGAGAACCAGCGTGCCGGGGTGACGCTGGGAGACCTTGACGGCTTTCAGCTCGGCGAGGGTTTCCGCGATTTTTTCAGGTGCGGCGGATTCGGCGAGGAGGCCTGCCGTTATGGCGTCTTCATCGATGTTGGCGGGGAGCGCCGTGTAGGCAACGCCAGCGGCAGTGAGCATGGCGCGCCGGGCGGCGCTCTGGCTGGCGAGGATGATCATGTTTTGGCAGCGCGTTGGTCCGCCGGGGCTTCGTTTTCCGCCTTGTCGTCGGCAGCCTTGTCGGCGCGGGCTTGGACGAGGTTGATAATGGCGGCGGCAGTTTCCTCGATCGAACGACGGGTGACATCAATGACTGGAATGTCATTGTCGGCAAACAGGCGGCGGGCAAAGGCGACTTCGGAATCGACGGTGCCGGGGTCGACATAAGCGGTATCGGGGGATTGGCCGAGGGTGAGCAAGCGGTTGCGACGGATCATGATGAGGCGATCAGACGCGGTAGTGAGGCCGACGACGAGTGGGGATTTGAGAGAAAACAGGCTGGCTGGGGGCGGGGATTGGGGGACGATGGGGATGTTGGCTGTTTTATAGCCGCGGTTGGCGAGATAAATGGAAGTCGGGGTTTTGGAGGTGCGCGAGACGCCAGCGAGGACGATATCGGCTTCCTCCCAATCGTCATGTTGGGCGCCGTCATCATGGACCATGGTGTAGTTGATGGCATCCACGCGCTGAAAATAGGCCGCGTCCATGACATGCTGTCGTCCGGGGCGACGGGTGGCTACCTGACCCAGCAGTTCCGAAAGGGCGCTGATGGTAGGATCAAGTGGAGAGACCAGCGGCAACCCAAGGGTGGCGCAGCGTTGTTCAAGACGTTCACGAACGCCGCCATCGACCAGGGTGTAGATGACGAGGCCAGGACGGCGGGCGATTTCTTCAATGACGCGGTCGAGGTGACCTTCGGAGCGCACCATTGGCCAGAAATGCTTGATGGCTTCGACGCCTTCGAAGCGGGCGAGGCCGGCCTTGGCGACTGATTCGAGCGTTTCGCCGGTTGAATCGCTGACAAGGTGGAGATGCAACTTGTGGCGATCGGCGATCATATGGAGAACCGCCGTTGGCCGCAGAAAGAGTCGGGGGCAAAACTGGGGATAAGCATGGAGTGACTGGGTTAGGCCGGGGTGGCGGGAGGGGGCAAGGAGTATTTATAGCAAGTTTCACGGGCGTTCGCCGTTATTCCCCCGGAGTCGCCAACAGGCCATCCAGAGGTGGAAGACTCCACAAGGCCTGCTGTGGATAACGGGGATAATTTGCGCGACTCGCGGGGAGTCACAGGATTGGGCGACAGGGTGATTGTGGATGAAATGCCGGGAAGCGATTTATCCCGAAATGGCTAGCGCACTAGTACAATCACTTTTCATCAAGATTCTTTGAAAAAAAGTGATTGTTGTCGCTAGGCCGCACCCCCTTGACCGGTGGTGCATCGGCCTTGAAAGAACGTAGATGATTTCGATGAAACCACTTACCGACCCGCCCTTGCTTGCCGTGCTGAAAGGCGAACGCCGTGACCCGCCGCCGGTGTGGCTGATGCGGCAGGCAGGGCGATATCTGCCGGAATATCGGGCGCTGCGTGCCGAAAAGGGCGGGTTCCTGGCCCTGGTCTATGACAGCGATGCGGCCGCCGAGATCACCATGCAGCCGATCCGGCGGTTCGGTATGGATGGGGCGATCCTGTTTTCGGATATCCTCATCGTACCGCATGCCATGGGTCAGGGTTTGACCTTTGGGCCCGGCGAGGGCCCGCAACTGACGCCACCGCTGTCCGACGCGCGCTTCGATGCGCTGGCACCAAAGCCCGAGTACATGGCGAAAATCTATGAAACCGTTGCCAAGGTGAAGGCGCAATTGGCGCCGGAGACGACGATGCTGGGCTTTGCTGGATCGCCGTGGACGGTCGCGACGTACATGGTCGCCGGCCATGGCAGCAAGGACCAGGGCGAAACACGGCGGCTGGCCTATGCCGATCCATCGGGATTCCAGGCATTGATCGACAAGATCATCGCAGTGACCGTCGACTATCTCTCGGGGCAGATCGAAGCCGGAGCACAGGCGGTGCAATTGTTCGACAGCTGGGCAGGCACGTTGTCGCCGGCGCAGTTCGAACGCTGGGTGATCGCACCTACCGCCGATATTGTTGGGCGGTTGATGGTGCGGCACGGTGATGTGCCGATCATCGGTTTTCCCAAAGGCGCTGGTGCGAAATTGGCAGCCTATGCCGCCGAAACCGGAGTCGATGCTGTGGGACTTGACGAGACGATCGATCCCGAATGGGCCGATGCCATTCTGCCGCCGGGCATGCCTGTACAAGGCAATCTTGATCCTCTCGCACTGATTTCGGGGGGGGATGCGCTGGTCAGCGCCGTCAACCGGATCCGCGCCGCGTTCGACGAGCGACCGCATGTGTTTAATCTGGGGCATGGGATTTTGCCCGATGCACCGATTGCACATGTCGAACAATTGATGGCGATGCTGCGAAAGCCGTTTTGATGTTCGTCGGCTGGCTTGGGGACGCCTATCCTTGGATCAAGGCAGTGCATGTCATCTTCGTGATCTTCTGGATGGCGGGGATGTTCATGCTGCCGCGGTTTCTGGTCTATTGGCATCCGGTGCCGGCAGGATCGGCGGAGAATGCGTTGTGGGCGGAACGCTGCGCGCGGTTGAAGCGCATCATCCTGAATCCGGGTCTGGTGGTCGTCTGGGTACTTGGGGTGGCGCTGGGGTTTCAGCTAGGTTGGCCGCCATGGCTGTGGGCAAAGCTAGTGTTCGTTCTCGGGCTTTCGGGGTTTCATAGCTGGATGATCAGGACGGCGAAACGCTTTGCCGCGGGGGAACGGCCGTATTCCGAGCGGAGATTACGGTTGGTGAACGAGATCCCTTCACTGGTGACCATCGTGGTGGTGATTCTGGTTGTGGTGAAGCCGTTTTGACGGTCTTGCGATCACCCGAAAGTGAGGAAAGTGCGGCTAAGGAAATATGCAACCGGATCACGAATTTAAAATAACCTACTGATAATATTGGTGATATTTATGGCCTCCCGGTTGGACGAACCGGGATGCAGTCGAAGCCGCCGGCGGCGGCAAGGGCACAGAGTGTGAGTGTGCTACCGCGATTTGTGGCGTTGCCGATCTGGAGGCGGACGAGGCCGGGTTTGGTGGGGACGGGTTCGAAGTGAGGGATGTAAGTGGCGAGGCCGGGGAGGCGGTATTGGATTTGGGTCCAGGCGGCGGCGGCAGCCGGTTGTCCGGTGAAGGCGCCAAGTTGGATGCGCCAGGGGGTGGTGGACTGCATCGGTGCGACGACAACGCGGGCGGCGGATTCGGTGGGGGCTGTGTAGGCGAGGGCTTGTTCGATGCGGGCGAGAGCGTTGCTGGCGAAGGGCTCGAAATCATAGGCAGGTGTTTGCAAGGCCTGTGTGGCGATAGTGTCAGCGGTGGTGCAAAAGCGGGACTGGGCGGGGGGCCAGGCGTAGCGGTTGTAGAGTTTGGTCATGTAGCGATCGAAGCTGGCTTGCCAATCAGGGCCGCCCGCTTGCTGGAATTGGCGGATTTCGGCCTGGTAGGCGGCGGCGAGAAGGGATTTTCGGGACTTGAGCAAGTCGTTGTAGTTGCGGACGATGGCGGGGCCGGTTTTCGATGGGCAGCTGAGCGCGGCTACGTTGAGGGCGGCGCGCAGATGCCAGATCCGTTCGGGGCCGGTGAGGCTGGCGGGGAGTGGGGCGGGCCAATCGGCAGGGGTTGCGGGGGCCGGACGAGGTGGCGGCGGGGGTGTGGCGGGATTGGTGGCGCAGGCGGCGAGGATGAGCGCGAGGGGGATGGTGATGGCCGGGCCCGCGGCGCGGCGCATCAGGGTTTGCGGTTGGCTTTTTCGCTGAGGCCGGAGATGCCTTCGCGGCGGGCGAGTTCGGTACGGATGTCGTCGAAGCTGAGGCCGGCGTCGGCGAGGAGCAGGGCGAGGTGGAACATGAGGTCGCTGGCTTCGGAAACCAGCTCGGCGCGATCGGTGCCCATGGCGGCGATGACGGTTTCGACGGCTTCCTCGCCGAGTTTCTGGGCGATCTTGGCGCG
>JANPEP010000202.1:0-10397 GCA_031422995.1 Polymorphobacter sp. | reverse complement strand
CACCCTCACCCCGGCAGACCTCATCTGGCCGATCTTCGTCACCGAAGGCACAGGCGTCACCGATCCCATAAAAACCATGCCCGGCGTCAACCGCCTCTCGGTCGACAATCTCGCCGCCGCCGCCCGCGAAGCCGTCGCGCTGGGCATCCCCTGCATCGCTCTCTTCCCCAACACCCAGGGCCACCTGCGCAGCGAAGACGGCGCTGAAGCCCTCAACCCCGACAATCTCGTCTGCCAGGCCATCAAGGCGCTGAAAGACGCCGCCCCCGGCCTCGGCGTCCTCGTCGATGTCGCCCTCGATCCCTACACCAGTCACGGCCATGACGGCCTGATGCACGACGACGGCCGCATCCTCAACGATGTGACGGTCGAAGTCCTCGTCGGCCAATCGCTCAACCAGGCCCGCGCCGGCGCCGACATCATCGCGCCCAGCGACATGATGGACGGCCGCGTCGCCGCCATCCGCGCCGGCCTCGAATCCGAAGGCTTCGACAATG
This sequence comes from Polymorphobacter sp., assembly GCA_031422995.1. Classification (GTDB taxonomy): domain Bacteria; phylum Pseudomonadota; class Alphaproteobacteria; order Sphingomonadales; family Sphingomonadaceae; genus Sandarakinorhabdus. The sequence goes on along the minus strand of JANPEP010000202.1, from coordinate 9,900 downwards.
TCCAGATCATGGCCTACGCCGCCAAATATGCATCGGCCTTCTACGGCCCCTTCCGCGACGCCGTCGGCAGCGGCGGATACCTCAAGGGCGACAAGAAAACCTATCAGATGGACCCCGCCAACGCCCGCGAGGCGCTACGTGAAGTGGCCTTCGACATCGCCGAAGGCGCCGACAGCGTGATGGTCAAACCCGGCATGCCCTATCTCGACATCGTCCGCGCCGTCCGCGACCATTTCGACGTGCCCGTTTTCGCTTATCAAGTCTCCGGCGAATACGCGATGATGCAGGCCGCTGTAGCCGCCGGCGTCCTCGACCGCGACCGCGCCGTCCTCGAAACACTGTTGGGCTTCAAACGCGCCGGCTGCTCGGGCGTCCTCACCTATTTCGCGCCATTGGCGGCCAGGCTGCTGGGTTAGCTCATCCCACCGCCAGCACAATATCGAAACCGTAAGCCGCTGCACCGTTCGTTCCGGCGCTCTTCTGCCCAAAGATCGCGTCCGGCCACGGCGCCCCTCTGCCGTCCAGGTCAGCAAGCAGAACCTTGTCCTGGGCCAGCCATTTGTCATCGGCAAAATACATCTGCGTCACCAGCCGGTCGTGCTGGCCATCCACACTGAAATGAATATGCGCCGCGCGGTTGAAGCCAAGCCTTCCGGCAGGATAGACGCCCGGCCGCACCGTGCGCACCCGATATCGCCCCTCGGCATCGGCCTTCAAAATCGCAAGCCCCTGAAAATCCGGGTCGAGCGGCTTGTCACTGATATCGCCCTTATGGGCATATCGCCCGGCGGCATTGGCTTGCCAGATATCGATCCGCGCGCCCGGCACCGGCTTGCCCGACGGATCGAGCACGCGACCCGCCACTTCGATGATCTCGCCCTTCGCCCGTCCTGGCCGACCAGCAATCTGCGTCATGTCCATGTCGACTTCGCCGCCATGCGCCACCGGATAAAATGGTCCCAGCGTCATGGGTCTCGTCCGTTGCAGGGCTGCCATCGCCGGCATCGCCAGCCATGCGCCGATCACCACGGATGACCCGATGAACGTCCGCCGTGAGTGTACCATGATACCCCCATTCGCCTGTCGACGAGGATATGCTCACCCTCCCACGCCTTCGAGTCAATCATGCCTGACTTGAACCGCCCCGCCCCATCGCCTAACCGCGACCAATGACCAGCATCCGCATCGCAGTCCTCGGCGCTTCCGGCTACACCGGCGCCGATCTCGTGCGCCTGGCGCTCACCCATCCCCAAATCGAAATCGCCGCCCTGTCCGCCAATTCCAAGGCCGGGCAAACCATGGCCGAGATCTGGCCGCACTTTGCGCCCTACCCAAATCTCCCCCGCCTCGTCACCAGCGAGAGCATCGACTATTCCACCATAGACGCCGTCTTCGGCTGCCTCCCCCACGCCGCCTCGGCCAGCCTGCTCGGAACGCTCAACGGTCCGAAAATCATCGACCTATCCGCTGACTTCCGGCTGAACGATGCCGCCATCTACGCCGATTGGTACGGCAACGCTCACCCAGCCCCTGCCCTGCTGCCCGGCGCCATCTACGGCCTCACCGAATTCGCCCGCGACAGCTTGGCGGGCGCCACATTGGTCGCCTGCCCCGGCTGCTACCCCACCGCCGTCCTGCTCGCGCTGCTGCCGCTCATTGGCGCCGGCGCGATCTCGCCCGACCGCATCACGATCAACGCTCTCTCAGGTGTCTCCGGCGCCGGCCGCGCGTCCAAGGAAGCCAACCTCTTCCCCGAAGTCGCCGAAGCCGTGCACCCCTATGGCATCGGCCGTCATCGCCACATGCCCGAAATGGAGCAGGAATTGGCCAAGGCCGCCGGTCAGCCCGTGACCATCAGCTTCACGCCCCATCTCGTCCCGATGAACCGCGGCGAACTCGTCACCTGCATCGTTGAAGCCAGCCAGCCCATCGCCACCCTGCGCGCCATCCTGTCCGCACGCTACGCCGCCGAACCCTTCATCCACCTCGTACCCGAAGGCGTCGCCCCGGCAACCCGCATGGTTCGCGGTTCCAACCATGCCGTCCTCAACGTCTTCGCCGATCGCATCCCCGGCCGCGCCATCGTCATCGCTGCCATCGACAATCTGGTGAAGGGCAGCAGCGGCCAGGCCCTCCAGAATTTCAACCTGATGTTCGGCCTGCCCGAAACCATGGGGCTCCAGGCCGCACCGCTGTTCCCATGACCGGATTTCCGATCCAGACCGAACGCCTAACGCTGCGCAATTGGCAGGACACCGACCGCGCGCCCTTTGCCGCCATGGGGCGCGACCCAGCCGTAATGGCCCAACTCGGCCCCCTTCTGACCCGCACCGAAGCCGATGCCCGGATCGACAGCCTCTGCACCATGCAGGCCAGCCATGGCCATACATTCTGGGCCATCGAACGCCGCGAAGACGCCAAATTCCTTGGCTTTTGCGGCCTCAAAATCGCCCCCGAGAGCATCCCCGGCATCGAAAATGCCATCGAAATCGGCTGGCGCCTGCGCAGCGACGCCTGGGGCCAGGGCTATGCCCGCGAAGCCGCCCAGGCCAGCCTCGAATGGGGCTGGGCCAACCTTTCCATCACCCGCATCATCGCCATCACCACCCCCGCCAACAAAGCAAGTTGGGGCCTGATGCTGCGCCTCGGAATGACCCGCCGCCACGACCTCGATTTCGCCCATCCGGCCCTCGCCGCCGACGACCCCCTCAGCCCGCATATCACCTACGAAATTTTCCACCCATGAGCATCCATCCCTTCGGCGACCTCATCCCCAACATCGCCGAAACCGCTTTCATCGCTCCCGGTGTCCGCATCATCGGCGATGTTACCATCGGCGACGAATCGTCCATCTGGTACAATGTCGTCCTGCGCGGCGACGTCGACCGCATCACCATCGGCGACCGAACCAACATCCAGGACGGCAGCGTCGTCCACGTCACCACCCGCAAATATGCCACGATCATCGGCGACGACGTCCTCATCGGCCACCTCGCCATGATCCACGGCGCCACCCTTGAAAACCACGCCTTCGTCGGCCTCGGTGCCATCGTCATGGACAATTGCGTCATCGAATCCGACGCCATGCTCGCCGCCGGCGCCCTGCTCGCCCCCGGCAAGCGCGTGCCTTCCCGCGAACTCTGGGCCGGCCGCCCGGCCAAATACCTGCGCATGCTCACCGACGAAGAACTTGCCCGCAACCGCGCCGCTTCCGCCGGCTATGTAACCCTGGCAAAGGAACATCAAAAGAGCCTCCGGCAGCCGGGGCCTTAGGCCCCGGACCCCATGTTCTTACCCGCTCCCGCCTGCGGCAGAGGCGAGAGACGCCGCAGGCGGCCCGGGTGAGGGTGTCTCGCTACCATTGATAAATCAAAATAAACGGGGTCTGGGGCCTGCGGCCCCAGCCGCCGGAGGCACCTGCCTACTCCGGCCAAGCTCTCGCCTGCGCCCCAACCCAGGCAATCCATGCATCATCCTTAGCTATCGCCCGATCGGCTGCTTGTGCGGCGGCTGCGGCAGTGTCGAAAGATACCCACCCTTCGGCCGCGCAACGGGCGTCATCAGTGCCGCCGGTGGCTTCGGAAACGGCAGTTGTGCCACCGTTGCCGGCGCCACCCTTACCGGCGCGATGCGCGGCCCAGCGCAGCCGGAGATCGTCATAGCGGCGAGCCAGATCGTCATGGCGGGCAACCAGCGCATGTTCGGTTCCTTTCGAGATTCGAGATTGCTTTGCGGCGAGGCTGGCGACGAGCGCAGCCTGCGCCTGGGCGGCGGCAAGGCCGGCGCCTTCAAAGCGCGCCTTGTCGGTCGCCGCCTGCGCTGCAGACCCTGCCGCAAAGGCAGCATCGACCTTGCCGCCATGCCAGCGCCACAGCATCAGCAGCACAATGACGACACCAAGCGCGTAGAAAACCGGCCGCGGCAGCCCGCGCAGCAGGCCCCAGCCAGCCACAAGCATCGCCATCACGCATCCCCCTTGCGCGCATCACCTTCGCCGGACGCCGAAAAATCGGCGCCCATGAAGCGCGCCGACACCTGACGCAGCGCGACGGTCATGCTCAGCCCGGTCAGCACCAGCCCGATGAGCCCCAATGTGGCGTACAGCGAGCCACCGATGATGTTCAGCCGCATCGCCGCCAGCGACCCGGGCCAGGGCGCATTCAGCACATTCCATGCCAACCACACCGAAACCAGCGTCAAAGCCATCCCGGCGCCGGCGAACGCGAGTGCCAATATGGTTCGCCGCCAATTGGGATCGCGCCAATTGCGCGTCACGCCGCCCATCAGGCGACCCGGCTCGACAGCCAGCCGAACAGGAAGCTCTCATTCGCTTGCCGCCCTTCGGCGAGCTCGATGTAGCGTGCGCCTTGCAAGGCGTTCAGCGCCTTCAACAGCGCCGCTTCCCCCGCCGCACCCCGGACGGTTAGCAATCGCCGCAACGCGCTCAACGTCGCCCCGCCGACGGCGCGATCGACCACCACATCGGGCCAATCCCGGCCCTGCCGATTGAGCGCGTTTAAGGCGCGCTGCAGGAAGGCCACCGCCACGCCCGGCCCCATGTTGACCCCGGTATCGAACAGCTCCGCCGCAACCTTCGGCGTGATCATGGCGACCGTATCGAAGCACGGCAACGTCCAATATCGCCGACGATAAATTCCCAGCGCCCGTTCGCGCGGCAGGTCACGCATCGAACCCGTCCACCCTGCCGCTAACGCGACCGTTTGCGTGATCCCGAAATTGGTCGGGCCACCCCTGTCATCGGGGTGATCGACAAAACCGCCCTCCTTGACCAACAGGTTGTCGAGCAAGGCAGTTGCAATATCGATCATGCGGGCGTCCTTTATGGCGACGCCAAATAGTTATCCCATTTGGTTGTTTTTGTCAACATCGATGTGCCAAATCATACACTATACCGTCGGCATTCCGGTCTTCCTCTCGCAGAACCCTGCGCAACACCCCTCCGACGCCTTGCGAAGGCCCACGGACTACCCGTCGACCATCCGGCGCACGACCGCCGATCATCGAGATCACTCTGGGGGAAGGCTGGTCGGAGCGACAGGATTCGAACCTGCGACCCCTTGACCCCCAGTCAAGTGCGCTACCAGGCTGCGCCACGCTCCGACCGAAGCGCGCGCTTAGGCCACTCCCGCCACCGATGCAAGGCAGCTAAGACGTTTCCAGCCCATATTGGCGAATTAGATCATAAAGTGTCGGCCGGCTGACCCCCAGGATCTTGGCAGCGTTGGACATGTTATTGTCGGTTCTTGCCAAGACCTTGCGGATCGCCACCCGATCCGCCGCCTCACGCGCGGCCTTCAAGGAAAGCGCTGACTCGTCACCTGATCCGCCCAGGTCGAGATCAAACGCAGTCAGCCGCGACGCTTCCCCCATGATTACCGCTCGCTTCAACCGGTTCTCAAGCTCGCGCACATTCCCAGGCCATTGCCAATCACTGATTGCCGCAATCGCGTCAGGCATGAACCCTTTGAAATTACGACCATTATCACGTGAAAACTTTGCCAGAAAATGGTGTGCCAACAAAACGGCATCGCCATGGCGCTCCGCCAATGACGGGATTCGCACCACGATCTCTGCCAGACGATAAAACAGATCCTCCCGAAACCGCCCAGCCGCAATCATGCTCTCAAGATCTTGGTGTGTCGCACAAACGATCCGTACATCAACCGGAATGGCCTTGCGTCCGCCAATCCGCTCAATCACGCGTTCCTGAAGGAACCGTAGTAACTTAACCTGAAGCGGTAAAGGAATGTCACCCACCTCGTCCAGGAACAACGTGCCACCCTCGGCCAGTTCAATCTTGCCTTCCTGCGTCTTGACAGCGCCGGTGAACGCGCCCTTCTCGTAACCGAACAGCTCGGATTCAAGCAGGTTCTCCGGAATCGCCGCACAATTGATGGCTATAAAAGGCTTGCCCGCCCGTAACGAAGCGTTGTGCAGGCCACGCGCCAACAGTTCCTTGCCCGTCCCACTTGCCCCGAGCAGCATCACGGACACTTGCGCAGTCGCAACTCGCTCGATCATGCGCGCGACCTTCAACATCTCTGGTGCGCCGGTGATGATGCCTCCCAACACGTCACCCGTGGCAGCCTGCATCGAATCCGCAAGACGACGGTTCTCGGCCTCCAAGTCAGCTACATGATAGGCTCGGCGAACAATCATGCCCAGTTCGTCAATATCTACAGGTTTTTGATAAAAATCGAACGCTCCTGAAGCGATAGCACGCCTTGCGCTTTCCCTTGCACCATGACCCGAAGCGACAATGACCTTTGTCGCCGGGTACACACGAAGTATCTCATCGAGCGTTGCAAACCCTTCGCTGACTCCGTCAGGATCCGGCGGCAGACCAAGGTCCAACGTAACGACAGCTGGATGATGAGTCCGCAAAGCGTCCACAGCCGCTTCACGGCTACCAGCAATGACGACTTCATAATCTTCATAAGACCAGCGCAACTGGCGCTGCAGACCCTCGTCGTCTTCGACTACCAATAGTTTGCGAAGTGGCGTCTTCACCGCGCCGCTACCTGCTGATCCACAGCTTCAAGGGCCATGGGCAAAGCAATGGTGAAAATACTACCCTCCCCTTCACGACTAGTAACTTCCAGTCGGCCGCCGTGTACTCGTGCGATTTCGCGCGCTTCATAGGCTCCGATACCGAACCCTGCCGGCTTGGTTGACCGAAACGGCTGAAACAACTCTTGCCGAATAAATCGTTGTGACATGCCGCGGCCGTGATCTTCTATTTTGATATGAATCTCGGTCATGTCCGAAACGACCGAAATGGCAATGGGATCATCAGCAGCGGAAGCATCAATGGCATTCTGGATAAGATGAAGAAACAATTGCTCAATCTGCCCTGCGTCGCCCGCGACATGCGGCCCTAAGCCGCTATCGGCCGAGCTTGGCTTTAGTGTCAACGGCGTGTGCGCGTGAGACTTGATCGTCACGACCTGCTCCAGCAACGCCTCGATATCGACAAGCGCCCAGCCGCCATCTGACCTGCCGCTCGGCCTCTGGGAGAGCCTGGCCAGCATATCGTTCATTTTGCCGACGGAGCTTTGCAGAGTTGCGACCATATCAGCGCGAAACGCGGGGTTGTCGGCATGGCGCTCGGCGTTGCGCGCAACCAAGGACAATTGGCTAACCAAGTTTTTGATATCATGCATGATAAATGCAAAACGTCGGTTGAATTCATCAAATTTCGCGGCGTCGTCAAGCGCAACTTGCGTCGAAGATTCGGCTATGTAACTCGCTGCCTGTCGGCCTAGCGTCCGCAGCAGATCATAGTCTTCCCAGTTGAGCATACGCGGGGCAAGTGTGCGTTGGATGATGATGAAACCGGCCAAGCTGTCGAGATGGACCAGCGGCACGCCGAGCCAGATGCGCGGATCGGCCTTTGCCCAATGGGGCAGTTCGATGCCGTCATAGTCGCCTTCTCCGGCGCGGAGTTCATCGAAATCGACAACCCTTTGACGTGTTTCCAGAAATCGCACAAAATCTGTTGTGCGTATCATGGGATCGACCTTGATGGTGCCGCCATTCCATTCCGCCAGAGGTCGAAGGGCCTCGTCGTCTGGCACGAACAACACGCCACCAGGAGAATCGAGCACGGCGCAGACGGCCTGTATCACCCGTTCGTGAAGTGCGCCGGCAACACCGTCTGTTCGTGACACTGTTGCAATGAAGCGCAGCCATTCAACACGGTAATCATATTTGTACGTGAAAAAATTCTTTGCGATTTGAACGCGTAATGCCGCCCGAAAACTGGGCGACACCATGACCACAACGCCGATGACGACAGTTGCGAACAGAAAACTGATTTGCATCAAGCGGCCCCAATCGCCGCCGACCAGCCTGAGGCCGTATGCCAACAAGGCCATGGTGATGAGATAGAAGCCGATCATCGAGAATGAGAGGGTGTGAAAGACGACCTGGCGAGAGACCTGGACACGTGAAACCCAGCTTTCGCGCGCCGACAGCAATAACAGCGGAACGGTTATTGTATCTACCGCCCCACGGATGTTGAACAAATCTGACGATGGGGGCGGAAGAAGAAATGCAAGTGTGTAAAAATTTAGGTCATAAATGAACAAACCACCAAGACCGATTGCAAGCAATCTTACTCCGCTTCGGCCCAGTGAATTGGTATTCACATATAGATTATGGACAAGAACCAATCCTGAAACAGATACAGTCAGTCTCATTATTATGAATAGCTGACCGATTATTGACTTGTCACCTGCAAGTACATGCGAAGTTGCTCCAAGCAAATCCAGCGCCAGCTGGAGCGCCGCAATAAAGCCGATAGCGCCTGCAATAATGAATGATGAGCGTGAGCGGTCGTCGAGTTGCCATGTCGGCCGCAACACCGCGACGAGAAAGGCGATCCACGATGCCGATCGTAAGGTTTCGGCGGGAGACAGCCAAAAACCCCAGCTCACAGGGTCGCGCTGGGCAAGGACGAACACTGTTGCCCAGCCTGCCGTAACCGCTGCTGATCCGGCAAGCCAGAGTGTCGCGCTGCTGCGTTCCTGCCGCCACAACGCCGCCACCGCCAGCGCCGAAAAGGCGATTGCGGCAATCAGATGGCTGATGAAACCGACATCAGTCAGCAGCATTTTCAGCCTCAAAACTGTTTTTATTCAATAGGTTGTTCAACAGCTGTCCCGATTGATTGCGACGGTATTGCAATCAGATGGTAGCGGCAGCAGCGCAAGGGCGCTAGCGGGTCGTGCACGCCTTGCGGAGAAGTTGATGTCCCTGACAAATTTGCATGACGATCGCATTTGGCCGGTGATCCTGTCGGGGGGATCGGGGACGCGGTTGTGGCCATTGTCGCGGCGGTTGGGTCCGAAGCAGTTTTTGGCGTTTTCGGGGGCGGAATCGATGATTTCGGTGACCGCTGGGCGTGTGTCGGATGCGGGCCTGTTCCATCCGGCGATGGTGGTTACGGGGGAGGCCCATACCGCTATCATACAGGAACAATTGGGGGATTCTGTTTCCTTGGTTGTCGAGCCGGTGGCGCGGAATACGGCGCCGGCGATTGCCTTGGCGATGTTGGCGGTGGAGCGGCAGGACCCGGACGGGGTGATGTTGGTCATGCCTTCGGACCATCAAGTGATGGCGCCGGGGGTGTTGCTGGGGGCCGTACGGGCGGCGGCGGAGGTGGCTCGGGAGGGTTGGCTGGTGACGTTTGGCATCAGGGCGGCGACACCGGAAACGGGGTATGGCTATATTCGCGCCGGGAACGAAATTGGTGATGGTGTCTGCAAAGCATTGGAATTCATCGAGAAACCTGAGTTGGCGCGGGCCGAGGCCTTTGTTGCCGATGGCGGCTATAGCTGGAACAGCGGGATTTTCCTGTTTTCTGTCAGGGCGTTACGGGCGGCATTTATGGCCCATGCGCCGGCGGTACTGGCGGCGGTCGAAGCCGGGGGCTTAGCAGCGGCGCCGTCGATCTCGATCGACCATGCGGTATTCGAACATGCTGAAAGGATTGCGGTTTGTCCGGTTGATCCGGGTTGGTCGGATATCGGTAGTTGGGATGCCTTGCATGGGTTGGGACCGGGGGATGCGGTGGGAAATGTGGTGTCCGGGCGGGTGGAATCGGTGGATACCAAGGGGTGCCTTTTGCGGGCCGACGGCGTGGTTTTGACGACCATAGGTGTCAATGATCTCAATATCATAGCGACGCCGGACGCCGTGCTGGTGACGGCACGGGGGCGGAGCCAGGAGGTGCGGGCAGTGACGGCGCGGCTGTCGGGTGCGGTGCTGGAGCGGTCGGTTGTGCAGCGGCGGGTGTTTGGAGACGAATGGATTGTGCACGACGGAGAGGGCGTCAGAGTGCGGCGGCTGGTGATTAACGATGGTGCAGCGGTGGCG
>JANPEP010000201.1:0-2706 GCA_031422995.1 Polymorphobacter sp. | reverse complement strand
GGCAAACTCCGCGTCGGCTATTTCACCCAATATCAAGTCGAGGAGCTCGACAGCGACGACACCCCCTTGGAGCATATGAGCCGCCTGATGCGCGGCGCCAACCCGTCGCAAGTCCGCGCCCAACTCGGCCGTTTCGGCTTCTCCGGCGGCATGGCCGAACAAAAGGTCGGCAAGATGTCCGGCGGCGAAAAGGCCCGGCTGGCGCTGGCCCTCATCACCCGCGATGCCCCGCACCTGCTCATCCTTGATGAACCGACAAACCACCTCGATGTCGATACCCGCGAAGCCCTGGTCCAGGCGCTCAACGATTACGAAGGCGCCGTCGTCGTCGTCAGCCATGATCGCCACATGATCGAAGCCAGCGCCGACCGATTGGTGCTGGTCGATGCCGGCCGCGCTGTCGAATTCCCCGGCAGCCTCGACGATTACACCGATTCGATCCTCGGCAAATCCCCCGCCAGCCCCGAAGGCGGAAAATCGAAAGCCAACAAGAAAGACGACCGCAAGGCCGCCGCAGCCGCCCGCGAAGCCTCCGCCGGCTTGCGCAAATCGGTCAAGGATGCCGAAGCCGAAACCGCTCGCCTCACCGCACGCATCGCCGAAATCGATCGCGCCCTGACGGATCCGAAATCCGCCAACGCGTCGGATCGCCACCGCCCCGCCAGCGACTTGATGCGGCTGCGCGGCGAAGCCCAGAAGGCCCTTGCTGCCAGCGAAGCCGGATGGCTCGCCGCCAGCGAAGCGCTCGAAGCCGCCGCCTGAAACTGAACCCCGGCTGTCGATCGCGTTCAGCAAATCTGCATCCGCGTCGCGCTAATTCTCCACCATCGGCAAATCCCGCCGGTGAAAGGAACGCGCAATGGCTGCCAAGCTCATTCTCCTGTCCCTCGTGGCAAGCGTCGCCGCCGCAACCATCCCCACCGCGGCCTTCGCCGATGATCATGAACGGAACGGCTACACCTACGATGATCGCGACAACGACCGTCGCGACAGTCGCTATCAGGATGGGCGTTATCAAGACGGGCGCTATCAGGATCGCCGCGACGATGATCGGCGCTATGAAGGTCGGCGCGACCACCGCTACGCCACCCGCTATTTCGACAACCGCCGCGACAACCGCCGCTATCAGCAGCAATATGCCTATTCGGGCTATGGCAACGACTACCGCAGCGGCTACAACCAGCGCGGTTACCCACAGAACGGCTATGTGCAGAACGGCTACTACGCCGACACCCGCTACAACGGCCAACGCAACAACTATCGCTGCCGCGGCAATGGCTCGACCGGCACCATCCTCGGCGCCATCGCGGGCGGCCTGATCGGCAATGGCGTCGCCGGCCGTGGTGATCGCTTGCTCGGCACAGTCATCGGCGGCGGCGTCGGTGCTGTTGCTGGCCGCGCAGTCGATCGTGCCGACGATCGCTGCTGATCACTCCCCGGCCGCCGCAGGCAAAGTGCCTCCGACGGCTGGGGCCGCCGGCCCTAGCCGCCGGAGGCCCTGCTCAGACTCGACTTCAATAAACAACGCCTTGACTATTATAACCATATAGGTTATCATTTAATCTCATCGCTCTTTGACATCATGGACGCCCAACTCAACCCCGCGCCGCCAATCCCGCAGCGTGAAAGACCCGATTCAGGCCTAGACTTGTATTAGACTTGTTCATAAAAGTCCGCGTCAGGCGTCCAGCGCCTCGGCATCCACCGCCGCTGCATGCGCCTGGATAAACGCAAACCGGTGCTCCGGATTGCGCCCCATCAACCGCTCCACCAGATCGGCCACATCGGCCCGGCCATCGGCGCCTTCGGGCAGGACCACCCTCAGAAGCGTGCGTTTCGCCGGGTCCATCGTTGTCTCGCGCAGTTGCTGCGGCGCCATCTCGCCCAACCCCTTGAATCGCCCGATTTCGATCTTGGTTTTCCCGGCAAACACCGTCCGCATCAATTCCTCGCGGTGGGCGTCATCCCGCGCATAAACCACCGTTCCGCCGTTCGCGAGCCGATACAGCGGCGGCTGCGCGACATACAGCCGCCCATCCCGCACCAGCCCCGGCATCTCCTGGAAGAAGAACGTCATCAGCAATGTCGCGATATGCGCACCATCGACATCGGCGTCGGTCATGATGACGATACGCTCATATCGCAGTGCCTGAGGCGAATAATTCCCCCGCGTCCCGCACCCCAGCGCCTGGATCAGGTCGGCCACCTCGGTATTCGCGCCAATCTTGGCGGCGTTGGCCGATGCCACGTTCAAGATCTTGCCCCGGATCGGCAGGATCGCCTGTGTCACCCGATCCCGCGCCTGCTTTGCCGATCCACCGGCCGAATCGCCCTCGACGATGAACAATTCGGTTCCCGCCGCATCGTCGCGCGCGCAATCGGTCAATTTGCCCGGCAACCGCAGGTTGCGCTTCGATGTCGCGGTCTTGCGCTTGACGTTCATCTCGGCACGCCGCCGCAGCCGGTCCTCCATCCGCTCGACAACAAAGCCCAGCAATGCCCGACCGCGCTCCCCCGACGCCGTCAACCAGTGGTCGAAATGATCCTTGATGGCATTCTCCACCAGCCGTGCCGCCTCGGGCGACGTCAGCCGATCTTTCGTCTGGCTCTGGAACTGCGGCTCGCGGATGAACAACGACAACATGATTTCGGCGCCGGTAAACACATCCTCGCCACTCAACTCCCCGGCCTTCTTGTTGCCCGTCA
>JANPEP010000200.1:0-33816 GCA_031422995.1 Polymorphobacter sp. | reverse complement strand
GGAACCGTCCGGGGTGGTGATCCAGACGCCGGCGTGGGTGGCGGTGAGGGCGGGGATCATGGCTCGTTTCGGTTGGAGCGCGGCCCCCATCCCGCTCGCGCAAGTGCGCGAGTCGCCCTCCCCGCAGGGGAGAGGGAGTTGGAGGGTTGCGCCTTTGGCGGTTGGTCGTCAGAAACCATCGGCAGAAGGACTAGCGGGAACAGATGAGCAACGCCACCGAACTTCGCGCCGCGGCGCTTGAAAATAAGGCCTGGCCCTATGAGGAGGCGCGCAAACTGATTGCGCGTTATCCGGACGGGCTTCCGGAAAACGGCGTGATTTTCGAAACCGGCTATGGCCCGTCGGGGCTGCCGCATATCGGGACGTTCGGCGAAGTGGTGCGCACGACGATGGTGCGACGGGCCTTCGAGGCGATGGCGCCGGGGGTAAAGACGCGGTTGATTGCGTTTTCGGATGACATGGACGGGTTGCGCAAGGTGCCGGATGGGGTGCCGAACCCGGAGCTGTTGCGGGCGAATTTGGGCAAGCCGTTGACGGTGGTGCCGGATCCGTTCGGGACGCATGCCAGTTTTGGCGCGCACAACAATGCGCGGTTGCGGGCGTTCCTGGATGGGTTCGGGTTTGAATATGAGTTTTTGTCCTCCACCGAATGTTATCGGTCGGGGATGTTCGATGCGACGCTGTTGCAGATTCTCGCGCATTATGATGCCGTCATCAATGTCATATTGCCGACATTGGGCCCGGAGCGGCGGGCGACATATTCGCCGTTTTTGCCGATCGATCCGGTGAGCGGGATCGTTTTGCAGGTGCCGATCGTGGCGCGCGATGTGGCGGCGGGAACGGTGAGTTATGTCCGACCCGAGACAAATGAGACAGTAACCGTCCCGGTGACAGGCGGGGCTTGCAAGCTGCAATGGAAGGTCGATTGGGCGATGCGCTGGGTGGCGCTGGGCATTGATTATGAGATGGCGGGCAAGGATCTGATCGATTCGGTCATGCTGTCGGGGCGGATTGCCCGGGTGCTGGGGTCGCGGCCGCCGGAGGGGTTCAATTACGAGCTGTTCCTCGATGCCGAGGGGCAGAAGATTTCCAAGTCGAAGGGCAATGGGCTGACCATCGAGGAATGGCTCGACTATGGTCCGCCCGAGAGCCTGGCGCTGTATATGTTCCAGTCACCGCGCAAGGCCAAGCGGTTGCATTTCGACGTGATTCCGCGGGCAATTGATGAATATGGGGACTTTCTGGCGAAATATCCCGCGCAGCCGATCGAGCAGCAATTGGGCAATCCGGTGCATCATGTGCATGAGGGGAAGCCGCCGGCTGTGGATTTGCCGATCAGTTTTTCCTTGCTGTTGAACCTGGCGTCGGTGGCGGCGACCGATGACCCGGGCAAGCTGTGGTCCTATGTTGCGCGGCAGGCGCCGGGGACGGGGCCGGTGACGCATCCGGCGCTGGATCGGCTTGTCCATCATGCGGCGCGTTATGCGCGGGATTTCGTGGTGCCGGAGTTGCGGAGGCGCGCGCCCGATGCGCGGGAAGCAGTGGCGCTGGCCGATCTGGACAGGCGACTGGCCGCAGTGGGGACGGGCGCGGATGCGGAAGGCTATCAGTTCGAGGTTTATGAGGCCGGCAAGGCGGCGGGGTTCGACAATCTGCGCGACTGGTTCAAGGCCTTGTATGAGACGCTCATCGGGAGTTCACAGGGACCGCGTATGGGATCATTTATCGCGCTATACGGACTCGATGAGACACGCGCGCTGATTGCCGGAGCACTGGCTGCTGTGAAGGACGCCGAATGAGACTGTTGATTGCCGCATTGTTGTTGAGTGGCGCGAGCCCGGCCTTTGCCGATGCGGCGGCGGCGTTTCATGACGGGAAATGGCCGGCGGTGGTAACCCAGGGCCGGGCCGAGGCGACGCCGGCGAGCCTGGTGCTGGCCGGACGGGCGCAGCTGGTACCGGCGGCCTATGCGACGCGCGACAAGGCGCAGGCGCTGGCGATGGTGGCCGAGGCGGAGAAGGATTTCGATGCGGCGCTGGTGAAGGCGCCCAACAATGCGGACGCTTTGTTCCAGAAAGCGATCGCCATCGGTTATCGTGCCAAGCTGACCAAGTCACCGGGGCTGGGCAAGGACGCGTTGAAGCGATTCCAGGCATTGCGGGCGGCGCACCCCGAAAGCGCGCTGGGGTGGGCGGCCGTTGCGGGGTGGAACGCCGGAGCGATTTCGACACTGGGGAATTTCATGGCGTCGACAGTGCTGGGCGCCAAGGCGGGTGAAATCGAACCGGGCTTTGCCAAGGCGATGAAGTTGGACCCGACGAACCCGGTGCAGCGCACAATCTATGCCTTGACCATGATGGACCTGGACAAGGGCAATGCGACCAAGGCGGCGTCCGCGTTGCAGGGCGTGGGCCAATTGCCGGCGCGCGATGGATATGAGGCGTTGATGCGGGCGCAGGGCGTGCAATTGGCGGCGGCGTTGAAGGCCGGGGATGCCAAGGCGGCGCAGGGGTTGGCGCGGCGGTTGATGGCGTTTGGGGGTTTGACCTGAGTGCGAGAGGCAAGGGCATGGGCAAAGCCCATGCTGACGTCAGACGGGTTCGGCCGGCATAGCCGACCGTCCCGCTGGCCGATCTTGCGCGAGTCGCGCGCTGCTACGCTGCGCGTCGCCGCGCTTCGATCCAATCGTCGATCTTCTTTTCGAGCACGGCCATCGGCAGCGCCCCGGTCATCAGCACCTGTTCGTGGAAGCCCTTGATGTCGAACTTGGCGCCGAGCTCCTTTTCGGCCTTGGCGCGCAGGCGGCTGATCGTCAGCTGGCCGACCTTGTAGGCCAGCGCCTGTGACGGGATGGCGATGTAGCGTTCGACTTCGGAACGGGCGTCGGTTTCGCCCATGGCGCTGTGGTCGAGCATATATTTGATTGCCTGGTCGCGAGTCCAACCCTTTGAATGCAGCCCGGTATCGACGACGAGACGCATGGCACGCAGCATTTCGTCATCATAGCGGCCCTGCAACTGATACGGGTCCTTGAACATGCCGAGTTCGGGGCCAAGGCTTTCGGCGTAGAGCGCCCAGCCTTCGACAAAGGCGGTGTTGCCGCCGAAACGCTGGAAGGGCGGCAGGCTTTCGTTTTCCTGCGCCAGGCTGATCTGGAAATGGTGCCCGGGGACGGCTTCGTGGAGATAAAGCGTTTCGATGCCGGGCGTGGTGCGTGACGGCAGATCATAGGTGTTGAAGTAGAAGACTCCGGGACGCGAGCCATCAGGGGTGCCACCCTGATAAGAACCGCCGGCGTCGTTCTTTTCCTTGAAGGCCGGGACCGGGCGGATTTCGAGCTTGGCCTTGGGCAGCGTGGAGAACAGGTTGGGCACCGTGGTGTCTACGCGCTTGCCGACGGCGTAATACATATCGGTCAGCGCCTGTTTGGACGCGGGTTTGAACTTGGGATCGGTGCGGATGTAATCGAAGAATTCCTTGAGGCTGCCCTTGAAGCCGACCTGATTCTTGACGGATTCCATGCCCTTGGTGATGCGGGCGACTTCGGACAGGCCAAGCTGATGGATTTCTTCGGCGGTCATGTCGGTGGTGGTCGTGCTGGCGATCAGATATTTGTAGAGACCGACGCCGCCGGGCATTTGGGCGAGGCCAACGCTGTCACGGGAAACCGGCAGATATTCATTCTTGAGGAAATCGCGCAGCCGGGTGAAGGCCGGATTGACCTTGTTGGCGATGGCATCCGTGTAGGCGGCCTTGAGCCGGGCCTGATCGGCGACGGGGATGGATTCGGGGAATTTGGCAACCGGCTTCATCATGACGGCACCAGCGACTCCGGGTTCGAGCAGCCCATCGAGCTGGCCTATCACGTTGTTTACGACCAGTTTCGGCTGAACGACGCCGGTTTTCATGCCGGTGCGGAAGCGGGCGATCGCGGCATCGATATAGGTGACAAAACCATCGATGCGGGCGAGGCCGTCGTCATAATCCTTGACGGTTTTATAAGGTGCCGCGCCTTCGCCCGAGGAGAATTCGGGAAAGAAGGTGTGGATACCATAAAAATGATCGATCGGGCGGACGGTGGTGGCGGCGAGGATGGCTGGATCGAAGCCCGCAAGGTCCGTCGTACGTTGCCATTTGAACACATCATAGCTGACTTTATCGTTGGCGTTCAAGGCATTGCGATCGATTGCGGCGAGGGCTGCAAGATCATCCTGGGCGGCTTTTTTCTCTGCCGCGAGATAGGCGTCGGAGATGCCATCGCCGAATTCACCGGCGTGGCTGAGATCGCCGCGAAAGATGCGGCCGATAGGATTGCGGTTGAGGCTGGCCTCGTCGCTGGCATTGAACAGCGCCCGCAGCTGTGTGGCGGGGGTATTCGCCGGGGCCATCGTCGGAGCGGCCGCAGGGGCTGGCTGGGCAATGGCCGGGACGACAACGGACAGGCTGGCGGCGAGGAGCAGGATGTGGCGGATACGCATGCGGAAACTCCGGATCGATAAGGCTTCTGTGTTGGCCATATGAGACAGTGGGGTGCGGTGCAATCGGCGATTTCGATTGATGGTCCTGGATGGCGGAACGCACAGGCGCCGGGATGGGTGCTTGCATCGCGACGGGGTCTGGTGGAAACATCTGAATTGTAACGGGGAGTGTTGCTTTTGCCGATTTCGCGCCGGAAGCTGGCGGCCTATGTCGCGCCTTGTCTGCCAATTGCCGCTGTTGGCCTGCCGGTGGTGGTGTATCTGCCGCCCTATTATGCCGGGACCTTGGGGCTGGACCTGGCAATGGTCGGATTTTTGTTCTTCATCGTCCGGGTCGTTGATGTGCCGCTTGACCCGATCATCGGGCATTTCATCGATCGCAGCGAGACTCGGTGGGGGCGGTTCAGGCCCTGGCTGGCGGCCGGTGCGCTGGTGATGACCGCAGGCGTGTTCGCGGTGTTCATGGCGTCGCCGGGCATCACGGCGGCGCGGGCGTTTGCCGGGCTGTTGCTGATGTATGTCGGATACTCGGCGGCGCTGGTGTCGCACACGTCGTGGGGGGCGGTGCTGTCCAACGATTATCATGAGCGATCGCGGATTTTTGGCGCCTGGCAGGCGATCAACATCCTGGGGCTGTTCCTGATTCTGGCGGTGCCGCCGCTGGCATTGTGGGTGATGGCGACCGAAGATGGCGCGGTCGGGGTGCGGGCGATGGGGTGGACGATCATCGCGGCCTTGCCGGTGGCGATTGCCATTGCCGTGTTCAACGTCCCCGAACCCCCGGCGACAAGCGGCGAACACCACAGGATGCGCGACATCATCGGCATCGCACGCCTGCCGCTGGTGCGGCGACTGTTGCTCGCCGACCTGCTGTCGAGCCTGGCGCCGGGGCTGACAGGGGCGTTGTTCCTGTTTTTCTTCGAAGCAGCACGAGGGTTTCCACCGGCGGAAGCCAGCACGCTGTTGCTGTTCTATTTCGCCGCCGGGCTGCTGGCAGCACCATTATGGGTACGGGCGGCGCGGCGATGGTCCAAACACCGGGCCTTGATCGTGGCATTGATTGCCTATTGCCTGTTCCAATCGCTGATCTTTGTGATGCCGCCGGGGGATTTCTGGATCGCCGCGGCCAGTATGGTGCTGGCGGGGGCGCCAGCGGTGGCGCCGGCGTTCCTGTTGCGGGCGATGATGGCCGATCTGTCGGACGCCGAAACGCTGCGCAGCGGTCGACAGCGCACCGGGCTGTTTTATGCAGCACTGGTGGCGGTGCAAAAGCTTGGATACGCCATTCCGGTCGGGCTGAGTTATTCGATCCTGGGCGTAATTGGTTTTGTGCCGGCGCTTGCGGAGCGCAACAGCCCCGAGGCGATCAGCGGATTGCAGTTGCTGTTTGTCGTGCCGCCGGTGGTGTTGGCGCTGCTCGCGGTGCTGGTGGTCCGGGGGTGGCCGATCGATGCCGAAGCACAGGCGCGCAATGCAACGGCGTTGGCGGGCGTATAGAGCGACTTAGGCAACCCTGATTCTGACAATTTGCCAACCTGACAGATTATGTTGGCAATGTCAGTCTGGCCCTGGTGGCGACGTTGCCGGATGGGGAGTCAATATCGCTGGATCGCGGCAAATTGCTGGCTTTGACCCGGTGTGCATCGCCGCCATGCCCAGTTAAATTTTAGAGACGTGAACGGCGGCGTGATTGACGGACGTGTCGCCGCTGGCCATGACGACGCGGTGCCGCTGCGCGATGGCGGACGGGGAGAGACATCATGAAGCTGTATGATTCGATCGGTCCCAATCCGCGCGTGGTGCGCATGGCGATCGCCGAGAAGGGCATGGCCATCGAGACGGTCACCGTAGACTTGATGGGAGCGGAGAATCGCCAGCCGGCGTATCTGGACCGCAATCCCACCGGCGGGCTTCCGTGTCTTGCGCTGGATAATGGCAATGTGATCAGCGAAATCACGGTCATTGCCGAATATCTGGAGGAATTGCAGCCGACGCCGGCGATTTTCGGGACGACTGCGGAGGAGCGCGCCGAAGCGCGGATGTGGACGCGGCGAATCGACCTTTCGATCGTCGAGCCGATGACCAATGCGTTTCGGGCGGCCGAAGGCCGGGGGCTGTTTGCCAGCCGCATGACGCTGGTGGGTGCCGAAGCGGCCGCCGAATTGAAGGGGATTGCACAGGAAAAGCTGTTGTGGCTGGACGCGCAGATGCAGGGGCGAACCTGGGTTTGCGGCGAGCGATACACGGTCGCCGACATGCTGTTGCTGGCGTTTGTGGAGTTCGGCGCAACTGTGGGCCAGCCGATGCCGGCGGGCGCGACCTGGTTGCCGGAATGGCACAAGCGGGCGGCCGCGCGGCCAAGTTCAGCGGCCTGATACCAATCGCAGTGACGATGACCGACCAGAAAGCGCCTCCGGCGGCTGGGGCCGCGGGCCCCAGACCCCATTTGCGGGATTGCTCCGCGCCCCAACGCTTTGCCAGTGCGAACAAAAAATCGAATGGGGTCTGGGGCCTGAGGCCCCGGCCGTCGGAGGCGCTTTGTTCGTCTGATGCGTTGAAAATGACAGGTTGTGGCACGACACGGTTGGTCGCCACACCATGACCGTGGCACGCGGGCGACCGCGAATGTTGTTCGCGCGCAATTTCTTTGCCAATCCGCGTGGGGTTGGATCGGTGATCCCGAGTTCACGACGGCTGACCCAGCGGCTGCTGGCGGCAATCGATTGGTCGCAGGCGCGGACGATTGTGGAATATGGGCCGGGGACAGGTGTCGTGACGCGGGCGCTGCTGGCGCGGATGGGGCCGGAGGCGAGGTTGTTCGCGTTCGAGACCAATGGCGAGTTTGTGGCCTATTTGCGCCGCAGCATCGCCGATCCGCGGTTGACGGTTATCGATGGCTCGGCGGAAACGGTGGCGGCGGTGTTGGCCGCAGCGGGGCTGTCGCAATGCGATGCGGCGGTTTCGAGCCTGCCGTTTTCGATCATGCCGCCGCGGGTGCGATTGCGGATTGTCGCGGCGACGGCCGGGGTGCTGGTGCCGGGAGCGCCGATGGTGGGATATCAATATTCGACGCGGTGGGTGGCGGAGTTGCGCCGGGCGTTCGACCATGTGTCGGTGCGGTTTGAACCGCGCAATTGGCCGCCGGCGTTTGTGTTCACGGCAAGGCGGGATTGAGAGACGGGCGGGGAGAGAGTTTAGATTTCGATCAAATGATCGGGGAGTTCGTTGACGTCGTCGGCGACGGGCGGGAAGTGGGCGGCAAGGACGCCGCCGGCCAGCGCGATGGCGGCGACCATGCCATCGGCGGGTTTGCCGGCGCGGATGCCATCGGTGAGGGCGGTGATGGTGGTGCCCCAGTGATCGGGCGCAACCTTGGCGAACACGGCGGTGTCGGCGATGACTTCGGCGATGTGTTCGGGTTCGGCGACGAAGATGAGGACACCGGTGCGACCTTGGGTTGCCTCCAGCCCGCGGGCCTTGAACTGGGTGAGGGCGGCGCGGTGGACGCGATCACGGCGCAGGCCGGATGGCGTGAGCAAGCGACCGAGCGCAGTGTACCAGCAAAGCGCGAGCACGGCGACGAAGACCAGCGCCTGGACGGCGAGAAAGCCTTCGAGGCTGCGCAGTTCCTGGGTGGCGGGGAGGGTGGCGTCCCAATCCGGAAACAGCGCGCCGGGGGACCAGCCGAGGAGGACGGCGATGAGCGGCAAGGACAGGGCGGCCAGCGCGGCGATGGTGAGCGCTGTGGCGGGATAGTGGTGATCCTGGTTGTCGATGATGACGACGATTTCGCCCGAGGTGTTGGCCTCGGCTGCGGCGATGGCGCTGCTGACGCGGGCGCGGTCCTGATCGTTGAACAACATTACCAGCCGCCCGAGGAGCCGCCGCCGCCGAAGCTGCCGCCGCCACCGCCAAAACCGCCGCCACCGCCGCCACCGCCGCCCCAGCCACCGCCGCCCCAGCCGCCCATGCCCGGGCCCCAGATGATGTTGGTGCCGGAGCGTTGCCCGCGTTTGCCACGGGCGATGGAGACGAATACCCAGATCAGGATGATGGCAAGCCAGATCCAGGTGCCCAGGCCGCTCCTGCTGCGATTGCCGCTTTGCTGGCTTTGCGAGGCCTGCAAGGCGGCAGCGGCCTGTTGATCGGCGGGGAGTTCGAGGTGTTTGATGAGCGCATCGGTGCCGGCAGCGACGCCGCCCGCCATGTCCCCGGCTTTGAAATAAGGGATGATGTCGCGACGGATGATTTGTGACGTGAGCGCATCGGTGAGCACGCCTTCGAGGCCATAGCCGACTTCGATGCGGACCTTGCGTTCGTTGGGCGCGATGAGCAGCAGGGCGCCG
Organism: Polymorphobacter sp.; assembly: GCA_031422995.1. Taxonomy (GTDB): domain Bacteria; phylum Pseudomonadota; class Alphaproteobacteria; order Sphingomonadales; family Sphingomonadaceae; genus Sandarakinorhabdus. The sequence goes on along the minus strand of JANPEP010000200.1, from coordinate 24,992 downwards.
TTGTTCTTGCCTTTTTGGCCGATGCCCCAGGCGCGACCGAGTTGATAGCCATATTCGTCGATCTCGCGTCCCTGAAGATCGGGGACGGTAGCGACGACAAGCTGGGTCGTGGTGGCGGTTTCAAGGGCGGCGAGTTTGGCATCAAGATCGGTTTCGACGGCAGCGGGCAGGATGTTGGCTGCATCGGTGACGCGGCCGGCGAGCGGCGGATAGGTGGGGGCGGCGCCGGCGGGGAAGGCCAGCGACAGGATGAGGACCAGGGCGGCCAGAACGAACGCAACCAGGCTGAGCCGGTTCACGGCACGGTGGTTGTCGTTCGGGTCGCGGCGCCCGGGGTTCATGGCTGGAGAAGTCCCTGTTTGGCGGACGCCGCCGGGATGGACAATCAGAAGGCGACCGTGGGGGCGGCGTTGGCGTTGGCTGTCGTCGCCTTGAACGGGGCAATCGGCTTGGAGCCATAGATGACCTTGGCCGCGACGATGGCGGGGAAGGTGCGGATTTCGGTATTATAGCTTTGCACCGCCTCGTTGTAATCGCGGCGCGATACAGTGATGCGGTTTTCGGTGCCTTCGAGCTGCGACTGGAGCTGCAGGAAGTTCTCGTTCGACTTCAGCTCAGGGTATTTTTCGACGGTAACAAGCAGGCGGCCGAGCGCGCTGCCGACCTGGCCCTGGGCCGCTTCGAACTTGGCCATCTGGGCCGGGTCGGTCAGCTTGGTGGGGTCGACAGTAACTTGGCTGGCGCTGGCGCGAGCCTTGGTGACCGATTCGAGCACGTCCTTTTCCTGGGCGGCGAAGCCTTTGACAGTGGCGACGAGATTGGGAATGAGATCGGCGCGGCGCTGATACTGGTTTTCAACGTCACCCCATTTGGCCTTTACGGCTTCTTCCTTGGTGGGAATGGTGTTGACGCCGCAGGCGGACAAGCCGAGCGCTGCAGCCGAGACGAGGCCGATGCGGGTGGCACGTGAGGCGAGGCTTGCCATGGTTGCAGTTCCTTCAAGGCCAAATGTCAAATATCGTTTCGCCGAACATTGGCGTTTCGGTTCCGCACCAACCGTGGCACAAGTGCCATGGCGGTACGCGGACATAGATAGTGCGTGTGTCCGGATTACAACAGGGGGATTGTGATGTTCCAGGAGTTCAAGACGTTTATCGCCCGGGGCAACGTGCTCGACCTGGCGGTTGCTGTTGTGATCGGCGCGGCGTTTGGCGGCGTGGTGACGGCGTTGACCGAGAATCTGATCATGCCGTTGATCGGGCTGTTGACGGGCGGCATGGATTTTTCGAACTGGTTTGTGCGGTTGGGGGATATTCCCGCCGGCTATGCGGGATCGCCGGATGATTATGCGGCGTTGAAGAAGGCCGGGGTGCCGATGCTGGGCTTTGGCGCCTTTATTGGTGCGGTGATCAATTTCGTCATCATCAGCTTTGCCATCTTCCTGATCGTCAAGGCAGCCAACAAGGCGATGAAGCCGGCCGAAGCGGCACCCGCGGGACCGACGCCGACCGAGGCGTTGCTGGCGGAAATCCGTGACGAATTGAAAGCCCGCAAGATCTGACATGCGGTGGCAGGCGACCCTGTTGCTGCTTGCGGCCGCGATAATCGCCGCTGCGGCGCCGCCGCCGGAGATCGAACCGGCGGCTCAGGCGGCGTTGACGCTGTTTTCGGACCGTTTTTATCGCGGCGAGACTTTGGTGTTCCGCGCCGACGAAGGCGACATTCGCCCGGCGTTTGCACCGCGCAGCGTCCGCAGCGTCGGGCGCTGGCTGGTGTGTTCGGAACCAAGGTTTCGCGGGCGCTGCATCGAGATTGCCGGGGACTATCCCATCGACACCGCATTGGGCGTCAATTTCAACATCAGGTCGCTGCGCGCGATGGTGGCGGGGACCGGTGCCGGGCATCCGCCGCCGAACGTGCCTCCCGACGGCGCATCCCTGACGGGCCTGTCGTCGCGGTATTTTCCGGCACCGGCCTTTGGACGGGAACGGCTGCTGGCCTGCCCCGATGGCGCGCCGGGCATGGGTTGCGCCAAGGATACCGCGCAGGATTTGTGCAGGCGCGCCGGGTATCGCGAAGCGAAGCATTTCGTGCTGCAAGCCGAGCGCGGATTATACTATCTTGCTGATGTACTATGTGTTCGAACCGGAACGGGAGAAAACCAATGAAGACTGCATTTGTCGCCGTGGCGGCGCTTTTGACACTCGCGGGTTGTGCAGGTGGGAGTGACATGGCCAGCAGCGGCAAGCCGGCTCTGGGCGGATCGCTGGAGGGTGGGCCGTGGTTGATCGAATCGATCAATGGCGTGGCGATCGACCCCAAGGTCCGCGCCGACCTGACCTTTGAGCCCGGCGACCATAATACCAGCATGGTGTTTGGCACAGGGGGCTGCAACCGGCTGCGCGGCGGCTGGCAACAAACGGGCAGCACCATCAAATTGGGGCCAATGGCGGGCACGATGATGATGTGCGAGCCGGAAGTGAAAATGAAGACCGAACAGATGGTCTTGAAGGGCCTGGAGGCGGCGACGACCGTGAGCTTTGCCAGCGACGGTGCTGCGATGTTGACGGCGGCCGATGGCGGGGTCGTGAAGATCCGCCGCGAGAAGAAGTAATCCGGCATGAAGGCAAAGATGGCGGGGCTGGTAATCTTGCTGGCCCCGATGCTGCTTGCCAGCTGTGCGCGCGAGAAGGCGCTGGTGCGCGGTGTTGAACCGGTGATTGCCGGGACGCTGGAGGGTGGGCCGTGGCTGGTTGAGGACATCAACGGCGGCGGCATCATGGATTATGCGCGGGTTGACCTGAACTTTGCCGATGGCGGGGTTTCGGGGTTGGCGGGGTGCAACCGCTATGGCGGCCCGTTTCAGCAAACGGGGGCTGTCGTGACGGTGGGAGCGCTGGTGACGACGCGCAAGATGTGCGCGCCAGCGTTGATGGAGACCGAGCGCAAGTTTCTGGGGACATTGGGGGCAGCGACCGGCGTGCGATTCGATGCGACGGGAGCAGCGTTTTTGGTGGCAGGGGATGGTCGGGTATTGAAGATCCGGCGGGGATAGGGGTGTTCAACCGCCGATGGCTTCGTTGGGGTAGGTTCCCCACATCTGGTTGCGCAGGATATAGCCCGAGCGGCCGCCGTTGGAGACGCGGCACCAGACGTTTTCGCACAAGGTGATGGTCATCACTGTGCCAGGTTCGACGCGCCAGGCGACGCGCGATTGCAGATCGGGCGAGGTGTAGAGCGTACGGATGTTCCCGGTGACGAAGCCGGAGCGATCTCCGCTGAGCAGGGATTTGTTCATCCAGCCGATGGTGCCTTCGGGATCACGCACCTGGCGCCAGATGCCATATTCGCGGATAATCTCGAGGGGCAGTCCGCGGCGCTTGTATTCGAGCTGTATGGGGAAGCGGCGATCGTCCGGACCCGTCCGCATCATCGCCGAATTGGATTTCAGCGAGACGAAACGCGGCACCGGCAGGTTGGTGGTGCCATCGGCGCGTTCCTCCACGGCCGCAGCCGAGGGCGCGGCAAGCAGCAGGAGCATGGTTGCAAGGGCGGGAAGCGAAACGCGGGACACGCCCATGTCTTGACGCACCGGGCGGCGCGGGGCAACCCTTTGCAGATGGCTTCAGCATCAACCGTGCGTCAGCGCCCCAAGGTCATCGTTACGCGGCGGCTGCCGCAGGCGGTGGAAACCCGCATGGCGGAGCTGTTCGATATCGAATTGAACCTGACCGATACGGCGATGACGGCGGCGCAACTGGCCGATGCGGCGCGGCGTTGCGACGTGTTGGTCGGCACGGTGACCGATGACATCGACGCCGCGGTGTTTTCGGCGGCCAGCGAATCAGGCCGCATGAAGCTGCTGGCGAATTTTGGCGTCGGAGTAGACCATATCGACCTGGGGGCGGCCCGTGCGGCCAAGGTGGTGGTGACCAATACGCCGGGCGTGTTGACCGATGATACTGCCGACATGGTGATGGCGTTGATCCTTTCGGTGCCGCGCCGGCTGGCGGAGGGCGAAAAACTGGTGCGTGCCGGCGAATGGCGCGGATGGTCGCCGACGGGGATGCTGGGCCATCGGATTACCGGCAAGCGGCTGGGCATTGTCGGCATGGGACGGATTGGGCGCGCCGTGGCAACGCGGGCGCGCGGTTTTGGATTGACAGTGCATTATCACAACCGGCACCGGTTGCCCGCCGAAGTCGAAGCCGAACTGGAGGCGACTTGGTGGGACAATCTGGACGCCATGCTGGCCCGGGTTGACATCATTACCATAAATTGTCCGCATACGCCGGAGACGCACCATCTGATCGGCGCGGCGCAGTTCGGGTTGATGCAGCGGCAGGCCTATATCATCAACGCGGCACGCGGCGAGATTGTAGATGAAAATGCGCTGTGCGAGGCCCTGGCAGTGGGCAAGATTGCCGGCGCGGGGCTCGATGTGTTCGAGAATGAGCCGGCAATCGACCCGCGGCTGATGGATTTGCCGGGGGTGGTGCTGGTGCCGCACATGGGTAGCGCGACATTCGAAGGACGGCAGGCGATGGGCGAGAAGGTGATCGCCAATATCCGGGTGTGGGCGGATGGGCACCGGCCGCCGGATCAGGTTCTGGAGGGGTGGGTCTGAACGACCCGGAACGCAGCGAAGCTGCGAGCCGAGAAGCGCCAGACCGGCCGGCGAGGCGGCGGGGGCGAAGCACGCCAAACCCGTCCCCAGATTCTGTGCGACGTCAGCATGGGCTTTGCCCACGCCATTTGAGCCTTTCATTCGCGCCAGAAAAAGCCACCTCCCATCACGATGGATGCTGAAACAAGTTCAGCATGACGAAGGGTGTGTAACCGCCGAGCCGCCAACGGCGAACTCTCGGATACCCTTTGAAAGAACAGCCATGACCTTGCGCATCGCCGCCGCCATAGCCCTTGCGGCCATTTCCGGCATTGCCCGCGGCGCAGATGCGCAGCACCCGACCGTCATCGAGCTATTCCAGTCCCAGGGCTGTTCATCCTGTCCGCCGGCCAACGCCAATGTGAATGCACTGGCGGCGCGGCCCGACATATTGGCGCTGTCCTTTGCCGTAACCTATTGGGACGGGCTAGGGTGGAAGGATGTTTTTGCCCGGCCGCAATTCACGGCCCGGCAATGGGATTATGCCCGGGCGCTAGGCCATCAGCAGGTGTGGACGCCGCAGATCATCGTGAATGGCCGCGCCGATATTGTGGGGACGCAGCGGGCGCCGTTGGAGGCGTTGATTGCCAGGACCGGACGCCAGGGCAGTGGCCCGGTAGTGGAGTTTGCCGCGGGCAATGTTGGCGTGAGCGGTACCACGACGACCGCCGCAGATGTGTGGCTGGTGCGGTATGACCCGCGTGCCGTGGAGGTTGCCATCAAGGCCGGGGAGAATAGCGGACGCACCCTGCCGCACCGGAACATCGTGCATGAACTGATCCGCATCGGCAGTTGGAAGGGTGGCGCGGCGCGGTTCGTAGTGCCACCGGCAAAGAGCGCCGGTTTGGCGACGGCCGCGTTTGTGCAGGCCGGACCCGGCGGGCAAATCCTCGCAGCGGTTCGCGGTTAAAGCCAACCAGAGCGACTTGCCATTATTCTGAGTCGGCATCGACCCGCGGGGATTACCAGCGCGACAGGCGTGGCAGGATGAGCCGGGAGAGCAGGGTTATCCCGGCTACGGCGCCGCCATACCAGACCATGACATACAAGGGATCGTCATGATCGCAGTGGAAGGCAAAGATGAAGGCGGCAAAGGCGGCGGCAGCAAGGCCGGCAGCGGCCGCAGTGCGGGCGGGCTGGGTTGAGGCGCCGCGTCGCACCAGCACGCCGAGCGCCAGCACCGGCGGCAGGGCCAGGATGACGACACCGAACAGGCAATCAACGCCAGCGCGCCAATCAAGCCGGGCGAGCAGCGCCGCCTGCCCCGAAGCACCGGCATCGATCACCCACCCGGCGGCAACTGCCAGTGGTGCAGCAAGGCCGATCGTCCACCACAAGGGTGCGATGCGGCGCGGTGTGGTGACAGCGGGATCGAGCGACATCAGGGCAGCGGCGACGGCGAGCAGGGCAATTGCAGCAGGGCTGAGGATTTTCCACCACATGGCGGGCGTGGCCATCGCATCGGCCATGTCGGGCCGGGTGCCGCGCATCGTGATGAAGAACAGCAATTCGGCCATGACCAGTGCCGCGACAAATGCCGCCTCGCGCCGCCATTGGCGCGGCGTCACGGCATGAAAATCGGCGACCAAGGCGTCGATCAGCGGATCGGGGGGGGCAAATTCAGTCGGCATCGGCATGGCTTTCGACGTATCGCGCGAGGCGGCCGAGGCCGCGATGGATGTTGACCTTGACCAGCGCAACCGATTGCCCGGTGCGGGTGGCGGCTTCTTCGACGCTGAGGCCATCAAGTTTGACGAGACGGATGACCTCGGCCTGCGCGGGTTTGAGCATGGCAAGCAGGCCGTGCAGGGCAGCGGCGCTGGTGACGGCGGATTCATGATCGGGGGATGACAGGGTATCGGGCAGTTCGTCGGCAGCATGGCGCCCGGCGATACGCAGGCGATCGATCCATTTGTAGCGGGCGATGCCGGCAAGCCAGGGGCCGAACGCGCGATCAGGATCGAAGGTGTGGCGTTTGGCGTGGATGGCGATAAGGGTTTCCTGGACGGCGTCTTCGACCGCGGCGGGGGGCAGGCGGCGTTTGAAATAGCGCAGCAACCAGGGGCGAAGTTCGGTGAGCAAACGGCGATAGGGTGCAGCCTCCCCGCGCTGCGCCGCCAGCATGAGCGCGCCCCAGCCGTGCGGATCGGGTTGAAAGGCCGTGAGCATTGCCGACAGATTAGGCGCGGCGAAGCGCAGCGCAACAGCGGGAAATTGCACCACATTGCCGATCATGGCGTTGCGTTGGTCGTCATTGGCGAGGGCCTGCCGTGCGGATGTGCACATATATTCGCGGACAGGGAGGAAAGGGTTACATCCGGAGACCTGAAAAGCGGCGCGGATCCTGCACGGCAACACCAACACCGGCCTTACCAGTGCAGAATCGTTGTTGTAGAGTTATGATCATGGCGATAATTTCGTCGTGACTTCAATATATGACGCGGGAGTGAATGATTATGCGCACGTTGAACCTGATGACACTGGCGGCACTGGTTGTGGCCGGTGCAAGCCTTGCGGGATGCGAGACACACACGGGAACGGGCGCAGCGGTTGGCGCGGCCGGCGGCGCGGTCGCGGGCGGTTTGACGGGCGGCAGCCGGGCAACGGGAGCAGCGATTGGCGCGGCGGGTGGCGCCATTGTTGGCGGTGCAGTCGACCGTGACGTCAATTCGGGCAAATGTTTTCAGAAGGGCGTTGAAGTCCCCTGCCCGCCGCCAGCGCCCCAGCCTTAATCGGCTGGCTTTTCTGCCGGGGGCTGAGGCAATCAGTCCCCGGTCAGGATGCGATCGACGAGTTGTTTGACCGTTGGCACGAAGCCATTGGAATAAAATGGGTCGGTGCCGAAGCGAAAAGCGCTGTGGCCGCCGAACATGAGGTTTTGTTCGGTATCGCCACCATGGGCGATATCTTGCAGGGTTTTCTGGATGCAGAAGCTGCGCGGGTCCGCCAGGCGACCGGTGGTGTTGGTGTCATTGTCGGCCCAACTGGAAAAGCCGCATTGCGACAGGCAGCCCATGCAGTCCGACTGGTCCTTGCGAACGATGGCTTTTTCCGGATTGGTGACGAAAACCAGCGTGTTGTCGGGGGTTTTCAAGGCTTCGGTAAAGCCGGCGCCATACCATTCGCGAGCGTGGAGCAGATCATCGCGGGTGACATAATAGCTTTTGCGGCCGACGCCGACATCAAGCAGATACTGATGGTCGCCGGTGGCGGTTGTGGAAAAGGCGACCTGGCGTTCGGAACGCGCTTCGAGGTTGCGCAGATAGGGGTTGCGGACGGCGCTGCTGTAAAAGCCGGTGGGTGAAAATTTGTGCAGGAGGATGTCGCCTTCCTTGAGCGTCATCAGGCGTTGTTTCCAGCCTTCGGGAATTGGGCTTTCCTTGGTCAGCAGCGGCCTGGTGCCGAATTGGAAAACAATCTGGCCGAGTTCGGGATTGTCGATCCAATCGGTCCATTCCCTGAGCGCCCAGACACCGCCGGCCATGATGATGGGGATGCTGTCCGGGATGCCTGATTCGCGCATCGTGGCACGCAGGTCACGGACGCGGGGCAGCGGGTCCTGGGGAACGCGGGGGTCTTCGGCGTTGGACAGGCCATTATGGCCGCCGGCGAGCCAGGGATCTTCGTACACCACCGCACCGAGCCATTCGGCGGCCTTGGAATAGGCGCGTTTCCACAGGGCGCGAAAGGCGCGGGCGCTGCTGATAATGGGATAGTAATAGACGCCGTGGTGGGCGGCGATTTCGCTGAGTTTGTAGGGCATGCCCGCGCCGCAGGTGACGCCGTTGACCTTGCCACGGGTGCGGGTGAGGACACCTTCGAGGATGCGTTGGGCACCGCCCATTTCCCACAAGACGTTGATGTTGATGGCACCGTTGCCGCGCGACAATTCAGGGGCAGCGATTTCATAGGCGCGCTCGATTTGCTGCACGGCGCCTTCGATGGCGTAATCGACGAGTTCCTCATGGCGTTCGCGGCGGTTCAAGGCGCTGTAAACCTGCGGGATGATGCGACCCGTAGGATCATAGCTGTCGGCGTTGACCGCCGAGATGGTGCCGACGCCGCCGGCGAGGGTCCAGGCGGCGGAGGATTGGTGGTTGGTTGCCGCAACGCCCTTGCCGCCTTCGACCAGCGGCCAGACGGTGCGACCGCCCATTTCGATTGTCTTCAGTCCGTTCAGCATCGTCTTCCGATCACAGTCCGGGCGCCCCCCGCGCCAGTCTTGACCGCTATAGGACGACATAGGCAGAAATGCGCTAGGAAATGCACAGGCTGTGACTGCAGGGTGATTTCCCCCGGTCGGCTCATGCGAAAAAGGCCGCCCCTTTCGGGACGGCCTTTTTGCGTTTCAGCAAAAGCCGAAGGTCAGTCGCGTGAGCCGGTGAGGAAGTCCGGCAGGCTGCCGCCTTCCGGTGCATCGGCGAGCGGGGCGCGTTCCGGGCGTTGGCTGCGGTCGCCTTCGCTCCGGGGACCGCGGTCGTCATTGCGGGGACCACGATCATCGCTGCGGGGGCCGCGATCGTCGCGGCGCGGGCCACGATCATCACGACCGCCACCATCACGGCGCGGACCGCGATCGTCACGTCCACCGCCATCACGGCGGGGGCCGCGATCGCTGCGCGGGGCGCGATCGTCGCCGCCTTCACGCGGGGGACGCGTGTCGGCGAGTTCTTCGCCGGTTTCCTGGTCGACGAGGCGCATCGACAGGCGAACCTTGCCGCGATCATCGATGCCGAGGACCTTGACCTTGACTTCCTGGCCTTCGGTCAGGACTTCCTTGACGACGGCAACGCGCTCGTTCTTGATTTCCGAGATGTGGACGAGACCGTCCTTGGCACCCATGAAATTGACGAACGCACCGAAATCGACGGTCGAGACGACCTTGCCGGTGTAGATCTTGCCGACTTCGGCTTCCTGGGTGATGCCTTCGATCCACTTGCGGGCGGCTGCGATCTTTTCAGGATCCGACGAGGCAATCTTGACGGTGCCGTCATCATCGATGTCGACCTTGGCGCCGGTGGTGGCGACGATTTCGCGGATGACCTTGCCGCCGGTACCGATGACGTCACGAATCTTGTCCTTTGGCACCTGCATCGTTTCGATGCGCGGGGCGTGGGAGGACATTTCCTCGCGGGTGTGATCGAGCGCCTTGGCCATTTCGGCAAGGATGTGCTCGCGCCCGGCCTTGGCCTGGTGGAGCGCGACCTTCATGATCTCCTCGGTGATGCCGGCGACTTTGATGTCCATCTGGAGGGCGGTGACGCCTTCCGATGTGCCTGCAACCTTGAAGTCCATGTCGCCGAGGTGATCTTCGTCACCAAGGATGTCGCTGATGACGGCGAACTCCTTGCCTTCGAGGATCAGGCCCATGGCGATGCCCGCCACCGGCCGCGTCAACGGCACGCCGGCATCCATGAGCGCGAGGCTTGCACCGCAGACGGTGGCCATCGAGGACGAACCGTTGGACTCGGTGATGTCCGACAGGACGCGGATTGTGTAGGGGAAGGCTTCCTTGGCCGGGAGCACGCCGGCGATGGCGCGCCAGGCGAGCTTGCCATGGCCGATGTCGCGGCGGCTGGGGGCGCCGAAGCGACCGACTTCACCAACCGAATACGGAGGGAAGTTGTAGTGCAGCATGAAGCGTTCGTAGCGCAGGCCGTCGAGACCATCGATCATCTGCTCCGCATCGGCAGTGCCGAGCGTGGTGGTGACGATCGCCTGGGTTTCGCCGCGGGTGAACAATGCCGAACCATGGGTGCGCGGCAGGAAGCCGACGATGGCTTCGATGGGGCGCACGGTGGTGGTGTTGCGGCCATCGATGCGGATGCCGTCCTTGAGGATGGCGTTGCGGACGATGCTGCCTTCGACCTTCTTGACCAGCTTTGACGCCTTCAAGGCTTCGGCGGGCGCGGTGCCGGCGAACATTTCCTTGACGGTGGCCTTGGCCTTGCCCAGCGCCGACTGGCGATCGGACTTGGCGATGATCTTGTAGGCATCGGCGATGGAGTCGCCGACGGCGTCCTTGATCTTTGCAAGGGTCGACGTGCTGTCCTCGATGTGGAGGTCCCAGGGTTCCTTGGCAGCGGCTTCGGCGAGGCGGATGATCGCATCGATGACCGGCTTGCTGTGGTTATGGGCGTGCATGACGGCGCCAAGCATGACCTCTTCCGAAAGCTCCTTGGCTTCGGATTCGACCATCAGGATGGCGTCGGAGGTGCCGGCATAGACCAGTTCGAGCTGGCCTTCCTTGACCTGCGCCTTGGTGGGATTGAGGATGTACTGGCCATCGACATAGGCGACGCGGGCCGCGGCGACTGGGCCCATGAAGGGCACGCCCGACAGGGTGAGTGCGGCGGAGGCTGCGATGAGCGCGATGATGTCGGCTTCGTTCTCGGAATCGTAGGACAGCACTTGCGCAATGACGAGGACTTCATTGTAGAAGCCATCGGGGAACAGCGGGCGCAGCGGGCGATCGATGAGGCGACTGGTGAGCGTTTCATGCTCGGTGGCGCCGCGTTCGCGCTTGAAGAAGCCGCCGGGGATGCGGCCGGCCGCCGAATATTTTTCCTGATAATGCACGGTCAGCGGGAAGAAATCCTGGCCTTCCTTGACGGACTTCGCGGCCGTGACGGCGCAGAGAACGACGGTTTCGCCATAAGTGGCGAGCACGGCGCCATCGGCCTGGCGGGCGATGTGACCGGTTTCGAGGGTCAGCTTGCGGCCGCCCCATTCGATTTCCTGCTTGTGGATATTGAACATGTTTCGTCTTTCGTGTGCGCGCTGCGACCCTATTGCCGAAGCGCTGTGCGGGCTGTTGCAGGCCCGCGGCCTTTGACCGAAGGTCTGGTGACCAATGGCCTGTGGCAGTTGGCCGCTGCTGCGGTCCTTAGCTGCCGTCCGGCGCCTGCGACCATCGCGGGCGTCCGGATAGACAAACGGCCCCCGGAAAGGGGGCCGCCTGGATTACTTGCGAAGCCCAAGCTTCGCGATGAGATCAGTGTAGCGCGCGTGGTCGATCTTCTTGAGATAATCGAGCAGCGAGCGACGCTTGTTGACCAGGACGAGCAGGCCGCGACGGCTGTGGTTGTCCTTGGCGTGCGTCTTGAAATGTTCGGTCAGGTTGGCAATGCGCTCCGAGAGGATGGCAACCTGGACTTCGGGCGAACCCGTATCGTTGGCGGCGCGGGCATTGCCCTTGATGACGTCGGCCTTGCGTTCTGCGGTAATCGACATCGGATACTCCTTGGTTGAAGCCCGAAGGCTATAGATTGAACCCGCGCAGGACCCGGACCTCCGAAAGGTCGATCTCGACAAGCGCCACGGGAACAGCACCGAGGCAGGCGAGATAGGTGCCGGGTTTGGCAGGATGCCCGAAAAGCCTGCGCCCCTGTCGGAGTGCCGCCGCTTGGTCGGGATCAATGGCGAGGGCCGGGATGTCGTCCAGCCCCGCCATCAGTGGCAGGAGAACCTGTTCTAGCGCGGGCTCCTGCACCAGCGACTGGAATTTGTCCAGCGATATTGCCTGATCGAGCGTGAAGGGGCCGGCTTTGGTGCGGCGAAGCATGGTGACATGGCCGACGGTGCCAAGGGCAAGGGCGAGATCGCGGGCGAGGCTGCGGATGTAAGTGCCCTTGGAGACGCTGGCGCTGAAGGTGGCGGAGTCGAGGGTGGTTTCGAGAAGCGCGAGGCTGCGGATGGTGACGTGGCGGGTGGCGAGTTCGAAAGCTTCGCCGGCGCGGGCAAGGGCATAGGCGCGCTGGCCGCCCACTTTGAGGGCGGAGTAGGCCGGGGGGATCTGGGCAATGGGGCCGGTGAAGGCCGGGAGCATGGCGGCGATTTCGGTGTCGGTAGGGCGGTTTTCGGAGGTGGCGGTGATTTCGCCTTCGGCATCCTCGGTGGCGGTGGCGGTGCCCCATTGGACGGTGAAGTCATAGGCCTTGGTCGCATCGAGCATGCGGCCGGCGAGTTTTGTGGCTTCGCCGATGGCGATGGGCAGGACGCCGGTGGCAAGCGGATCAAGGGTGCCGCCATGGCCGATGCGATCCGGGCGAATGCCGACGCTTCGCAGGATGCGTTTTGCGGCCGCGACGCCCTGGGCGCTGGAGAGGCCGAGGGGTTTGTCGAGGATCAGCCAGCCGTTGATCCGGGGGGCATTGAGAGGCGGGGCGCTGATCGTCAAACCGGCGGCCGGTCGAATGTGAAGCTCATCTTTTGGCCGTCAGAGTCGTGGGCACAGGCGCCTTGGAACTCGCGGCCATCAGCCATCGTCATCGTCTTCCAGGGCGTCCGACAGACGCTTTGGCTTGACGACAGGTTCAAGATCACGGGCGATGGCGGGGCGGCGCAGGATGGCGTCGATGCGGGCGCCGGCGTCGAAGCTTTCGTCGCGGCGAAAACGCAGGTCGGGGGTGTATTTGGTGGCGAGCTGGCGAGCCACTTCACCACGGAGATAGCGGGCGTGGGTGGCAAGCGCCTTCACCACCGCATCGTCATCGCCGCCGCCAAGTGCCTTTATGAAGACAGTGGCGTGTCGCAAATCGGCAGTGACGCGGACTTCTGAGACTGAGACGATTGTCCGCTGGAGCAACTCGTCGCGCAGTTCACCGCGGCCGAGCACTTCGGCAATGGCGTGGCGGACCTGCTCGCCGATGCGCTGGAGGCGGATCGAGCGGCCCTGGGAGTCGGAGGGAGGCTTGGCCATGGGCTGAGTTTCTAGTCTTTGGAGCTGTTGGAGGGAAGCGTCGCGGCAAGCCGGGTCGCGACGTCAAACAAGACCGGGCGGCAAGAGCGCCGCCCGTCTCGCTGGCCGAGCTTGCGCCTCTCGGCGCGGCGCTACAGCGTCCGTTCGCGGCTTTCGACTTCGAAAGTCTCGATAATGTCACCAGCCTTGACGTCCGACGAGCTTTCCAGCGTGATGCCGCATTCGAGGCCGACCTTGACCTCGGCGACATCCTCCTTGAAGCGGCGCAAGGACGCGATCGAGCCGTTGTAGATGATGACATCGTCGCGCATGACGCGAGCCCGAAGCGCCTTTTTGATGAAGCCTTCGGTGACGCGGATACCGGCAGCCTTGCCGATCTTGCCGGCCTGGAAGACTTCGAGGACCAGCGCGCGACCGACGACGTTTTCGAGCAGTTCGGGACCAAGCTGCCCGGCCATCGCGGCCTTCACATCGTCGATGAGGTCGTAAATAACGTCATAATATTTCAGCGCCACGCCGTCGCGCTGGGCGATTTCGCGAGCCTTGGCATTGGCGCGGACGTTGAATCCAATGATCGGCGCACCGCTCGCCTTGGCCAGCGTCACGTCGGATTCGGTGATGCCGCCGACCGACGAGAGCAGCACCTTGGCCTTGATGAGGTCGGTGCTGATTTTGTTGACGGCGCCGGCGATGGCTTCGGCCGAGCCCTGGGTATCCGCCTTGATGACCAGCGGATAGACCTGCGCCTTCGCCTGGCGCAGCACCGAGAACATGGTTTCGAGGTTGGCGGGCTCCTGCTCGATGCGTTTGGCATTGATGACACCGGCGCGATATTCGGCGACTTCGCGGGCACGGGCCTCGTTTTCGACGACGGTAACGGGATCACCCGCCGCGGGAACGCCGGTAAGGCCAAGAACTTCGACCGGTGTTGAAGGCAGCGCGAATTTGACGTTCTTGCCCTGGTCATCGACCAGCGCACGAACCTTGCCCCATTCGGAACCCATGACGAAGATGTCGCCTGTTTTCAGAGTGCCGCGGCGGACGAGAACGGTGGCCAGCGACCCCTTGCCCTTGTCGAGCCGGGCTTCGATGACATTGCCTTCGGCGGGGCGGTCGGGATTAGCCTTCAGTTCGAGCAGTTCAGCCTGGAGCATGATCTTTTCGATGAGGTCATCAAGACCGGTTTTCATCGTGGCCGAAACCTCGACATCCTGGACTTCGCCGCCCATCGATTCGACCTGCACATCATATTGCAGCAGCGCGGTGCGTATGCGTTCAGCATTCGCACCGGCCTTGTCCATCTTGTTAATGGCGACGATCATTGGCACGCCGGCCGCCTTGACGTGCTGAATGGCCTCGATGGTTTGCGGCATGATGCCGTCATCCCAAGCCACCACCAGCACGACGATGTCGGTGATCGAAGCGCCGCGGGCGCGCATCGCTGTAAAGGCTTCATGGCCCGGGGTGTCGAGGAAGGTGATCTTGTCCTTGGACTTGGTCGTGATCTGATAGGCGCCGATGTGCTGGGTGATGCCGCCGGCTTCGCCCTTCACGACATTGGTGCCGCGCAGCGCGTCGAGCAGCGAGGTCTTGCCGTGATCGACATGGCCCATGATGGTGACGACGGGCGGGCGTTCGACCAGATGGTCGTCGACATCGGCATCGCCGACCATGCCGATTTCGATATCGGAATCGGACACGCGGATGATGTTGTGGCCGAATTCGTTGAGCACAAGTTCGGCAGTGTCCTGATCGATTTCATCGACGGCCGCCGAGGGCACGCCCATGCGCGCCAGCAGGCGGACAACGTTTGACGTGCGTTCGGCCATGCGGTTGGCGAGTTCGGAGACGGTGATGCGATCGGGGACGGTGACGTCGCGAACTTGCTTGGCCTGGCTGCCGAGGCGGCCGCGTTCCTTTTCGCGGGAGCGGCGCAGGGCGGCGAGGCTGCGGGTGCGGACGGAATCGTCCGAGTCCAACGCCTTGGTGACTGTCAGCTTGCCGGATTGGCGGCGATCATCGCCCATGCGAAGGCGCGCGGGTTTTGCCGCCAGATCGGGCTTGCGACCCGGCAGAGCCCGGACCCTAAGTCGTTCTTCTTCTTCATCAAGTTCGACGAGGGATTGCGGAGTATCGCTGACCACTGGATCGGGGCGAGTGGCGATTTCTTCGGCCACCAGGCGCTTTTCTTCGAGGCGCTGGCGTTCGATTTCGGCGGCTTCAGCGCGGGCGGCTTCTTCGCGGATGCGGGCTTCCTCACTGGAGCGCAGGCGATCTTCCTCGGCCTGGCGCAGCAGCAGCGCCTGACGTTCCTGACGTGTCATCAGGTCCGCAGCGGGGGCGCGACGGGGTTCAGGCGCAGCCTGGCGGGTAGCCGGACGGGTTGCCGCAGGCTTGGCGGCGGGCGCTTTCGGGGCTTCCACCGGGACAGGCGGAGCTGGCGCCGGGATTTCGGCCTTTGGCTCGGGCGCTTTTGGTTGGGGAGCAGGCTGGCGCTCCACCGGGCGGAACATCACCGGCGGCGGCACTGCGCGCGCCGGGGCGGCGGGTTCGGGTGCAGTTGCGGCTGGCGCTTCGGCCACGGGTTCGGGGGCAGGAGCCGGGGCAACCGGCGCAGGTTCGGGGGCGCGGGCCACAGGGGCTGCCGCGACGACGGGCGACGGAGCCGGCACTGGTGCGGGTGCCGGGGTTTCGACGATGGGTTCGGGGACCACGGCTTCGACTGGCGCGGGATCGCCGGGGCGATGCAGGACGCGCGCGCGTTTGACTTCCACGACGACCTGCTTGGTGCGGCCGTGGCTGAAGCTCTGTTTCACCTTGCCCACTTCGACGGCCTTGTTGAGGCCGAGGGGGGCTCGCATGCCGAGCTTGGGTTTGTTGTCGTCACTCATACCGTTGCGCCTAATGCCTTTCGCCGGCGGGGACGGCAACTGCCGTTTCCGCCTGTTCGTCTTCGTCTTCGTCGATTCCGGTGCCGTTGTAGGCGGCCCAGCGTTCCAGCGCCTCGATCACCCGGCTCGCGCTTGCGGCGTCGCTGATCGCGGCGTGTACAACATTCTCGCGGCCAAGGGCCATGGACAATTGGTCCCGGCCCACCGGCAGCACGATCGAGCGCGTGCCGGGGGAGGCACCGCGTCGACGCGCCTCGAGCTTGCCCATGCCATCAGCCTTGGCATCGGCGGCGTGCAACAGCAGCCGAACCTTGCCCTTGAGGATGGCTTCGCCGACGCGCTCATGACCCCAGATGAGGTTGCCGGACTTGTTTTCCAAGCCCAGCCGATCGAGCGCGCGGCGTTCGAGGCCGGCGGCAATCTGGTCGGGAAGGTTTTCCGGAATCTTCAGGCTGTTCGACTTGAAGGCGCGGGCGAGCGCGCCTTTCAGCTTGCCCTTGACGATGGCGGTTTCGAGAATTTCGCGGTCGGCAACAATCCAGGCGCCACGGCCGGGAAGTTTTGTCGACAGGTCGGCAGCGACTTGTTCGTCGGGACCGACGGCAAGCCGAATCAGCGTCGCACGGGGACCGTGGGCGCCAGTCAGGATGCAGCGTCGCTCAGGAAGCAGCGCCGCACCTTCCGCAATGTCGGACGTCAGATGCTCATCGTGTTCCATCCGCGGGTGCGTCCTCCGCGTCGTTGAACCAGTGCGCCCGGGCGGCCATGATGATGCGGTTGCCATCGTCTTCGGAGATGCCGAAGTCGCGGAGCACGCCGATGTTTTTGGAGACCAGTTCGTCGGTGGCGAGATCGCCAAGGTCATCGAGGGTCTTGATGCCCTTCTTGCCCAAGGCGACGAGCATGGCTTCGGTCAGGCCCTCGATGGCGGCGACATCGTCCTCGACGCCCAGCGCGGTGCGCTCTTCCTTGGCGGCGGCTTCGCGGCGTTCAAGCGCTTCGATGGCGCGCTTTTGCAGCTCGCCGCCGAGATCTTCGTCAAAGCCTTCGATGCTGGCGATTTCGGACAGGTCAACATAGGCGACTTCTTCGAGTTCCGAGAAGCCTTCGGCGACCAGCAACTGCGCCAGGGTTTCATCGACATCGAGTTCGGATTCGAACATTGCCGATTTTTCGGTGAATTCCTTCTGGCGGCGTTCACTTTCATCGGCCTCGGTCATGATGTCAATCTGGCGGCCGGTCAGCTGGGACGCGAGGCGAACGTTCTGGCCGCGGCGGCCGATGGCGAGCGACAATTGGTCATCGGGAACCACCACGTCGATGCGATTGTCTTCCTCGTCCATCACCACCTTGGCGACTTCGGCGGGTTGCAGCGCGTTGACCACGAAGGTCGCGACATCGGGCGACCAGGGGATGATGTCGATCTTTTCACCCTGGAGTTCCTGGACGACCGCTTGGACGCGGCTGCCCTTCATGCCGACGCAGGCGCCGACGGGATCAATGGAGGAATCGCGGCTGATAACGCCGATCTTGGCGCGGCTGCCCGGATCGCGGGCGACGGCCTTGATCTCGATGATGCCATCGTAGATTTCGGGGACTTCCTGGGCAAACAGCTTTTTCATGAAGTCGCCAGCGGCACGCGACAGGAAAATCTGCGGGCCGCGGGCTTCGCGGCGCACGCTCATGATGAGAGCGCGGACGCGATCACCGGGCTTGAGGACTTCGCGCGGAATTTGCTGGTCGCGGCGGATAACGCCTTCAGCCTTGCCGAGATCGACGACGACGTGGCCGAATTCAGCGCGCTTGACGAGACCGGTGATGATTTCGCCGGCGCGATCCTTGAATTCTTCATATTGGCGGTCACGCTCGGCATCGCGGACTTTTTGCACGATGACCTGCTTGGCAGCTTGCGCGGCGATGCGGCCGAATTCGACCGGCGGCAGAGGATCGACGATGAAATCGCCAAGCGCCGCGGCCTTGTCCTTCTTCTGGGCGTCCTTCAATGACACCTGCTTGAAAAAGTCTTCCGGCTCTTCAACGACTTCGAGGACACGCCAAAGCCGGGTTTCGCCGCCCTTTGGGTCGATCTTGGCGCGAATGTCGTTTTCGGCACCGTAACGCGCACGGGCGGCGCGTTGGATGGCGTCCTCCATCGCTTCAATGACGATGGCGCGATCAATTGATTTTTCGCGTGCCACGGCATCGGCGATGGCGATCAGTTCGGCGCGGTTGGCGGTGACGCCTGTGCCGCCTGCGGCAGACATTGGGGTGGCCATGGTGTTCAGTCCTCAGCGCTATCGTTGTCGTTGGCGTTGTCGTTTGCAGAATCATCGGCGCCGGTATCATCCGGCAATTCGATGAGGTCGTCAGCACCGCTCGCATCGAGCGGCTTGGTCGCCTTGATGAGTTTGGGCGTCAGCACCAGCTTTGCCGAGGCAATGGCGGCAAATGGCAGGGTGATGTTGCCGACGCTTTTGATGTCGAGCCCCACTGTATCACCTTCGACGGCGCCAATCACGCCATGGGCGCGATTGCGGCCATCGACGGGCGGATCGAGCTTCAATCGGACTTCGTGCCCGGTCCAGCGTTCCCAATCGCTGAGGCGGGTGAGCGGACGGTCGATGCCGGGCGAGGAGACTTCAAGGGCATATTCGGATTCGATGAGGTCGGCTTCTTCGAGCGGCAGGTCGAGCGCGCGGCTGATGGCGGCGCATTCAGCGAGGGTCAGCTGCCCGGTTTTGGGGTCTTCGGCCATGATTTGCAGCGTCAGGTCGCCGGATTTGCCCATCAATTGCACGCGCACCATGTCAAAGCCCAGTTCGGTGACGACGGGAGCGATGATCGCGTGCAATTTCGCGTGGATGTCGGCGGTTTCGGTCAAATTCTGTCCGTTATCGGATGGCGAAAGGCAAACAGCTCTGGCGGCGGGCGGAAAGCGTTTCCGACCGACCTCCATGCGGTTACCCATGTAGAGATGACGGCGATATAGTCCGGTCGGCGGTGCGGGGCAAGCGCATATGCGGCGGTGCAACGCCAGGGGTGGTTGAAGCGTTTGCCCAATGCACTCGCACCGCCTAGTTTGTGGCGGCATTTGGGGCAGGAGACATTCTGATGATAGAGTTGACCGGAAAATTTGCGATTGTCGCAGTTGCTGCGGCGTTGTTTGTGGCATCGGCAAGCGCGCAGACCGCTGCCAAGACCAACGACATCGACAAGGTTGGCGATTCCGCCGAGCGCATGGCCGAAAAGCCGTTGAAGGACCTGAACCTGACGCAGGACAAGATTCCGCCCGAGCTGCTGGCGGTCATGAACAAGCCCTATGACTTGAGCGGCATGACGACGTGCGCGCAGTACAAGGCGGCGATCGACAAATTGACCAAGGTGCTGGGCCCCGATGTCGATTCGCCCAAGGTGATGGGCAAGAAGGAAAGCTCCACCGAAGTCATGTTGGGCGGTGCCGAAGCGGTGGTGGGCGGGTTGATCCCCGGCACCGGTTTGATCCGCAAATTGTCCGGCGCCGAAGCGGCGCAGAACAAGGCCAAGGCGGCGGTGTTGGCCGGGTCGTTGCGGCGCGCCTATATCAAGGGCGTTGCCAAGGGCAAGGGTTGCAAGATCTGACGCCGTTGCGGCACTGCGTGGCGGGGGAACGGTGATGCGAGTCGCACATATGGCAGCATTGATGCTGGCGATCGGCGGTGGCGGGGTGATGGCGCAAGAGACTGCGGCGCCGCGCAGCACGACCGGGCAAGTGCGCGATTCGGCCGGGCGCATCGTGCAGCAGCCGTTGCGTGACCTGAATGTGGTGCGTGACACGATCCCGCCAGAATTGGCTTCGGTGATGGCTGAACCCTATTCCCTGGCTGGATTGCGGACGTGCGCGCATTACCAGGCCGAGATCGCCCGATTGACCGCGGTGTTGGGGCCCGATGTCAATTCGGCGCAGGCGGCTGCGGCGAGCGGCACGCCCGCGGACTATGCACTGGGCGCGGCGGAAGCCGTGGCGGGCAGCCTGATTCCGGGGACGGGGATCATCCGCCGGGTTTCCGGCGCCGAGGCGGCGCAGCGGCAGGCGCGGGCGGCGGTGCTGGCGGGGCAGTTGCGGCGGGCGTTCCTGACGGGGCGCGCCAGCGGACGGGGGTGCCGAGTTTAGGTCTTGTCTGCAAGCGGGTGCTTGGCGTTGACGAGATCGACCAGCGCCTTTGAGGCGACGTGGGTGTAGATCTGGGTGGTGGCGATATCGGCGTGGCCCAGCAGGGTTTGCAGGGTGCGCAAGTCCGCGCCGCCTTCGAGAAGATGGGTGGCGAAGGCGTGGCGCAGGACGTGCGGGCTGACGCGATCGGGCGGGATGCCGGCATCGGCAGCGAGGGATTTCACCAGCTGGTAGAGGCGCAGGCGCGTGAGGTGTTTTCCTGACGCGCTCCTGGAGCCTGATGTGAACAGGAATTTGGCGTCGAGGGGGACGTGCGCGGCATAGGCGGTGACGGCGGCTTCGGCGCGGCTGCCTATGGGGACGAGGCGTTCCTTGCCGCCCTTCCCCGCCAGCACGATGAAGCCGCGGCCGGGGCGGACGGCGTGGCGGGGCATGGAGACAAGTTCGGTGGCCCGTAGCCCGGAGCCGTAGAGCAGCTCGATGAGGGCGCACAGGCGGAGGGTGCGGGGGTGTTCGGGGGCTTCGACGAGTTTTTCGGCCAGCGCCGCAAACAAACGATCGACGTCACGCGGGTCGAGGGTTTTGGGCAGCGGACGCGCGGCGGTGGCATGGGCAAGATCGCGGCCCGGATTGTCGGGACGGATAGCTTCGGCGGTGAGGAAGCCGAGGAATTGGCGGACGGCGGAGGCCTTTCGTGATGCCGAAGCGCGGGCGAGGCTGGCCCAATGTTCCGACAGGGTGGCGAGTTCGGGGGCGTTGGCGGTGCCAAGGTGGCCGTGGAGCCATTCGCTGGCCTGGGCGAGATCACGGCCATAGGCGAGCAGGGTGTTTTTGGCGGCACCGCGTTCGGAAGCCAGCATATCGAGGAAAAGGGCGATGAGGCGGGAGTCCGAATGTTCGGACTCGGTCATGAACGGGTAAGCGCTTCGGCAGCAATGAGCCGCGCTTCCTGGGTGCGGCCGACCCGGTTGAGAGCCGCGGTGATGTGATAGAGGTGGAGGGGGGAGACCTGAGCCCACGGCCCCTGCAAGCCGGTGCCGGTGAGAATTGCGACCTCGCCAGTGCGGCGTGCGGCGGCGGCGGCATCGATGGCGCGGGTCCAACTGTTGGCAGCGCGGGGCAGGAGATCGGTGCGCAGGGATTCCCATTCGCTGCCATTGGCGGCCCCAAGGCCGGCCAGCGCCGCAAAGAGCAGCCCGGCATGGCGGGCATCGGCGCCGGTGGCCGAGCGCCAGGCGTTGAAGTCCGATGGGGTGGCGGGGACGCTGTTGCTGCTGCCGGCGGCGAGCAGTGCCCAGGCCTGGGCCCGGACTTTGCCGCCTTGCTTGTCGGCGATGGGCCACCAGCGGCGGGCGGCATCGGCATCACCGGCAGCGAGCAGCGCGGCGATGATGTCGGCGCTGTCGGCCGCGCTGTCGGCGGAGACCGGCAGGCGGGCGGCGGCGGGGGCGGATTCGAGCAGGGCAGCATAGCGGGCATCGCCGGAAGCGCCTGTGGTCCAGATGGCTTTGATGGCGTTGCGGCGATCGGCCATGCTGGCGCCGGCAAAGGCGGTTCGCAGGTGGCCGGCGCGGGTATCGGCGGCGGCATCACCGGGAGAGAGCGCGGCGACGCCGCTGACCAGTTCGGCGACCGACATGGTGCCGAGGACTGCAGCAGGGCCGAGAGCGGCAAGCCGGACAGCGGGATCGACGCCGGGGGCGCGGACGACCCAGCCATAGTGCGCCGGGCCGAGGCCGGCGAATTTGCCGGCGGGGATGGCGACGCCTGCACCGGTGGCGACGCCGTAGCGGAAGGGCGTGAGGGGTGGGGCTTCGGCCCAATCGATATTGGTGGCGCGCCCTGCCCCGCCGGCGACGGTGGCGACGCGTTCGCCAAGGCGCACATCAAAGGGTTCGACGCTTTTTTCGTCCTCGCGCAGATCGTCGAAGATGCGCGCAGCGGTTATGTCGTCACCCTGGATGGCGGCGCACATGCCGATGGCGAGTTTCCACAGCGGGTCCTTCGAAAGGAGCTGACCGGTTTGGGCGATGGGGCACAGGCCGTTGATATCGGCGGCGGCGAGGGCGACTTGCCCGGCGACGCGGTAGAGCGCCGGGCTGTAGCGATCGATGGGGACGCGGTCGGTGAGGGCCTTGGCGCCATCGATTTCGCCCATGCGCATCAACAGCCAGGCGCGGACGGCGACCCAATCTCCGGGGGTGATGCCATAGGGCGCGGCGCTTTCGCTGAGCAGCGCGCGGCGCAGGGTGATGGCGGCCCAGCGCGAGCCGATGGGGGCGGCAATGCGGTTGGCAAGGCCAGCGAGGAAGGGACCGCGCGAGCCGGTGAATGTGCCAAGGCCGTAGCCACCGGTTTCGAGCGTCAGCGGCCCGAAGACTGTGATGTCGCGGCCGGTGGGGGCGGCAGTGGCGAAGGGATCGACGATTTCGGCACTGGGCGCCGGGGTGGGGAGCAAAGGTGGCGCGGTGACGGCGGGGGCGGCTTCGATGAGGGAAGCGTCCGGGCTGGTTTGAATAGCGGGGGTGTCAAAGGCATCTGGGAGGAGGGATTTGGGTGGCGGGGCATCGGTTTCGGATGCCGGGACGCCGGGTTCGGTGGCGCTTTGTTGGCCGATGACCGGCCAGGCGAGCAGCGACACGGCGACAGCGGTGAGAGCAATACGGATCGGGCGCGGCAGATCAGCCATTGTTTGCCACCAGAATTCGCAAAGCCAGTCCTTTCGCCGCATCGGCCGTGTGTGGCGACCGGGTTTCGCCGGCGCCGTTGAGGTGTATAGCGGGGGGCGACATGGAGTGCGACGCCAAAATCCCCGAACCGGCGCCTTCAACAGCGGCGATCCCGCCGTTGCCGGCCGGATCGCCGCTGTTGAAGGCGGCGGCGGCGCGTCCGGTGACGTTGGTGGGCTTGATGGGGGCGGGCAAGACCACCGTGGGCCGGCGGCTGGCGGCGCGGCTGCATCTGCCGTTTGTCGATGCCGATGCCGAGATCGAATTGGCCAGTGGATTGAGCGTTGCGGAAATTTTCGAACGGTTCGGCGAGGCGCATTTTCGCGATGGCGAACGGCGGGTGATTGCGCGGTTGATCGATGGCGTGCCCAAGGTGATTGCCACCGGAGGCGGGGCGTTCATCCAGGCGGATACGCGGGCGTTGATATTGGAGCGGACGCTGGCGGTGTGGCTGGACGCCGATATCGCCACCTTGGTGGAGCGGGTGCGGCGGCGGAACACGCGGCCGTTGTTGAAGGATCGCGACCCGGGCGAGGTGTTGAGCGAGTTGGCCGCCGTGCGCAACCCGATCTATGCCGAGGCGCATATCCGCATCCCGAGCAAGGCGTTGCCGCATGGCGATACGGTGGAGGCGATCATTGCCGAGCTGGTCGCGGCGAATGGAGGGGTTGCGTGATCGTTGATGTGCCGCTGGGGGAGCGGGCCTATCCCATTCACATTGCGCCGGGGTTGCTGGGCAATGCGGCGCCGTTGCTGGGACCGTTGGCGCCGCGCGGCCGGCTGGCGCTGGTGACCGATACCAATGTGGCGCGGCTGCATTTGCCGGCGTTTGCCGCGGGGTTGGCGGCGGCGGGGCTGGCGGTGGACGAGATCGTGTTGCCGGCCGGCGAAGCGACCAAGGATTGGGCGACGCTGGCGCATGTGACCGAACGGTTGCTGCAATTGGGGGTGGAGCGGGGTGATGCTGTGGTGGCGCTGGGTGGGGGCGTCATCGGCGATCTGACGGGTTTTGCGGCGTCGATCTTGCGGCGCGGGTGTCGGTTTGTGCAGGTGCCGACGACGTTGTTGGCACAGGTTGACTCATCGGTTGGGGGCAAGACGGCGATCAATGCCGCGGCGGGGAAGAATCTGGTGGGGGCGTTTCACCAGCCGGCACTGGTGCTGATCGACCCGGCGGTGCTGGCGACGTTGCCTTTGCGCGACTTGCGGGCTGGTTATGCCGAGGTGGTGAAATATGGCCTGATTGGTGACGCGGGGTTCTTTGACTGGTGCGAGGCGCATGCGGCGGCGTTGCTGGCCGGCGATGCGGCGGCCCAGGCGCAGGCAATTGCGGTGTCGTGCCGGGCCAAGGCCAGGGTGGTGGCTGCGGACGAGCGCGAGACGGGGGACATAAGGGCGCTGCTGAACCTGGGCCATACCTTTGGCCATGCGTTCGAGGCCGAGGCGGGATATTCGGAGCGGTTGTTACACGGCGAAGGGGTGGCGCTGGGCATGGCGCTGGCGTTCGACCTGTCGGCCGCGCGGGGGTTGTGTTCGGCGGAGGATGCGGCGCGGGTGCGAGCGCATCTGCTGGGGTGCGGGTTCGTGTTGTCGCCGCGGGCGCTGGGGTTCGAAGTGACGCCAGCGACGTTGCTGCACCATATGCGGCAGGACAAGAAGATGAAGGCCGGGACCTTGCCGTTCATCCTGGCGCGCGGGATCGGGCAGGCGTTCGTGGCGCGGGACGTGCCGTTGAAGGCGGTGGAGGCGTTCCTGCAGACGGCCGTGATGGGGTGAGGGCGCGCGTCAGGGCGGCGAATTCAGGACCGGTTGCGGACGGCCGCGTGCCTGCTGCGCGCTGGGGATCGCCGCCGTT
>JANPEP010000199.1:0-4202 GCA_031422995.1 Polymorphobacter sp. | reverse complement strand
AGAGCGGCGAGCAGCCTGGCTTCGACCTGCAGGGCTTGCGGCGCGACGATATCGTGGATGCGGCCGCCCTCGTCGGTGGGGCTGAGGCGCAGGGTGCGGCGGTCGGCACTGTCCTGAACGCGATCGATCAGGCGGCGGGTGAAAAGCGCCGCCACGGCACGGCTGATGGTCATCTTGTCCATGCCGGTGGCGGCGACAAGCTCGACCTGGGTCGGGTTGCCGGCGGCGGTCACAGCGGCCAGCACCCGCCATTCGGCGTTGGTGAGGCCGAAGCGCGATTCATAGCCGGTGCCGGCGGCGACGGCGCGCGAAACGGCGTTGGACGCCACCGAAAGTTGGTAGGGCAGGAAATCGGCGAGGCGAAAGACCATCAGGCGAAGCGAGCGCGCAGCCAGTCACAGCCCTCGGCAATGGCGACATCGGCGGCGGGGACCATGGCAGCGAGCGACAGGAAACCGTGGATCATGCCCGGATAGCGGGTGAGCGACACCGGCACACCGGCAGCGGCGAGGCGGGAGGCATAGGCCTCGCCTTCATCGCGCAGCACATCATATTGGGCAGTCTGGACCAGCGCCGGGGCCAGGCCCGACAGGTCGATGGCCAGCATCGGAATGGCGTCGGCATCAGGGGCGGCGGCGCCGGCATAAAGGTGCCAGAACCAGGCCATGGAGGCGGTGTTGAGGCCGTAGTCGCGGTCGTTTTCGACATAGCTGGGGTAGCGCTCGGGATCGGGCAGATCGATGACAGGGTACATCAGATATTGGCCGGCGAGGCTGCCCCCTGCATCGCGGACGCAGCGGGCGAGCGCGGCGGCGAGGTTGCCGCCGGCGCTGTCCCCGGCGAGGACGACGCGGGTGGTATCAAGGCCAAGTGCAGCGCCTTCGGACATGACGCAGGCCAGCGCCGCAGCGCAATCCTCGATGGCGGCGGGGAACGGGTGTTCGGGAGCGAGGCGGTAATCAACCATCAGAACCGCGGCATCGGCGCCGCTGGCGATGGCGGCGGCAAGCGGTTGGTGAGTATCGAGGTCACAAAGCACCCAGCCGCCGCCGTGGAAGAACACCACCACCGGGTGCGGGCCAGGGGTGTCGGGGCGGATCAACCGCAACGAGATATCGCCGCCGGGGCCGGGGCAGGCGAGATCCTCGACATGTGGCGGCGGCGGCGCCATGGCGAGCAGCGGAGCGACGCGGGCGCGCATGGCAGCCCGGGCGTCGGCGGGTGACATGCTGTCATAAGCAGGTTGATCGGCGCCGGCGGCGAGGATCTGGGCGATGATGGGATCAAGCGTCATTGCGCGAAGGTAGCGCGCGTGATTGACCAGGTCACGCGGGCTTTTTTCAGCTGTATTTAGCCTTGATCCCGATCATCGCCAGCGCTGCCTTGGCTGCTTCGCCGCCCTTGTCCTTTTCCGATTTGCGGGCGCGGGCCCAGGCTTGCGCTTCGTTTTCCACCGTCAGGATGCCGTTGCCAATGGCGAAACCATCCAGGGTCAAGGCCATGATGGCGCGGGCGCTTTCCCCGGCAACCACTTCGAAATGGTACGTCTCGCCGCGGATGACGCAACCGAGCGCGACATAGCCGTCATAGTCACCCGACGCATCGGCAAAGCCAATGGCGGCGGGGATTTCGAGCGCGCCGGGGACAGTGAGCAGGTCATGCGTGGCGCCGGCAGCCTTCAGAGCACTGGTGGCGCCTTCGAGCGCGGCGTCGGCGATGGCGTCATAGAAGCGGGCTTCGACGATGAGGATATGGGGCATGGGGACGCCTTTTTCTGGGGTTGCGGCGTTGCGCAGGAGGTTCAGGTGCGCGGCGGAATGGCGCGTTCGCCGACGACGTGCAAGCCATAGCCGTGGATGCCGACGATGGTGCGATGGGCGTTGGTGAGCAGGATCATGTCGGATACACCAAGATCGACGAGGATTTGCGCGCCGATGCCGTAATCGCGCAACTGGATCGGTTCGCCTTCGCCCTTGGCCTTCATCTGCGTCGATATCGCCGTCGGCGAACTGTCGCGGATGATGACGACGATGCCCGCACCTTCCTCGCCGATCACGTCCATGGCGCGCTGCAATTGCCCGGCGCGGTCATTGGCCTCGTGGAACAGGTCGGTGAACATCGACATGGTGTGGACGCGGACAAGGGTGGGCTTGCCGGGTTCGACACGGCCCTTTTGCAGCACCATATGCTCGGCATATTCGGCGGTGTTGACATAGGTCTTGGCCGTCCATTGCCCACCGTGCCAGCTTTCGACCTTGGTTTCGGCGACGCATTTGACCAGCCGATCATGGGCATGGCGATAGGCAATCAAGTCCTGGATGGTGCCGATCTTGAGGCCGTGGTGGCGCGCAAAGACGATCAATTCGGGCAGGCGCATCATCTCGCCATCATCGTTCATGATCTCGCAAATGACGCCCGAGGGGTTGAGCCCCGCCAGGCGCGCAACATCGACCGACGCCTCGGTATGGCCGGCGCGGACCAGCACGCCGCCGTCGCGGGCGACAAGCGGAAACACATGGCCGGGGGTAACGATCTCCGATGGGCCCTTGCTGCCATCGATGGCGACAGCGATGGTGCGTGCCCGGTCGCCGGCCGAAATGCCGGTGGTGACGCCTTCACGGGCCTCGATCGACACGGTGAAGGCGGTGGAATGCCGTGTGCCATTGTGCTGCGCCATCAACGGCAGCCCCAATTGGCGGACCCGCTCGGCCGACAGCGTCAGGCAGATCAGGCCACGACCATGGCGAGCCATGAAATTGATCGCATCGGGGGTGGCCATCTGCGCCGGGATGACCAGATCGCCCTCATTCTCGCGGTCCTCGTCATCGACGAGGATGAACATGCGGCCGTTACGGGCTTCGTTGATGATTTCCTGCACACTGGCCAGCGCCGGGCCTTGGGCGCGGTCGCGCAGCCAAAGCTCGAGCTTGCGCAGGGTTTCGGTGGTCGGATTCCAATCGGATTCATCGAATGATCTGAGCGAGTTGGCGTGCAGGCCAGCGGCGCGCGCAATGCCTGATCGGGTTTCGGAGCCTTCCGCCACAAGGGCACGGATGCTGTCGATGACGGTTGCGCTCATAGCGAGTCTCACATTTGAATGTGATTACTGCATCTGCCCATCACATTACAATGTCAAGCCAGTGCTTGTTTCATCCGCGAGAGGTATCTGGCGAGGACGTCAATCTCGATGTTGAGCTGATCGCCGGCCTTGATGGTGTCGAATGTGGTCCAACTCGCGGTGTGCGGAATGACGTTGATGGTGAAAATCGCGCCCGCCGCATTGTCGGACACGGTATTCACCGTCAAGGAAACGCCGTCGAGGCAGATGCTGCCCTTTGGCGCGACGAAGGGCGCGATATCCTTGGGCACCTGGATGGCAATGCGGGTCGAATCGCCATCGGGATCGGCGCTGATGACGGTGCCGACGGCGTCGACATGGCCGGTGACGATGTGGCCGCCGAGTTCGTCGCCGACTTTGAGCGCGCGTTCGAGGTTAAGGCGGCGACCGGCCACCCACTGCCCGGCGGCGGTACAGCCTTGGGTTTCGCCGCTGACGTCGACGCTGAACTGGCCCTCGGCCTTGGCGACGACGGTGAGGCAGACGCCCGAGCAAGCGACCGAGGCGCCGATGGCAAGGCCCGCTGTGTCATAACCCGTGGCGATGGTGACGCGCAGGTCGCCGCGTGGCTCGACGGCGCTGATCTGGCCGATGTCGGTGATGATGCCGGTGAACATTGGGTTTGCCTAGCGGATGCGGGTGTAGGTCTCAAGCCGGTCGGGCCCGAGGGTGATGATGGGCTCGGCTGCCCAGCGGCCATGGGCGGCGGCAAGGCTGTGAAGGCCGATTGCCGCCAGCGCTGGCCGCCCGCCGAGCACGATGGGGGCGCGATAAAGCAACAGGCGATCGACGAGATCGGCTGCGATGAGACTGGAAGCAAGGCCGGCGCCGCCTTCAGCAAGGACGAGGTCGGCATCGGTGACGGCGGCGAGGGCGGCGGGGCTGGCGAGGCGACGGACGCCTGTGGGAACATCGTTGGTGGCGCTCATCACCGCCACCTGGGGGGCGCGGCCTTCAAGGCCGGTCAGGCGGACATCGAGCTTGGGATTGTCGGCATCGATGGTGCCGCGGCCGACAAGGATCATGTCGGCACGCGCGCGTTCGAGATGGGCATGGGCGCGGGCGCGATCGCCGGTGATCCATT
>JANPEP010000198.1:0-4176 GCA_031422995.1 Polymorphobacter sp. | reverse complement strand
GCGAGGTAGCGGACGCGGTTGACGCGGATGCCGGCTTCTTCGAACAATTCGCGCGCCACGGCTTCCTCCAGGCATTCGCCGGGTTCGACGAAGCCGGCGAGGGCCGAAAAGAACTTCTTGGGGAACCCCGGCTGCCGCCCGACGAGCGCGTGATCGCCCTTGATCGCCAGCATGATCACCACCGGATCGGTGCGCGGGAAATGTTCGGCGCCGCAGCCCTTGCACGACCGGGCATAGCCGGCCTTGTTCATCTCGGTCGGCGCGCCGCACACGGCGCAGAATTTGTGCCGGGCGTGCCAATCGAGCAGCGAGCGTGCCTGCGCCACAATTTCGGCGCGGCCATCGCCCAATTGCACCGCGGCGGCGCGCGCGTCCACAATCTGCCCGCCGAAATCACTGACCAGATCGGCACCGCTGGCGGCGGCGGCAAAGCGCGGCGCGCCGCCATCGACCGAGCCGGACAGGCCGAGGAACACGGTGGTTGCGTCATGCGGCACGTCTGAGCGATGCGCCCACAGGATGTCGGGCTGTTCCGCACTGGTAAGCACGGGTTTCAAATCGTCCATCACCAGCCAGCGCGCATCGGGGCGGGCGCGCAGGGCCACCATGGCGCCGGGGTCGCGCCGCAGATGATCGGCGCGATCGAGCGGGGAGCCGGTGATGCCGACGGGTGGGACTTTCCAGCCGTCAAAGGGGTCGCTCATGCAGCCTCCGAAAATTGCGCCCGTGCAAGGGTCGCGGCCTTTTGGAACAGCGTCGGCAAGCCGGCGCGATCGATCTCATCAACGACAACCCATTCGCCTGCAAGTGCCGTGCGCGCCGGAAGGCGCAGCGCTCGCACCTTCAGCACCAGTTCGAAATGCGTGAAGCCGTGGGTGACGGCGCCCAGTTCCACCCAATCACCGGGCATCGGCGGGGCAGGGGCCACGTCGCCATCGCGCCAGTCCGATGACGGCAGCGCCCGCATCCCGCCGAGCAGGCCCTTTGCCCGGCGGATGACAGTCAACACCTCGCCTTCGGACTCTATCCACCAGGCGGTGCCATGCCGCGTCGGGCGCGGGCGTTTTGCCGCCTTCACCGGCCATTGGCTGGGCTCGCCACTGGTGGCACCGGCGCAATCGGGCTGCAACGGGCAGATCAGGCAACCCGGCTCGCGCGGCGTGCAGATGCGGCCGGCCAGATCCATCAGTCCCTGGGCGAAATCACCTGCTGCTGGCGGCGTCAGGCCCTCCAGCGCCTTGCGGATTTCGGCGCGCGCCGCCGGCAAGGGCGTGTCGATGCAGCGCAACCGGGTGATGACCCGTTCGACATTGCCATCGATGACAATGGCGTGGCGGCCAAAGGCAAAGGCGGCAATGGCGGCGGCGGTATAGTCCCCCACGCCGGGCAGGGTGCGCAACATCGCCTCATCGGCCGGAAATCGGCCGCCATGGTCGCGCACCACCGCTCGCGCAGTCGCCAGCAGATTGCGCGCCCGGGCGTAATAGCCAAGGCCCGCCCAGGCCTGCATCACCTCGGCATCCTCGGCCGCCGCCAGCGCCGCAACATTGGGCCAACGCGCAGTAAACGCTGCGAAATAGCCCTTCACTGCCGCCACGGTCGTCTGTTGCAGCATGATTTCCGACAGCCACACCCGATACGGCCAATCGGCGTCGGTCGGCAGCGCCTGCCCCGGCGGCGTCCGCCACGGCAGGTCGCGGGCATTGGCCCCATACCAATCGAGCAGCCTGGAAGCAGTATCGGTCACCGCGTCGCTATGGCATGGAACGCGCCATGGCCAAAAAGCCCGAAATTGCCGCACCCCCCGAACGCTCTCGCCGTGCGCGGGCGGTCGCTGATCTTGTGCCCAGCATCGGCGGCCAGGCGTTCAAGCGCTTCGGCTTCACCCAAAGCGCCATCGTCGAGCGCTGGGTGGAGGTCGTCGGCCCGCAATATGCCCGGCACAGCCGCCCCGAATCGCTGTCCTTCCCGCGCGGCCAGAAGGACGGCGGCACGTTGAAGATCGCCGTCACCGGCGCGCTGGCGCCAATGCTCAAGCATGTCGAACCGCAAGTCATCGAGCGGGTGAATCGCCTGCTCGGCTATGCTGCGGTGGCGAAAATCATGCTCCGCCATGCCGATATGGAGCCGACCGCCCGACCTGGCCCGCCGCCGGCGCCGGTCGAATTGTCACCGGAAACCCGGTCGACCTTGCGTGACATCGCCGATCCCGATTTGCGCGCCAGCCTCGAATCGCTGGCGATGGCGCTGTCGAGCAGCAAGGGCCCGCCGATCGTTCGTTGAACGGCCTCTTGTCGCGCCACCGCGCTTTGTCCTATGCCTGAACTGCATAAAGTATGAGGTCGGACCGCATGATTACCCCCGGACGCGCGCTTGCAGCGTCATTGCTCCTGATCGTCGCCGGCTGCGACAAGGCAGCGACCACCGGCGTTACCGCGACGACGGCGGATGCCGCTCCGGTAGCCGGCAAGAATTGGGCCGAAGTCGTCACCGCGACCCCCGAAGGCGGTTTCCGCATGGGCAATCCCGATGCCAAGGTGAAATTGCTCGAATTCGCCTCGCTCACCTGCCCGCATTGCAAGGATTTTCACGCCGAAGCGCTGGAGACCATCAAGACCAAATATGTCGCCAGCGGCAATGTCAGCTATGAATTCCGCAACTTCGTGCTCAACGGCCCGGATTTTGCCGCTTCGCTGCTGGCGCGCTGCCAGGGGCCCCAGCCATTCTTTGGCTTGCTCAACGCGTTCTACAAGGACCAGTCCGATTGGACCAAGGGCTTCATCGAGACGAGTCCTGAAAACCAGACTCGTATCGCTGCGCTGCCGCAGGACCAACAGATTGCTGCAATGGCAGAGACGGCCGGGCTTGATGCCTATGTCCGCGCCCGCGGCATTCCGCGCGCCAAGTTCGATGCCTGCCTTGCCGACAAGGGCCAGATGGAAAAACTGACGGCCATGGGCACCCAGGCGACCGAGACTTACAAACTGACCGGCACGCCGGGCTTCATCATCAACGGCAAGACCCAGGAAGGTGTGTTCACCTGGGCCGGGCTGGAGCCCAAGTTGCAGGAGGCTTTGCGCTGATCGGCCGGGCGCTTCTGCTGCTCGCGGCGTTGGCAGCGCCGCTTGCTGGCGCGCACGCCGTGCCGGTGCTGGCCACCGTTGCGGCAAAGCCCAATTGGTTGAACGTCGTTGCCGCCACACCGGAAGGCGGGTTTCGCATGGGCAACCCCGATGCACGGGTGAAGCTGGTCGAATATGGTTCGCTGACCTGCCCGCATTGCGCGCATTTTTATGCCGAGGCGATGGACAAGCTGAAGGCAAACTACATCGCCAGCGGCAAGGTCAGCTATGAATTCCGCAACTTCGTGCTTAACGGTCCCGACTATGCCGCCACGCTACTGGCGCGGTGCAAGGGCGCGCCGGGCTTCTTCCCGCTGGCCAACGCATTTTTTACCAAACAGTCGCAATGGACCGAAGCCTTCGCCCATGTGGCGGAAGCCGACAGCGCGCGGCTTGCCGGCCTGGCGCCCGACAAGCAGATCGCGGCGCTCGCCGAAATCGGCAAATTGGATGCGTTCGTCGCGCCGCTCGGCATCAATCGCGCCAAGTTCGATGCCTGCCTTGCCGACAAGGCGGCGAGCGAGAAATTGCTCTCCATGCGCAAGGATGCCGTTGAAACCTGGAAGCTGACCGGCACGCCGGGCTTCATCCTGAATGGCAAGACCCAGGAGGGGGTGTTGACCTGGGAAGCGCTCGAACCGCTGTTGCAGGCGGCGCTGCGCTGATGGGCAGCTGACTTGGAGTTCCGCAAGCTCAGGCTCGCCGGCTTCAAGTCGTTCGTCGAACCTGCGGAATTGCGCATCGAACCCGGCCTGACCGGGGTTGTCGGCCCCAATGGTTGCGGAAAATCCAATCTTCTGGAGGCCTTGCGCTGGGTGATGGGCGAAGGCTCGCCAAAGTCCATGCGATCCGGAGGGATGGACGATGTGATCTTTGCCGGCACAGGCTCGCGCCCGGCGCGGGGCTTTGCGCAGGTCACCTTGGCAATGGCGGGCTCCGCCGGCGAAGAGATTGAAGTTTCAAGGAAAATCGAACGCGGGACAGGCTCGGATTACCGGGTCAATGGCCGCGATGCGCGGGCGCAGGACGTGCGGCTGCTGTTTGCCGACAGCGC
>JANPEP010000197.1:0-1611 GCA_031422995.1 Polymorphobacter sp. | reverse complement strand
GGCAACCCCAGTTCCGGATCAAACCCCAACAACCCGAACGAATCCGAAATATGCCCCGGCAACTCCGCCGTCACGTCGATCTTGCCGCCATCCGGCGCATCGATCACCAGCCGCCGCGCGTGCAGATGCAGCTTGCGGCTGATCCCACCCGTCAGAAACGCTTCCTTGCCGCCATATTTGGCATCGCCGACAATCGGGTTGCCGATCGCCGCCGCATGGACCCGGATCTGGTGCGTCCGCCCCGTCAACGGCATGAACTCCACCCACGCCGCCCGTCCCGCCGCGCGCTCGATCACCCGATACCGCGTCTTGGATTTCAACCCCGTCTCCGGATCGACATGCATCTTCTCACCGCCGCTCCCCGGCTGCTTCGAAAGCGCCGCGTCGATCTCCCCCGCCTCGACCTTGGGTACCCCGATGGTCAACGCCCAATACGTCTTCTTCGCATCTCGCGATGAAAAACTCTTGGAGAAAAACGCCGCCGCGCGCGCCGTCCGCGCCAGCAACAACACGCCGGACGTATCCTTGTCCAACCGATGCACCAGCTTGGGCCGCGTCGTCATCTCGCCACACAACGCATCCAGCAAGCCATCGACATGCGTGGTGATTCCGATCCCGCCCTGCGTCGCCAGCCCCGGTGGCTTGTTGATCACGATCGCGTGCTTGTCCTGATAAATCACCAGCCCCTGGATATAGCGCACCTGGTCGGGGCTCAGCGGGTCACGCTCGCGCACCACCGGCCGCGGCGCCGCCGTCTCCGGCACATGCTCGGGCCAGGTCAGCGTCTGCCCCGCGGCAATCCGGTCGCCAGTCGCCGCCTTCGCCCCGTCCAACCGCACCGCACCCGTCCTCGCCCAGCGCGAAACGATGTTGAAACTCGTCTCCGGCGCATGGCGCTGGAACCAGCGGTCAAGGCGGATGCCGTCGTCATCCTCGGCAATGATCGAAGTCGGCATCAGATTCTGCTCACATAAACGCCGGTCATCAGCGCCAGCACACTGCCGGCCACCGATGATACCGCATAGGCCGCCGCCAGGCCGATTTCGCCGCGGTTGATCATGTCGAAAACGTCCAGCGAAAACGCCGAAAACGTCGTGAAGCCGCCCAGAACGCCCACCCCGAGCAACAGCCGCAGCCCCTCGCCGCCTTCATCCATCCGCGACAGCCAGCCCATCAGCAAGCCCATCGCAAACCCCCCGGCGATATTCACCGTCCAGGTGCCCAACGGCAATCCGGGCCCAAAATTCACCAACGCCCAGCGCCCGACAAGATAGCGCAAGCACGCACCAAGGCCGCCGCCAAGGGCAACAAGCAGCAACGGCGGAACGGTCGAAAGCGCGGGCATCGCCGCTCCTTAGCGTGTTGCGCACCATTCCGCCAATCACCGCCCCAACCAGCGTTGCGAGCCAGCCCGCAAAAGCGTAAAAGCCCTTAAAAGCCAACAAGGTCGCACATTCGTTCGGGAGAGAGCCGATGAAGCGCGCCCAGTTGCTTGTCACCCTGTTGCCAATCGCCACCCTCGCCGCCTGCGCCCACACGCCGGTTGACCTGTCAGCCTGCAACCTGCCCATGCAGCGCCTCGTGCTCCCCGAACCCGCGCCCACCGCCAAC
>JANPEP010000196.1:0-2840 GCA_031422995.1 Polymorphobacter sp. | reverse complement strand
GGAGTTGCGTGAGGATCCGTTCGCTGTCGACCAGCGCCTTGGGGCAGCCGAGGGATACCATGCCGATTCGGGGTGCGGTGTCGAGGGTGAGGGTCATCGGGGGCGCCATACGCGAGCGGCGGGGTTGTGTCACGTTGGGCGATTAGCGGCCGGTGATGACCTTGGCCGGATCAACCGGCGCGCGGCCGCGGCGGATTTCGAAATGCACCTGGGGTTCGGTGACGGCGCCGGTAGAGCCGGCGCGGGCGATGGTTTCACCCTGAGTGACGCGTTTGCCACGGGCGACGAGCAGGGCTTCGTTATGGGCATAGGCGGTGACATAATTGCCGGCGTGCTTGACGAGGATGAGGTTGCCGAAGCCGGGAATGGCATCGCCGGCATAGGCGACGACGCCATCGCCGGCGGCACGGACGGGGGCGCCGGCAGAGGCCTTGAGATTGACGCCATCATTGTAGCGGCCGCCGGATTTGGCGCCGAAGCCGGAAAGGATGCGGCCTTCGACCGGCCAGCGGAATTGTGGGGACGTGCCGGTCAAGACTGGCAGCGGGGTGACCGAGGCGGTCTTGGCCGGGGTGCGGGCGGGTATCGCCGGGGGTTTGGGCACAGTGCTGGCGGGCCTTGGCCGGGAGGCGGCGGGTTCACCGCCGGTAATGATGTCGTCGATGTTGAGTTGAAAGGCCCGGGCACGATCCTCGACGGTCATCGCGGCGACTTGTTTGGCGCTGGGCAACAACAGCTTGTCGCCGACTTCGAGCACGAAGGGCGGCTTGAGACCATTGGCGGCGGCGACCTTGCCCCAATCGACGCCATAGGCGCGAGCGATGGCGATGCCGGTTTCGCCGGGCTTGACGATATGCTGGCGGCCGCCGGGAACGGCGATGGCATCGGGGACAACCTTGCGGGCCTGCCAGGCGGGTTTGGGGGGTGGCTTTGCCGCCGCGACGGGGGTGCGGCGCGCGGCATCCGGAGCACAGGCGGCAAGGGCCAGCGCGATGATGACCGACCAAGTAAAACGCAGCGGCATAGCCCTGGCGTTAGGCCAAAGCCGGCGTTGCGGCCAGAGGGGTGTCAACCGGAACGGTCGGTTTCCGCGAGCGGGGCGAGGGCCGTGCCGAGCGCGGCCATCGTCGCGTAATGCGTCATGTCGAGGTGCAGCGGCGTGACCGAGATGCAGGCCTCGTGCATCGCCTTGAGGTCGGTTTCATGGCCGGGGACGAGTTTTTCCTTGCCATAGCCGTGCCAGTAATAGGGGAAGCCGCGCGGATCTGTGCGGGCGATGAGTTGAATGTTGCCATAGTCGCGAAAGCCCTGCTCGGTGACGCGGACGCCCTTGACCTCGCCGGGGTCGACGGGGGGGAAATTGATGTTGATGAGCACGCCGGCGGGCCAGTCGATGGTCTGGACCCGGCGGATGATGTCGGCACCGTGCGTGGCGGCGGTGGAGAAATCCTCCTTGCCGGCGGTATAGTCGGCCATCACCTGGCTAAGCGCGATCGAGCGGATGCCGGCGAGGCAGCCTTCCATCGCCGCCGAGACGGTGCCGCTGTAGGTCACATCCTCGGCGAGGTTGCCGCCACGGTTTACGCCGGAGAGGATGAGATCGGGTTTATGGTCCTTCATCGCAGCGCCCAGCGCCAGCAGGACGCAATCGGTGGGAGTGCCGCGCACGGCGAAGCGTTTGGGGCCGAGCTGGTGCAGGCGGATGGGTTGCGAGAGGGTGAGGCTGTGGCCGGTGCCGGATTGTTCCTCGGCCGGGGCGACGACCCAGACATCATCGGAGAGTTGGGCGGCGATGGCTTCGAGTGCGACGAGGCCGGGGGCGGTGATGCCGTCGTCGTTGGTGACCAGGATGCGCATTGGGTTCTTTCGATGGGGTCAGGCGGGCGTGAGGACGGTGACGCCGCCCATGTAGCTGTGGAGGACTTGCGGGATGCGGACGCTGCCATCGGCTTGTTGGTAGTTTTCGATGACGGCGACCAGCGTGCGGCCGACGGCGAGGCCGGAGCCGTTGAGGGTGTTGACGAAGCCGGTGGTGCCTTTTTCGCCACGGGTTTTCGTGCGGGCGTTCATGCGGCGGCCCTGGAAATCACCGCAATCGGAGATGCTGCTGATTTCGCGCCATGCCCCTTGGCCGGGCAGCCAGACTTCGAGATCGAAGGTCTTTTTCGCGGTGAAGCCCATGTCGCCGGTGCACAGCAGCATCCGGCGATAGGGCAGGCCCAGCCGTTCGAGGATGGTTTCGGCAGCGCGGACCATGCGGTCATGTTCGGCGGCCGCCTGGGCGGCGGTGCAGATGGTGACAAGCTCGACCTTTTCGAACTGGTGCTGGCGGATGAGGCCCTTGGTATCGCGCCCGGCGCTGCCGGCTTCGGAGCGGAAGCAGGGGGTGAGCGCGGTGAGGCGGATGGGGAGGGTGTCATCCTCGACAATCGATTCGCGCACCAGATTGGTCAGCGAGACTTCGGCGGTGGGGATGAGGTAGCGGCCATCGGTGGTCTTGAAGAGGTCTTCTTCGAATTTGGGGAGTTGCCCGGTGCCATAGGCCGCCTCGGCGCGGACGAGCAGCGGCACGGCGGTTTCGGCATAGCCATGCTCCTCGGTCTGCACGTCGAGCATATATTGGCCCAGCGAGCGGTGAAGACGCGCAAGGCTGCCGTGGAGGACGGCGAAGCGTGCCCCGGCGATTTTCGCCGCTGCCTCGGGATCATAGCCGAGGCGGGCGGCGACGGCATCGTGTTCACGCGGGGCAAAGTTGAAATCGGGTTTGGTGCCATGGGTGTGGACGATGACATTGGCGGTTTCGTCACGGCCATCGGGCACATCATCGGCGGCGATGTTGG
>JANPEP010000195.1:0-2726 GCA_031422995.1 Polymorphobacter sp. | reverse complement strand
GAACACGCCGGCCAAAACAGCGGATCAGGCCTAGACTTGTTTTAGACTTCGGGCGCAACAGCCACCTCATTCAGGCGTTCAGAAGAACGCCTGCAACCCCGTCTGCGCCCGCCCGAGGATCAGCGCATGCACGTCATGCGTCCCTTCATAGGTATTGACCGCCTCCAGGTTCATGACGTGGCGGATGACGTGATACTCGTCCGAAATCCCGTTGCCGCCGTGCATGTCCCGGGCCTCTCGCGCAATCGCCAGCGCCTTGCCGCAATTGTTGCGCTTCAACAGGCTGATCGCCTCCGGTGCCAATTTATGGTCGTCCATCAGACGCCCCGCCGCCAGCGCCAGCGTCAACCCCAGCGTAATCTCGGTCTGCATGTCCGCCAGCTTCTTCTGCACCAGCTGCGTCGCCGCCAATGGCCGCCCGAACTGCTTGCGATCCAGCGTATATTGCCGCGCCGCATGCCAGCAGAACTCCGCGGCGCCCATCGCGCCCCAGCCAATGCCATAGCGCGCGTTATTGAGGCAGCCGAACGGCCCCGCCAGCCCGGTTACGCCCGCCAGAATCCGCTCCGCCGGCAGATGCACATCCGCCAGCACAATCTCACCAGTGACTCCGGCGCGAAGCGAGAATTTGCCCTCGATCTTCGGAGTCGAAAACCCGACATCGCCGCGTTCGACGACGAACCCGCGGATCTTGTCATCGTCACATTTGGCCCAGATGACAGCGACATCGGCCAGCGGCGAATTGGTGATCCACATCTTGGCGCCCGAAAGCACAAACCCGCCTGGTACTGCCCGCGCCCGGGTCTTCATGCCGCCCGGATCTGACCCCGCATCAGGCTCGGTCAGGCCAAAGCAGCCAATCAACTCGCCCGACGCCAGCCCCGGCAAATATTTCTGCCGCTGCGCTTCAGACCCATAGGCCCAGATCGGATACATAACGAGGCTCGACTGCACCGACATCGCCGACCGATACGCCGAATCGACGCGCTCGACTTCGCGCGCCACCAACCCATAGGCAACATAGCTTGCCCCGGCACAGCCATAGCCCTCGATCGTCGGCCCCAACAGTCCGGCAGCTCCGAATTTCTTCATCAAATCAGGGTCAAAACTCTCGGTCCGGTTGGCCATCTTGACCACCGGCATCAACTCGGCATCGCAAAATGCCCGCGCCCCGTCCCGGATCATCCGCTCTTCGCCGGTCAGTTGTGCGTCCAGCAGCAACGGGTCCTGCCAATCGAAACGCGGCCAAGACGGCGCCATATGCTGGGTATCAGGTGTGATGGACTGATGGACGTTCATGGCAAAAGCTCCGAATTCTGTGGCTCTCGATACGCCTTGCCGGCGTCCGCGTCACCTGTTGCCGAAGCAACAAGGCTGATTGCTGCCCGCACTGCATCGCCGCGCTCCAAAGGCACGAAATGCGTCGTTCCCGGCAATCGCTCCGCCGACAGGCACATCGGATGCGCTGCCATGGTGTCGAACTCGGTCGCCGGCACCGTCGAGCCCTGCTCCCCCGCCACCAGTGCAAACGGCGCCCTGAGCGCCGCAAGCGCCGGTTCGATTCGAAGCGAAACCCCGCGAAACGTCGCCGCCTCCCACGCCGGTGCACACGCCAGCGTCAAGCCGTCCGGCGTCGGCCGAAACCCATCGGCAAGATACGCATCCAGGTCCGCATCACTCCAGCTGCGAAACACCCCGCGACCATGGTATGCCGCCCGTGCGGTGGCCAGATCAGGGAAATCGGCGCGTCGCTTGCCGGCCTGGTCAGCCAGCGGATTGGGCGTCACCATGCCGGCCGCCAGCACAGGCCGCGCAATCTCGAACGGGATGAAAGGCGGGTCGATCATCACCAGCCCCGTCACCCGCTCTGGCCGCGCTGCTGCCGCAAGCAACGATGCCGATCCACCAAACGAGTGCCCGGCCAGAAGCCATGGCGCACCGCCATCGATGGCATCGGTCACAGCCAGCAGATCGGCAGCTGACGCCTCCCATTCCACCCGTTCGCCCGCTGGTCCGCCTGGCGTATGGCCATGGCCTCGGGCATCGCTTGCGGTGATGCGGAACCGTGTCGCCAACGGCGCCAACAGCCTGGCATACAGGCCGGCATGCATGCCCGTCGCATGGAGGAAATGCAGCCGCGGACTGCCCGCCGGCGCCTCATCCCATTGCAGGACGGAGAACGGCCCCGTCACCGTATCGATCATCTGTCGTTGCATCATCAGCTCTGCAGCGCCCTGGCCATGACAGCGTCCAGCCTTGCCAAATCACGAGCTTCGGGCGCGGTGATCAGGGCGGTGTCGAGCACAGTGTCGATCGGTGAAGCGGCACGCTCTGCCGGCAAGGACCGAACCAGCGCGACGATGGTCGCGTGGGCGATTTCGGCGTTGGCCCCCATCACCCGGATGATCTCTGTGATATCGACATCGCCGCCATCATGCCAGCAATCATAGTCGGTTACCATTGCCAACAGTGCGTAGGGAAGCTCGGCCTCACGTGCCAGTTTGGCTTCCGGCATGGCGGTCATTCCGATGACGTCGCAGCCCCAAGACCTGTACATCCGGCTCTCGGCGCGGGTTGAAAATTGGGGGCCCTCCATGGCGAGGTAGGTGGCGCCCGCATGGACGGTGGCGCCCCGGACGGCTGCTGCCGCCATCGCCGTCAGACGCGGGCACACCGGGTCCGCCATTGGGACATGGGCGACCATGCCGGTTTCGAAGAAGGTCGAG
>JANPEP010000194.1:0-2791 GCA_031422995.1 Polymorphobacter sp. | reverse complement strand
CAGCCGCAAGCTGCATCTGCACGCGCGGCGGCTGGTGATCGATGCGCCGGATGGCGGCAAGATCGACGTGACGGCGGAGTTGCCGGGGCATATTTCGGATTCGTTCGGGTTGTTGGGGTTTGATCCGGAACTGGGGTTGCCCTTGGTGGTGGCGCCGTTGCCGCCGAAGCCGAAGTCGCGGCGGCTTTCTTCGGCGACGAGCGGGAACCGGCGGGGGGAGCGGCGGTCGCGTGGGAGTTAGTGGCGAGCGGGGAGACGGCTTTCGCTGTTGATGATACTCGCGAGCAGTAGCTGCCTACAGGCGGGGAAGTGTCTTGACCGTGCGCCACAATCCGATCACGGCGAGGACCATTGTCAAATGAACGGCGATCAATGGTGGCCAGCCGAACAGGAAGAGGATGTCGTTGGCCAGCCCGCCCTTGAAGGGGCCGCCGCCCATGGCCAGGCCACGTGTCCCGAACAGCGCATTGAAATAGGGGGGGACAGCAAACAGCCAGGCCGTGGTGATCGCACTCCAGAAAAATACCCGGTGCCAACGGGGCGTCAGGCGGATGAACGGACCGCCAAACCCCCACGCCATCAGCAGCAAGCCTTGGGTAATTGCTTCCATATGGACCATCCGCCACGCGCGGGCGTCGCCCGGGATATGAACATCGAGCGGAGGCAGGATCGGCCAGACGACGAGTTGGCCGAGCAACGCTACAAACCATTGCCAGCCGACAAACAGCGAAAACACCAACAGGCCAACCCCGTTCAGGATCAATAGCGCTCGCGTGCGCTCGGGCATGGTGATCATTGGAATGCGAGCTCGGCAGAGCGGGCCCTGGGCGATGGCTCGGCAATTCGTGTCATATCGAGTTCGCCAAGGTGTTTTTCGCCATTGCCATATTGGCTGCACCACGACACCGCCCATGCCGGATCGGGCACAGAGCGAGGGTCATAGCCAGGTTTGAGAACGCGCAGCAGCCGCGGCGTCAAACGGCCAAAGATGCGCAGCAGCAAGCGATAAAGCGCCAGCCGCGAGCGCCAGTTGGACCATAGCTTGTCCTCGATCAGCAACGCACGATAGCCTTGGCGCGTGCGCCCCATGATGTGGAACATGGCATAGAGCAGGCCGTAGACCCGCCATGAATAGCGACCGTCGAGCGCCTTGAAAACGTCATAGGTTCCGCACTTGTGCTCGATCTCCTCGACGAAATGCCAGAGGATGAGCGACGATACGGCGGGTTCGCCAGCACCGAAGAGATAGTCCCGGTCTTCGATCAGCATGTGGCCGATGGTGAGTGCCATCGCCTCGAATCCTTCGGCATAGGCAAGGTTGAAGGCGAAGGAGCGGTTCCGTGCAAAGGCTTGGTAATCGGCCTTCAGCACGGCTTCCATTTCTGGAACGGATTTGTAGCCGAGATCGGCAAGCCGCTTGTTGAATTGCTGATGCTGGCGAAAATGTGCTGCCTCCTGACCGACGTATAGATCTATTTGTGCGATGAGGTCCGGGTCGGTAATCTTGGTCCGCGCCTGGCGCATGGTATCGATAAGGTAGGGCTCGAGGTAAGGCATCGCCAGCGAGGCCGAATTGACAATGTGGCTGAACGCCGGGCGTGCGGGGTTCCAGATGCCACCAAGGCTGTCGGGAAAACGAAATTGTATGCGACGAACCGTCATGCGTGGTGTGTCGATCATATCCGAACGAGACATTTTTCGCATCCTCTTGCCACCTCAGGCGAACTTGACCGCCTTTATTGATAGAAAGCGTATTAAAGCTATTGTGGCAAATGTCAATAGGATCGGTTACGGGTTGTCATCCTGAAGGCCGTAGAGACCCACCATGATAATGAAACCCGCGCGCACAAGGCTGCCCCCCGACGATCGCCGCGCACAACTGGTTCAGCAGGCTGTTGCCAGTTGTGCAGAACATGGTCTTGCGCGCGCGACGCAGGCCCAGGTCGCGGCGCGGGCCGGCGTTTCGGTATCGGCGGTGTATTCCTATTTTCGGACGCGCGCTGATCTCGTCGATGCCGTGCTGGAAGCCGTGGAAACAAGCATTGCCGATATGGTGGCGGGCGCCCTGGCCACGCCAGCACCTCCTTTTGAGGCGTTGAGGGTGCTCGCGCACGAGACCGCTGATATGGTGCTTCGCGAACCGGATGTCGTATGCGTCTGGCTCGACTGGAGTACCGGGGTCAGAGCCGATGTTTGGCCACGATTTCGCGTGTTGCAGCGCAGGCTGCATGTTCTCGTCGAATCAGTCCTGGTTCGCGGGCGTGGGAGCGCTTCAGTTCCGGCGGACCGCTTAGTCACGTCTGCAGCGCGGTTGTTTGTCGGCGGCGCACACACGCTAGCCCTGATGCGGTTTGAACATGTGAGCGCCGCCGAGCTTGAAGTTTTCATCGACCAGATGGTTGGCGGCGTTCTGGCCATGTTGTCGCGGACAGATTGAGGAGACGTTTTACGGCTTTTCAAACTCCCAAGGTCACCCTCGGTCAAGCACCAGCCGAACACGCCAACAGGTTGATCATACGAAGCAGGCGAGCGGAAAGACTGGTTGTGGGTGGCAGGAAAATCCTTGGGTGGCAGGGATTGGGCGCCAGGCTGATTGACGTCCTCAGTTCAGAAGTTTCAGCAGGGCCGTGGCCGCCGGACCCGAGGAGGCGGGGTTCTGGCCGGTGACGAGGAGGCCGTCGGTGATGACGTGGACACCCCAGTCCGTGGTTTTGGAGTAGCGGCCGCCCTTGGCCTTGAGCATGTCTTCGACGAGGAAGGGGACGATGTCGGTGAGGCCGACGGCGGCTTC
>JANPEP010000193.1:0-3860 GCA_031422995.1 Polymorphobacter sp. | reverse complement strand
CGTTGATCCGATTGACGGCGCCGGCGGCGATGGGATCGTTGTTCAAGGTGATGGCGCTGTCGGCGCCTGATTGGCCGGTGCCGGCGGGGTTTGAAGCATGATTGAATATCGCGACGCGACGGCCGGTGATGGTGCGTTGCTTGGCGGCATTGCGCGGGCGACGTTCATTGAGACGTTCGGCACGCTGTATTCGCTGGAAAATCTCGCCGGCTTTCTCGCGCAGGGCACTGACGCTGCCTATGCTGCCGAGTTGGCCGACCCCGACATCGAAGTGCGCTTTGCCGAAGACCAGGGCGTGGCGGTGGGGTTCTGCAAGATCAGCAGCCTGAAGCTGCCCGCCAATCCGGAAGGTCGCAAGGCTATGGAGTTGCGCCAATTATATGTGTTCCGGCCGTGGCACGGGGTCGGCATTGCCGATGTGCTGACGCGCTGGGCGCTCGATCGTGCCCGGATGCGGGGTGCCGATGAAGTCTGGCTGTCGGTCTATACCCAGAACTCGCGCGCCCGGCGATTTTATGCGCGCCATGGTTTCGAGGAGATTGCGCCGTACAAATTCATGGTCGGC
This sequence comes from Polymorphobacter sp., assembly GCA_031422995.1. Lineage (GTDB taxonomy): Bacteria > Pseudomonadota > Alphaproteobacteria > Sphingomonadales > Sphingomonadaceae > Sandarakinorhabdus. Next base: position 3,295 of record JANPEP010000193.1, on the reverse strand, counting down.
ACCCAGGCCGATGAGGACGTCCTGTGCCGGGCGACGCTGTGAATGTCGTCACCGCGCCGGCGCTGGGTGTGCGGCATGGCTTTGTCGGACGGCAGGGGGGGGTGTCGACGGGGATTTTCGCTAGCCTGAATGTCGGGCTGGGGTCATCCGATGCGCCCGAGGCGGTGCGGGAGAATCGCCGGCGGGCGGTGGAGGCGGTGGCACCGGGGGCGGTGCTTGTGACGCTGCACCAGGTGCACAGCAATGTGGTGGTGCCGGTGACGGCGGGCTTTGCGGATGCGGAGCGACCGCACGCCGATGCCATGGTGACAGCAACGCCGGGGCTGGCGTTGGGGATTTTGACGGCGGATTGCGCGCCGATCCTGCTGGCGGATGCGGAGGCCGGGGTCATCGGCGCGGCACATTCCGGGTGGAAGGGGGCACTGCACGACATTGCCGGGGTGACGGTGGCGGCGATGGAAGCGCTGGGTGCGCGGCGCGAGCGGATCGTGGTAGCGATCGGGCCGTGCATTGCGCGGGCGAGTTATGAAGTCGATGCGGCGTTTCGGGAGCGGTTTCTGACCGACAGTGCTGCCCATGACGGGTTTTTTGCGCGCGGGCGGGGCGATCGGTTCCAGTTCGACCTGGAGGGGTTCGTCGCCATGCGCCTCGCCGCGGCTGGAGTTCGTCAGGTCAAGGCGCTGGGTATCGATACCTATCCCGACGATGGTCGCTGGTTCAGCTATCGCCGCACGACGCACGCGCAAGAGCCGGATTATGGCCGGCAGATTTCGCTGATTTCGCTCTGACGCTCTGACGCCTGCTCAGATGTGACTGCCGAGCGCCTTTGCCAGGCTTGTCGTCGCGCTGCCGGGTTTCAGCGGGACCGGCTGGCCGGGGGCGGGGGCCCAGCCGGCGAGGTGGAGGATTTCGACGGTGACGGCAGTCTTGACGCTCCCGTCTTTGGCGGGCGCGGCGCGGGCGGCGAAGCGTGCGGCGGCATCGGCGAGGACGTCGCGGCGCAACGGTGCGCGCGAGGCGAGTGGCGAGCGCGCGCCCATGGCGGTGAGGTCGTCGAGCAGTGCGAACAGCGAGGGGTAGCGGACGGTGAGGCGTTCGACATCGGCCACTGGCATGGCGAAGCCGGCGCGTTGGAGGAGAGCGGCGGCGGCTTGTGCCTCCACCATCGGGGCGATGCGTGCGGCCGCCCCCCCGGTGATGGCGATATCGGCATCGAGGAGGTCGGCGCGGAGTTCCGCCAGTGTCATGCCGCCGGCGAAGGATGCGACGAACAGGCCGTCGGGTTTGAGGACGCGGCGGATTTGCACAAGCGCGCCGGGCAGATCGGAAACGCTGGCGAGGCCGGCGGCGCTGACCACCAGATCAAAGCTGGCATCGGCGAAGGGTAGCCGGTCTTCATCGCCGACGACATCGGCATCGTCCGGTGCCAGGGCGAGGCGGGTGGCGCCGGGCCAGATGCGGGCCGGGCCGCCAAGATCGAGGACGGCGGCGAAATCGCGCGCGACGCCGGCGATACGTTCGCGCAATTCGTCGGCCATGGCGGCGTGGAGGAAATCGGCGTGGCCCAAGTTCGCGCGGGCGTGACGGCGTCGGCGCAAGTGTCGGTCGAATGGATCCATGGCGCGGCCATAGCGAAGAATGGGGTCTGGGGCCATTGGCCCCAGCCGGGCCCCCAACAAAACCTGGAATCGATAGGTCCCCAGGACCTTTCGATAACAGGTTTTGATGGGATCCCGACGCCGGAGGCTCTACCCTTTTGGAATGTTCCGATCGATCATCGATCTCGTGCTGCCGCCGCGCTGCCCCGCGTGCCGCGTGATTGTGAGCGGTGACGGGCGGTTCTGCCTGGCGTGCTGGCAGCAGTTGCAGTTCATCACCGCGCCGATCTGCGCGCGGTGCGGAACGCCGTTCGAACATGACCGCGGGGCGGGCGCCGAGTGCGGGCCGTGCCTGGCGGAGCCGCCGCGTTTTGCCTCGGCGCGGGCGGCGCTGGTCTATGGTGGCCCGGCGCGGGCGGTGTTGCTGGCGTTGAAACATGGCGATCGGCAGCATCTCGCGGGGGTGATGGCGCCGCACATGGCAAGGGCCGGGGGGGCGATGCTTTCCCCCGAAACGCTGATCGTGCCGGTGCCGCTGCACCGCTGGCGGCTGTGGCGGCGGGGGTTCAACCAGTCCGCGCTGCTGGCGCGGGCGCTGGCGGCGAGCAGTGGCGCGCAGCTGGCGGTCGATGCGCTGGAGCGGCCAAAGCCGACGCCGACGAGCCAGGGCATGGGCCGTGCGGCGCGGGCGCGGAATGTGCGCGGGGCGTTTCGGGTGAAGGATCGCAGCCTGGTGCGGGGGCGAAGCATCGTGCTTGTTGACGATGTGATGACCACGGGCGCGACGGCCGAAGCCTGTGTGCGGGTGCTGCGACGTGCCGGCGCGCGTGACGTGCATGTCTTGACCTTTGCGCGCGTCGTGCGCGAAGCTGTTGCGACCGGTATTGAAGGACCATGATGGCGAAAATCGAAATCTACACGAAGTTTCTCTGCCCTTATTGCTCGCGGGCGATGGCGTTGCTGACCAAGAAGGGCGCGGCGTTCGAGGAGCATGACATTTCGATGGGTGGACCGTTGCGGGCGCAAATGCTGGAGCGTTCGGGCGGCCGCACGACGGTGCCGCAGATCTTCATCGATGGCGTGCATATCGGCGGCAGCGACGATCTGGCGGCGCTCGATCGGGCTGGCAAGCTCGATCCGCTGCTGGCGGCCTGAGGTTGCGGATCGGCATCGCCCAGACGACGACGGGAATCGACCCGGCGGGCGAAGCCGTGGCGCTGGCCCTGGCGATCGGCGAACTGGTGGCACAGGGTGCCGAGATGGTCTTTACGCCCGAGATGAGCGGGCTGGTCGATCGCGACCGGCGGCGGGCGGCGGGCAATGTGCGGGCCGAGGCCGATGATGTCGTGCTGGCGGCGGTGCGCGAGGCGGCGCGGGCGCATGGTGTGTGGGTGCATCTGGGCAGCCTGGCGCTGGCGGCGGGCGAGCTGTTCGCCAATCGCGGCTTCCTGATCGACGACATCGGCGCGATCCGGGCGCGGTATGACAAGATCCATCTGTTCGACGTGACGCTACCGGGCGGCGAATCCTATCGCGAATCGGCGGCGTATCGCCCTGGTGACGCCGCGGTGGTGGCGGATACGCCCTGGGGGCCGCTGGGTTTGAGCATCTGTTACGACCTGCGCTTTCCGGCGTTGTACCGGGCGTTGGCGGAGGCGGGCGCGGTGATATTGTCGGTACCGGCGGCGTTCACCGCC
>JANPEP010000192.1:0-9528 GCA_031422995.1 Polymorphobacter sp. | reverse complement strand
CGCCCGATGTTGCCGGAGCACCGCCCCGGCAACCCCGTCAATCAACCCCGTTTACCGCGGGCAGATCGGCGTCCGTTCCGGCTGGCAGCGCCGTTCCGGTGGCCGTTCCGTGCCGGCGAGCACCGGCACCGAAAGCACCATCAGCGTCAGCAGAGTTGCCCATGCTGCGCCGGTTTTCGTCCGTGAAGTCATCATCGGGTCCTCCTTGTCTCGCGGGTTGCCAATATGCGAGGACAACAGCCTCGCGAGCTTGCTATCGTTAAGAAACTGGAAATAAGTATATGCCCATATGAACCATGTCCGCAGCGGCCTGCAACGCGCATGATAAGGCCCGTTCTGCACTTGGCGCTCACTCTCGCGCTAACCGCGCTCTGGGCCGTCGTCATCTGGGAAACCCTGTTGTGGTTCGGGCCTGGTTGGGCGGCCTATGCCCCCGCCACCTGCCAACCCAATTGCTTCTGTGAACTGCCCCGCACCGGCGAACTGCTCCTCCAACCCGCCAACAGCTGGTCCTCCCTCGGTTTCGTCGCCGTCGGCGGCTGGATCGCGCTTGGCGCTGCCAACCATTACCGCAGTGCCTTCGGCATCCTGCCCACCCTCTGGTACGGCCTCACCGCCGTCGCCATCGGCGTCGGCAGCGCGCTGCTCCACGCCACCCTCACCCTTTGGGGCCAATTCGCCGATGTCGCCGGCATGTATCTTCTCGGCGCCTTCACCCTCACCTGGGCCGTCACCCGCTGGCGCAACCTCACGGCCACCGCCGCCATCGCGCTATATCTCACCCTCGTCACCGCCCTCATCGCGCTCCTCTGGGTCGCCCCCGAAACCCGCCGCTGGCTGTTCGCCGTCCTGCTCGTCGTCGCCATCGCCATCGAATGGACCCTCGCTCGCCCGCGCCGCCCCGGCATTGCCCAGCACTGGCTGCTCCTCGGCCTCGCCGCCAATGCGCTCGCCTTCGCCCTCTGGCTGCTCGATCAATCCCGCACGCTCTGCAATCCCACCGGCTGGGCGCAGGGCCATGCCGCCTGGCACCTCCTCGGCGCCGTTGCCGTCCTGTGCAGTTACAAATATTACCGCAGCGAGCGCCACTGAAGATGAAGGGCCTCCGGCGGATCTTTAAGGGCCTCCGGCGGTTGGGGCCGCAGGCCCCAGACCCCATCCATCAAATCGTGCAGCACCAAACGTGGGCCCATGCGACCCCACCAACAATTGGGGTCTGGGGCCAAGGCCCCAGCCGCCGGAGGCACTGAAGCGCCGCCAGAGGCCCTTCAACAACCTCTCGCGTGCGCCCGCGCGAGAGTCTATAGCCATATTCATGTGTCGCGCGCGTTACGCGCCGCGGTGATGAGGACCCGATCTTGAGCGACGAAACCAACCAGGCGCCCGCCGATTACGATGCCGATTCGATCAAGGTGCTGCGCGGGCTCGATGCCGTGCGCAAACGCCCCGGCATGTATATCGGCGATACCGACGATGGCTCGGGTCTGCACCACATGGTTTTCGAAGTCAGCGACAATGCCATCGATGAATCGCTCGCCGGCTATTGCGACCTGATCAACATCACGCTGAACCCCGATGGCTCGGTCAGCGTCACCGACAATGGCCGCGGCATTCCCACCGGCATTCACTCCGAAGAAGGCGTTTCGGCCGCTGAAGTCATCATGACCCAGCTACACGCCGGCGGGAAGTTCGAAAACAGCGATGCCAACGCCTACAAGGTTTCGGGCGGCCTCCATGGAGTCGGCGTCTCGGTCGTCAACGCGCTGTCCGAATGGCTGGAACTCACCATCTGGCGCGACGGCCAGGAACATTGGATGCGCTTTCGCCACGGTGATGCCGAGGCCCCGCTGAAGATTGTCGGCCCGGCACCAGAGGGCAAGCGCGGCACCATGGTGACCTTCCTGCCCAGCCCGGCCACCTTCAAGATCATCGAATTCGACTTTGCCAAACTCGAGCATCGCTTCCGCGAGCTTGCCTTCCTCAATTCCGGCGTCCGGCTGCACCTCACCGATGCGCGCCACGCGGAGGGGCAAACCGTCGAGCTCTATTACGAAGGCGGCATCGCGGCCTTCGTCCAATATCTCGACAAGTCCAAAACCCCGCTGATTGCCGCGCCGGTCGCGATCCATGGCGAAAGCGGCGACATCAGCATCGATGTCGCGCTGGAATGGAACGACAGCTATTACGAAAACGTCCTCGCTTTCACCAACAACATCCCGCAACGCGATGGCGGCACCCACATGGCCGCCTTCCGCGCCGCCCTCACCCGCACGCTCAACAATTATGCCGAAAGCAGCGGCGTGCTCAAAAAGGAAAAGGTCACGCTGACCGGCGACGACATGCGCGAAGGCCTTACCGCCATTGTCTCGGTCAAACTGCCCGATCCCAAATTCTCGTCACAAACCAAGGACAAGCTCGTTTCGTCCGAAGTCCGGCAACCGCTGGAGGCGCTGATCGCCGACCGCCTCGCCATCTGGCTCGAAGAAAATCCCGCCCATGCCAAGACCATCATGGCCAAGATCATCGACGCCGCCGCCGCTCGCGAAGCTGCCAAGAAAGCCCGCGACCTGACGCGTCGCAAGGGCGCCCTCGACATCGCCAGCCTGCCCGGCAAGCTCGCCGATTGCCAGGAACGCGACCCCGCCAAATCCGAACTCTTCCTCGTCGAAGGGGACAGCGCCGGCGGCTCCGCCAAGCAGGGCCGCAACCGCCAGTTCCAGGCCATCCTTCCCCTCCGCGGCAAGATCCTCAACGTCGAGCGCGCCCGTTTCGACCGGATGCTCAGCAGCCGCGAAATCGGCACCATGATCCAGGCCCTCGGAGCGGGCATCGGCCGCGATGAATTCAAGCTCGAAAAACTGCGCTACCACAAGATCGTCATCATGACCGACGCCGATGTCGATGGCGCCCATATCCGCACGCTACTGCTGACCTTCTTCTACCGCCAGATGCCGGAACTGATCCGCAACGGCCATTTGTTCATCGCCCAGCCGCCGCTCTACAAGGTCGCCCGCGGCCGTTCCGAAGTCTATCTCAAGGACAATCCGGCACTGGAGGATTATCTCATCGATGCCGGCCTCGGCGGCCTCGTCCTGCAAACGCCATCCGGCCCGCGTTCCGAACGTGACCTGCGCAGCGTCGTCGACCATGCCCGAAAAATGCGCGCGCTCATGGACTATGTCCCCAAACGCTATCCGGCCCATGTCATCGAAGCGCTCGCCCTCAACGGCGGTCTCGAACCCGGCATCTCGGGGGACGCCGCCAAAAAAGCCGCGACCGCCACCGCCACCTGGCTCACCACAGCCGATACCGACAAGGCCGTCTGGAATGCCGAGCCGGGCATCGAAGGCGGCTACAGCCTGCGCCGCGATTGGCGCGGCGTCGCCGATCATCACATTATCGATGCCGGCTTCCTCGCTTCACCCGAGGCGCCGCGCCTCCACACGCTGGCTGCACAGGAGGCCAGCAGCTACATCGGCTCATCAACGCTGGGCGATCGCCGCATCACCCGCCCGTCGGACCTGCTCACCGCCATCCTCGATTCAGGCCGCAAGGGCCTCAGCGTCCAACGCTACAAGGGCCTTGGCGCAATGAACGCCGAACAACTCTGGGAAACCACGCTCGATCCCGCCGCCCGCACGCTGCTCCGCGTCGATGCCGACGAAGCCGATCTCGCCGACGACATTTTCACCAAGCTGATGGGCGACGTCGTCGAACCGCGCCGCGCCTTCATCCAGGACAATGCCCTGAACGTCGCCAATCTGGACGTTTAGTTTTCGGCAGTGCCAGCCTGCGCCCCCGCCCAAAACAAAAAAAGAGCGGGGCACAAACCCCGCTCCCACATTCGCCACCCGGCTCAGCCCCGGTCGGCAGCAGCAGTGGTGACGGCCATCTTCGAAGCGGCGCCATCGACAGCGGCACGAACGCAGCGGGCTTCTTCGGTGCGGGCGCGGACATCGTCCAGGCCAGTTTCGCAAACATTGCGTGCGGCCTGCTTGATGCGCAGCGTCAAGGCTTCGCGGCCATGGCTGTTCGAAAGGTTGAGGTCGCTGTAGCTGACGGTCTGGGCGCGCGGGGCGTCCTGGGCAGCAGCAGGTGCAGTGGCGGCCAGCAGGCAGGCGCCGGCGAACAGGGCAGTGCCGATGGTGCCGATGATGGTGCGTGAAACGCTTTCGTTGGCAGTTGCGAACATGATGGTATCTCCCGTTTGACGGAGCTTCCGGACCACCCGGCCTCCGATATACATTGCTTTGCATTTCCCGTGCCAAGTGCCGAAAAAATCGCTAATTCAAATAAAATCAGTTACTTAAGAGCAATCTTTCCCGTCACACCCAGGTAACACACCAGATATTCATACTCAGCTTTGGTAAATATTGCTGATAATTGGCACCATTCCCCTGTGCCTGCCGCCATCCCCCCATGCTTGCCCGTCAACCACTTGCCGTGCATAGACTTGTTGCAGCCATGCTCACCCAGCGCTCCCGCTACGCACTTCGTGCCCTTATCTTCATCGCCCGCACGGGGGGCATCGCGCCGGTGCCGATCTCGGTCATCGCCGCTGATCAGAAACTGCCGCGCAAATTCCTCGAAATCATCCTGCTCGACTTGAAAAACGGCGGCCTCGTCGAAAGCTTCCGCGGCAAGATGGGCGGCTATCGCCTCGCCAAGCCTGCCAGCCAGATCAGCTTTGGTGAAATCATCCGCATGATCGAAGGCCCGCTCGCCCTCGTCCCCTGCGTCTCGGTCTCCGCCTATCAACGCTGCGCCGATTGCTTCGAGGAATCGACCTGCGTCATAAGGAAGATCATGCTGACCGTCCGCGACAACACCGCCGCCATCCTCGACAACACCAGCCTCGCAGATCTCTCCCTCGATCGCGAAGCCGCCTGACGCGGCGAACACCCATCTCAACGCAAGCCCCACCCCGCCCGGGCTTTCCGTAGTAGTCCACAAGATGATCTTTACCCGAACCAAGCAGAAACTTATTGCCTAGTCATGGGATGGGAATAACGTCCGGGGTCAAGAATCGTCCACAGGGGAGCTGAATGCGCAGGCTGGTTGCCATCATCCTCACCGTCCTGGCGCTCGCCTCACCGGCCGCCGCCGCCACCCAATCGCTCCTCAACGCCAGCTATGATCCGACGCGCGAACTCTACAAGGACATCAACACCGCGTTTGCTCAGCAATGGCAGGCCAAAACCGGCAACATCGTCACCATAAACCAGTCGCACGGCGGCTCCGGCAAGCAGGCACGCTCGGTCATCGACGGGCTGGAGGCCGATGTCGTCACCCTCGCCCTCGCCCATGACATCGACGAGATTGCCGCCCGCGGCAAACTCCTGCCCAAAAACTGGCAGTCGCGGCTCCCCGAAAACTCGACGCCCTATTATTCGACGATCGTTTTCCTCGTCCGCAAGGGCAATCCGAAAAACATCCGCGATTGGGACGATCTCGCCCGCCCCGGCATAAAGGTCATCACCCCCAACCCCAAAACCAGCGGCGGCGCCCGCTGGAACTTCCTCGCCGCCTGGGGCTATGGCCAGAAAAAATACGGCTCCCCCGCCGCTGCCGAAGCCTTCGTGCGCAAACTCTTCGCCAACGTCCCCATCCTCGATTCGGGCGCCCGCGGCGCCACCGTCAACTTCGCCGAACGCGGCCTCGGCGATGTGCTCATCAGCTGGGAAAACGAAGCCCTGCTCGCCAGCAGCGAACTCGGCGCCAACCGCTTCGAAATCGTCATCCCCTCGGTTTCCATCCGCGCCGAACCCCCCGTCGCCCTCATCGACAAGGTCGTCGACAAACGCGGCACCCGCGCAGTCGCCGAGGCCTATCTGCGCTACCTCTACACTCCGGAGGCGCAGGAGATCATCGCCCGCGACGGCTATCGCCCGCGTGATCCCGCCGTCGCCCTCAAATACGCCGCGCGCTTCCCCAATATCCAGCTCTTCGAAATCGACCGCAACTTCGGCGGCTGGAAAAAGGCCCAGGCCAAATTCTTCGCCGATGATGCCATTTTCGACCGGATCTATGCCGGCGATCACTAGCCTTGGTTACGGCGCACCCGCGGGCGCCAGCCTCGCGACCGGCCCAGCCATTGCGTCCGCGCCACAGGCACGGCAAGCCTCACCCATGGCGCAAGGGATTCTCCAGCGGCGGCGATCGATCATCCCGGGTTTCGGCCTGACGATGGGCATCACCCTGTTCGCCCTGTCGGTCATCGTCCTCGTGCCGCTATCCGCCGTCTTCATCAAAACCGCCGGCATGGGCTGGGACCAATTCGTCGCCGCCGCTCTCTCCAAACGCGCCCTCAGCGCCTATCGGCTCAGCTTCGGCGCCGCCGCCGTCGCTTCCGCCGTCAACGCCGTCTTCGGCCTGCTCACCGCCTGGGTCCTCGTCCGCTACGAATTCCCCGGCAAAAAAATCATCTCCGCCCTAGTCGATCTGCCCTTCGCCCTGCCCACCGCCGTCGCCGGCATCGCGCTGACGGCGCTTTATGCCCCCAATGGCTGGCTCGGCCGCTGGCTCGTGCCCCTCGGCATCGATATCGCCTTCACGCCGCTCGGCGTTGTCGTCGCGCTCATCTTCGTCGGCCTGCCCTTCGTCGTCCGCACTGTCGAGCCCGTCCTCGCCGATCTCGGCGCCGATGTCGAAGAAGCCGCCGCCACCCTCGGTGCCTCCCGCCGCCAGACGTTCACCCGCGTCATCGTCCCCGCCATCACCCCGGCGCTCGTCACCGGCTGCGCCCTCGCCTTTGCGCGTGCCGTCGGCGAATATGGCTCGGTCATCTTCATCGCCGGCAACATGCCCTTCCGCTCCGAAATCGCGCCGCTGCTCATCGTCGTGCAACTCGAACAATTCAACACCGCCGGCGCCACCGCCATCGCCGCCACCATGCTGGTGATCAGCTTCGCGCTGCTGTTCGCCATCAACCTGGCCCAGGGCTGGCAACGCCGGTTGCGCGGCACATGACCGCCCTGCGCTCCACCTCCGAACCGAAATGGCTGCGCTGGCTGCTCACCGCCGTCGCACTGGCCTTCCTCGCCCTCAATCTCATGCTCCCCCTCGCCGCCGTCTTCATCGAAGGCTTCCGCAAAGGCGTCGCCGCCTATGTCGGCGCCATTCAACAACCCGATGCCATCGCTGCGCTCAAACTCACCCTCACCGTCGCCGCCATCGCCGTGCCATTGAACATCGTCATCGGCCTCGCCGCCAGCTGGGCCATCGCCAAGTTCGATTTCCGCTTCAAATCCTTCCTCGTCACCCTCATCGACTTGCCGTTCTCGGTCTCCCCCGTCGTCGCCGGCCTCATCTATGTCCTCATCTTCGGCATGCAGGGCTGGCTCGGGCCATGGCTGCGCGAGCACGATATCCAGATCCTCTTCGCTGTCCCCGCCCTCGTCATCGCCACCATCTTCGTCACCTTCCCGTTCGTCGCCCGCGAACTCATCCCCCTCATGGAGGAGCAAGGCCGCGACGAGGAAGAAGCCGCGCTCTCATTGGGCGCCTCGGGCCTCAGCACCTTCTGGCACGTCACCCTGCCCAACGTCCGCTGGGGGCTGCTCTATGGCGTGCTGCTCTGCAACGCCCGCGCCATGGGCGAATTCGGCGCCGTCTCGGTGGTCTCCGGCCATATCCGCGGCCGCACCAACACCCTGCCGCTGCACATCGAGATTCTCTACAATGAATACAACTTCGCCGCCGCCTTCGCCGTCGCCTCGCTCCTCGCCGGCCTCGCCCTCGTCACCCTGGTGCTGAAATCGCTGCTCGAATGGCGCTTCTCCGCCCAACTCGCCGGAAAGGGCCATTGATGCCGCCCCTCTCGCCGAACAGGCCCCATAAATGAGCGTCTCCGCCACCAACGTCATCAAACGCTTCGGCGCCTTCGCCGCCCTCGAAGGCGTCAGCCTCGATGCCCGCGAAGGCGAATTCCTCGCCCTCCTCGGCCCCTCCGGCTCCGGAAAAACCACCCTCCTGCGCATCCTCGCCGGCCTCGAATTCCCCGACAGCGGCAGCATCAGCATCGGCGGCGAAGACATGTCGGATCGCCCCGCCCGCGATCGCCGCGTCGGCTTCGTGTTTCAACAATACGCCCTGTTCCGCCACATGACGGTTGCGGACAACATCGGCTTCGGCCTGGCGGTCCGCCCCGGCAAGACCCGGCCACCCAAAAAGGAAATCGCCCGCCGCGTCGCCGAACTGCTCGAACTCGTGCAACTTCCCCACATCGCCGGCCGCTACCCCGCCCAACTCTCCGGCGGCCAACGCCAGCGCGTCGCCCTCGCCCGCGCCCTTGCGGTCGAGCCCCGCATCCTGCTCCTCGATGAACCCTTCGGCGCCCTCGATGCAAAGGTCCGCAAGGATCTCCGCCGCTGGCTCCGCGAAGTCCATGATCGCACCGGCCTCACTTCGATCTTCGTCACCCATGATCAGGACGAAGCCCTTGATCTCGCCGATCGCGTCGTCGTCATGGATCACGGCCGCATCGAACAGGTCGATACCCCCGAAATGGTCTGGGAACGCCCCGCCACCGCCTTCGTCTGCGATTTCCTCGGCGGCGCCAATCGCATCGCCGCCATCGCCACCGATGCCGCCATCGATGTCTGCGGCGTCCGCCTGCCCAATCGCGCGCCGCAAATGCCCGCCGGCCCCGCCACCGCCTTCATCCGCCCGCATGAATTCGATCTCGCCGCCCCCGGCGCCGCCGGCATCCCCGTCACCCTGCGCCGCATCCTCCACACCGGCGCCCAGGCCGCGCTCGAAACCGCCACCCAATCCGGCACCATCATCGAAGTCACCGCCACATCGCCCCCCGCCGGCCTCGCCTCCGGCGCGTCACTCGTCCTCGTCCCCACCGCCGTCCGCGCCTATCCGGCCCAATAGCCCCGCTCACGGCTGGCGCGAAACCACGTCCGAATTGCCGTCAGGTTATTCAATCTGTATGCGAGGAGCGGACAGGCTGCTTTCGCCCACTTGCGGACGTTCACATCCTCGTGTCACGATGGCGAATGGTCATCCGCGTAACTAAGTTTGTAGTCGTGCTCGCATGCGCTTTAGTGGGCGCGACGACGAACGGCGCTCAATTTCCGCCAATCGCTTTTCTCTCGATCGGCTTCAAAGAAGCGACGATGGTTGATTTTGCGTCTAGCCCTCAGGTGTCTGCGCGTAGGGCAGACGCAAGCGGCTACCTTGCTGTGAGCGCCGACTTTGATGGCGACGGAGAGGTCGACGAAGCGCGTGTCCTCCTTAATGAGCAACGAAAAGTCGCCTATGTTGTAGCCGTCATTCAGTCGCCTTCTAAAGTCGACACTTACGTGTTGTCTCAAATGCCCCTAGAGGACGCTAAGAACGTCGGGATCACTCTAGCTAAGCCGCTGGAAGTTAATCAATCGCGCGGATTATGTGGCGTAAAAATCTTCGCGCTGGATAGCGGCCAAGGTGAAGCAAGCTACTTCGACGGGGAAGAATTCAACACGCAGGTTACGGTAGCTGCGACCCCTGCAAAGGCTTCGTAGTCAACGTCCGTTTTCC
>JANPEP010000191.1:0-10508 GCA_031422995.1 Polymorphobacter sp. | reverse complement strand
TAAAGCCGCGGGTATGTGCTCTTTGGCCCATGATTTTTCGTGACTGGTCTGCGTCCCATGACGGGGGCCTTAGCGGCAAAGCCCCCGCCTGTCATGGGTCGTGTTATGGGGGGCGGCGGATTATGCCGCTGGTTTGGCGGCACTTACAGCCGCGTCGAAATCGGCTGCCGACATCCCCAGCACCAGGCCTGAGGCGCCAGTGGTGAAGCCGTTCGACGGAACCTTGACTTCGCCCTTGGCGGTTTCGACGACGACGAGATCGCCTTCGGTGGCCTTGACCTTGCCGAGGACGGTGCCACCGGTGCCGCGGACTTCGGCGCCGGGGACGAGGCTGGCCTGAAGCTGGGCCTTGGCGGCGCCGGCGGCCTGAACCGCGGCGGCATCGAGCTGGGCCTTGGTGGCGGCAAGGATGGGACCATTCGCGCCGGGGCCGAACGAAGCCGGCGGGATGGCGACCTTGTTGGTGCCGGTGGACACGACGACGGCCTGGGCGGTGACCGAATCGATGGTGCCGACTTCGGCGCCGGCGGTGTCGCGGACGATGGCACCGACAGTCAGCTGGCTGGCCAGTGTTGGCACTTGCGCCATGATGGGCGTGGCCCCGGCGAGTGCGATACCGATGGTGATAACGTGTGCGATGCGCATGATCATGTCTCCTCCAACCATCAAACGCACAGGAATCTTGCCAGAAGCACAATGCGCGATAACGACGCGGCGAGGCGTGGCGCAGAAACGGCGGGATGAAAGTGAAGTGGTGGAGGGGGTTGGATTTGAACCAACGTAGGGCGAACCCGGCAGATTTACAGTCTGCTGCCATTGACCGCTCGGCCACCCCTCCACAGGGTTCTCGCTTGGCAGGCGAAGAGCGGGCCTAGTGGCGAATGGGCGGGCGGGTGTCAAATGCTTTGGTGTTTGGGGCGGTGCCAGACCGCCCAGCGCACGAAGAAGCTGAGTCCCGGGTCAAGCCCGGGATGACAGCAGGGGACGGCTTAACCCCGGTCCGGCACAACCCGATCCCGCCCCATGCGCTTGGCCGAATAAAGTGCTTTGTCGGCACGCTCGATGAGGCTGTCGAAACTGTCGTCGGGCCTGTCGCCGGCGACTCCCGCCGAAAAGCTGACGCGGCCCATGCTGGAGCCGTCTCCGGCGTTGCGGATGATCTGGCTGGCGAGTTCGGCACGAACCCTGTCGATGACGGCAGCAGCGGCATGGACATCGAGGCCGGGCAACACGGCGACGAATTCTTCGCCACCGAGCCGCCCGACGGTGCCGCCTTTTGGCGCGATTCTCTCGGCGACATGGCGGGCGACGAAGCGCAGCACTTCATCGCCAAGGGCATGGCCGAAGCGATCATTGAAGCGCTTGAAATGATCGATATCGAGCATGGCGATGGCCAGGGTGGCGCCTTGCTCGCGGGTTTCGGCCTGGGCGCGTTCGAGCATTTCGATGGTGCCGCGGCGGTTGAGGATGCCGGTCAGTTGGTCCGTGATGGCGGCGCGTTCGGCAGTGCCGAGGCGTTCGGACAGGGCGCGCGCCTCGGTGGCGGCGGCGGCGAGTTCGCCCTCCAGCCGGGCGTTGGCGGCCTGCATGGTGGCGGTGGCGGCACCAAGCTGTTCGAGCAACAGGGCGAGCCCGGCGCCATCGAGCGGCGCCGCCAACCGGGCGCCGCCATCGGCAATGGCGCGACCATAATCGGCAAGATCGGTGCGGCCATCCTCGATGCGCTGGATGAGCGCTTCGGCCTGGTCGTGGGCGGCTTCGACGAGGGCGGCGACTTCGGTGGCGCCAACTTCGCCGCAATGGGCGCGGCGCAGATTGGCGACTTCAGCGAGATCGAGCTGGTTGAGGGTGATGGCGGTATCGACGGCAAGCGACAGGTCGTGGTTCTCGTCACGGACATAGCGCCAGAACAGATCATAGACTTCGGGTTGCGGCGGCAGGTTTGTGGAGAGCAGCAGGGCGCGGATCTGATCAAACCAGGCGAGGCCGGCGGCTTGGGGAGGCGGCAGACCCGATGATTCTGCCTGTAGTTGACCCTGTTGTATTGTCATTGTGACCCTCCGCCTCGCGTTGACCGGTTGAACGGCCTTGGGGTCGGTGGATTAAGTCGGGGGGGCGGGCTGGTGCCCCTGGCGAAGTTTCCAGAGACAATGGAGCGGGCGAAGGGAATCGAACCCTCCTAGCTAGCTTGGAAGGCTAGTGCATTACCACTATGCTACGCCCGCTCATGGCGCCTCGATAGCGGCTATGGGCGCCTGGTTCAACCGCCCCTTGCGCGAGCCTTGTGCCATCGGTATAGCCCGCAGCCCGACCCTAGGAGTGTAGCTCAGCTGGTAGAGCATCGGTCTCCAAAACCGAGGGCCGGGGGTTCGAACCCCTCCACTCCTGCCAGTCGCGCCTGAAAAGGCGAGGCTGGCGATTACAGGGTTCGAGACGTTTGCGGCACCGGTTGTCCGCCCCGGCAAGATGGGGCAACAGCCGGATTTTGGTGTTTGTTGGTGTTGATACGGAAAGAGTGACTGATTCGATGGCAATCGAAGCGAAGGCAAAACCGGCTCCCCAGCCCGCGAAACCCCGGGTTTCGCCGGGTGAGTTCGTGCGCCAGGTGCGAGCCGAGACTGCCAAGGTGGTATGGCCAACGCGCCGCGAGACGATCATCACGACGATCATGGTGCTGATCATGACGGCCATTCTTTCGATATTCTTCATCGGGGTCGATCAGGCGCTCGGCCGTATCGTCAAATTTCTGCTCAGTCTCGCGGGTTAAGGATTTCCATGTCGCGCTGGTACATCATTCATGCCTATTCGGGTTTTGAGAACAAAGTTCGCGAGGCGATCCTGACCGAAGCCACGCGGATGGGTCTTGATGCCTTCATCGACGAGGTTTCGGTGCCGACCGAGACGGTCAACGAGGTGTTCAAAGGCAAGAAGCGCGCCGTCGAGAAGAAGGTCTTCCCGGGCTATGTGCTCGCCAAGCTCGACATGACCGACGACGTTTATCACCTTGTGAAAAATACGCCGAAGGTCACGGGTTTCCTGGGGCAGCAGAACAAGCCGCAGCCGATTTCGGAAGCCGAAGCGTCGCGGATTTTGAATACAAAGGCCGAGGAAATTCCGACGGCCAAGACGAAGCACAAGGCAAATTTCGAAATCGGCGACCAGGTCCGCGTCCTCGACGGGCCATTCGCCAGTTTCAACGGTCTGGTCGAAGAGATCGATTTCGATCACGGCCGGGTCAAGGTTTCGGTGTCGATCTTTGGCCGGGCTACCCCGGTCGAGCTCGGCTTCGAACAGGTCGAAAAGCAGAAATAACTGCTTTTCGATTCCACCCGTGGGAGGCCGTGACCCGGCCGTTTGCACCACAAAAGGAGAGCCACAGTGGCAAAAAAGATTACAGGTTATATCAAGCTGCAGGTGAAAGCCGGCAGTGCCAACCCGTCGCCGCCAATTGGCCCGGCGCTGGGCCAGCGCGGCGTCAACATCATGGAATTCTGCAAGGCGTTCAACGCCAAGACGGAAAGCCTTGAGAAGGGCACCCCGATCCCGACCGTCATCACCGTCTATGCCGATCGTTCGTTCAGCTTCATCACCAAGACGCCGCCGGCGTCGTTCCTGATCAAGCAGGCCGCGGGCCTCAAGTCGGGTGGCACGACCCCCGGCAAGGGCGCACCGGCCGGCAAGATTACCCAGGCGCAGGTCAAGGCCATCGCCGAGCAGAAGATGCCTGACCTCAACGCCAACTCGATCGAGATGGCGATGAAGACGATCGAAGGCAGCGCCCGCGCAATGGGCCTCGAAGTGGTGGAGGGCTGATATCATGGCACAGAGCAAGAAAGCCAAGGCGCTCGCTGCGGCAGTGAACCCGGAAACGCTTTACGACCTCGACCAGGCGCTCGGCATGGTGAAGGCCAATGCCACCGCCAAGTTCGATGAAACCATCGAAGTCGCGATCAATCTCAACGTCGATCCGCGCCACGCCGACCAGATGGTCCGTGGTGTGGTGACGCTGCCCAAGGGCACCGGCAAAACGGTTCGCGTCGGCGTGTTCGCCCGCGGCGCCAAGGCCGATGAAGCCTTGGCCGCTGGAGCCGATGTTGTCGGCGCAGAAGATCTGCTCGAAATCGTCCAGGGCGGCACGATCAATTTTGATCGCTGCATCGCCACGCCGGACATGATGGGTCTGGTCGGTCGGCTCGGCAAGATCCTGGGGCCAAAGGGCATGATGCCCAACCCCAAGCTCGGCACCGTGACGATGAACGTTGGTGAAGCCGTGAAGGCGGCCAAGGGCGGCCAGATTGAATATCGCGTCGAAAAGGCCGGTATCATTCATGGCATGCTCGGCAAGGCCAGCTTTCCGCAGGCCGATCTGCGCGCCAATTTCGACGCGTTGCTCGATGCGGTGATCCGGGCAAAGCCATCGGGCGCCAAGGGCAAGTATCTGCAGAAGGTCGCGCTCAGCTCCAGCATGGGCGCCGGCGTTCGCGTCGACACCACGACTGTTGGTCATAACGTCTAAGGCGTTTGCAGGCGCCGGGTTTGCGTTTTTGCACCCGTTGCTGTAGGCGCCCACAACTTCTCGCCTCGATGCTGTTCCTTGTGGATAGCGTCGGGGCGGAAAACCGTCCGAGATTGCAGGTGTGCGCCAATGCTTCGGCAAAGGCGCACTTAAGCCAGAAGGCCTGCATGAGACGGGGAGAGTTTTTACCGGCCAGCCGTGCGATGGCGAAACCGGGCTTGCGAACGTGGTTTCGACCGCGCTGTCCAAGCGACGATCCCTCGGACGGGCCACCGGCCCGGACCTCCCGTTCGGGCCTTGGCTCAACTGGCGTTGCAACAGTAACGTCATAACCCAAGGAGAGAGCATGGATCGCGCTCAAAAATCCGAGCAGATCTCTGGTCTTGCCAAGACTTTGTCCGAAACGTCCGTCATTGTGGTCGCCCGCAATCACGGTCTGACGGTGGCCCAGGCCACCGACCTTCGGAACAAGATGCGGCAGGCTGGAGCCAGCTTCAAGGTGACGAAGAATCGCCTTGCGCGCATCGCGCTCGAAGGCACGCCCTACCAGCCACTCGGCGAATTGCTGACTGGCCCGACCGGCTTTGCAACGTCGACCGACCCGGTCGCGGCTGCCAAGGTTGCGGTCGATTTCGCCAAGACGACCGACAAGTTCGAGATCGTCGGTGGCGCGATGGGGGCGACTGTCCTCGACGTGAACGGCGTCAAGGCGCTGGCCGCATTGCCGTCGCTCGACGCGCTGCGTTCAACGCTCATCGGTCTCATCAACTCGCCGGCTACCAAGCTCGCCCAGCTGGCCAATGCGCCCGCAGGCAAGCTGGCTCGCGTGTTCGGGGCCTATGCCACCAAGGACGCTGCTTGAAACCCGCGGCATTTGCCGCATTCGCAAGACACATAGAATTGGAGATTACACATGGCTGACCTTAACTCGATCGTCGACCAGCTTTCGGCTCTGACCGTTCTCGAAGCTGCTGACCTTGCCAAGATGCTGGAAGAAAAATGGGGCGTTTCCGCCGCTGCTGCCGTCGCCGCTGGCCCGGCCGCTGCTGCTGCGCCTGCTGCTGCCGTTGAAGAAAAGACTGAATTCGACGTCGTCCTGACCGGCGACGGCGGCAAGAAGATCAACGTCATCAAGGAAGTCCGCGCCATCACCGGCTTGGGCCTGACCGAAGCCAAGACGCTCGTTGAATCGGCTCCCAAGGCCATCAAGGAAGGCGTTTCCAAGGCTGATGCCGAGAAGTTCAAGGCACAGATCGAAGCTGCCGGCGGTACTGTTGAACTGAAGTAAGTTCGAAATTGCTGCGGCCCGACTGGTTCGGGACGAAAGAGGGGCGGTCCTGCGAAGGGCCGCCCCTTTCTTGTTGGGCGACAGAATCCCCCTTTCCCAAATTCAACACCGCCCCTATATAGCCCTCACACGACATTCCCGGCGGCCCCATGGCCGTCGTCCTCCCGCCCTCGGGACACGGTTCGATCTGGTGCGAACGAACCGCGACGAATAGGGGGCAGGCAGGTTCCAACGCCCAAGGCCCGTGCGGCATTCGGTACCCACCGAAAGCTGTGCGGTTTTTGTTGTCGACCGGTGTCAACCGGTTGACGGGTAAGACATTTCGAGAGGCGATCTGATTTCCATGGCCACCCAGATGAAGCAACCCAACATCTTCAACGCGCGCCGCCGCATCCGCAAGGATTTCGGCAAGATCGGCGAGGTGGTGCAGATGCCCAACCTCATCGAAGTGCAGCGCGAATCATACGAACATTTCCTGCGCTCGCGCCCGGCCGACGGCTATGTTTCGGGCCTGGAAAAGACCCTGCGCTCGGTGTTCCCGATCCGCGATTTCGCCGGCACCGCCGAGCTGGATTTCGTGCATTACGAACTCGAAGAGCCGAAGTACGACACCGATGAGTGCCGCCAGCGCGGCATGACCTATGCGGCACCAATGCGCGTGACGCTCCGTCTCATCGTCTTTGAAGTCGATGCCGATACCGAAACCCGGTCGGTGCTCGATATCAAGGAGCAGGACGTCTACATGGGCGACATGCCGCTCATGACGCACAACGGCACCTTCATCATCAATGGCACAGAGCGCGTTATCGTGTCGCAGATGCACCGGTCGCCTGGCGTCTTCTTTGACCATGACCGTGGCAAGACCCATGCTTCGGGCAAATATCTGTTCGCGGCGCGGGTTATCCCCTATCGCGGCTCGTGGCTCGATTTCGAATTTGATGCCAAGGACATCGTCAACGTCCGCATCGATCGCAAGCGCAAGCTGCCGGTCACGTCGCTGCTCTATGCGCTGAACTGGAATTCCGAGGAAATCCTCAACCTGTTCTACAACCGCGTCTCCTGGGTGCGCGGTCACGGCTCGCAGGGCGAAGCTGGCTGGGTCGTGCCGTTCGTCGAAGCCAACTGGCGCGGCCAGAAGCCGACGTTCGACATCGTCAATGGCGAAACCGGCGAAGTCGTGTTCCCGTTGGGCACCAAGATCACCCCGCGCATCGCCCGCAAGGCGGTGACCGATGGGCTGACGACGCTGCTCATCCCGACCGAGGAAATCTTCGGCCGCTACAGCGCGTTCGACCTGATCAACGAAGCCACCGGCGAAATCTACATCGAAGCCGGTGACGAGTTGACTGCCGAAAACCTCGACAAGATCGACAAGTCTGGCCAGTCGTCGATCGAGTTGCTCGATATCGACCATGTGTCGGTGGGGCCGTGGATCCGCAACACGCTGATGGCCGACAAGGTTGAAGAGCGTGACCATGCGCTGTCCGAAATCTACCGCGTCATGCGCCCTGGTGAGCCGCCGACGCGCGAGACTGCCGAAGCCATGTTCTATGGCCTGTTTTTCGATGCCGACCGTTATGACCTGTCGGCGGTTGGTCGCGTGAAGATGAACATGCGTCTGGACCTTGATGTCGCGGACGACATGACTGTTCTGCGCCGCGAGGACATTTTTGAAGTCATCAAGACGCTGGTCAACCTGAAGGACGGCAAGGGCGAAATCGACGACATCGACAATCTCGGCAACCGCCGCGTGCGTTCGGTTGGAGAGCTGCTCGAGAACCAGTATCGTGTCGGGCTGCTGCGCATGGAGCGCGCCGTCAAGGAGCGCATGAGCAGCGTCGATATCGACACGGTCATGCCCAACGACCTGATCAACGCCAAGCCGGCGGTGGCCGCGGTGCGCGAATTCTTCGGCTCGTCGCAGCTGTCGCAGTTCATGGACCAGACCAATCCGCTGTCCGAAGTCACCCACAAGCGCCGCGTTTCGGCACTTGGGCCTGGCGGTCTGACGCGTGAACGTGCCGGCTTTGAAGTCCGCGACGTTCACCCGACGCACTATGGTCGCATCTGCCCGATTGAAACGCCGGAAGGCCCGAACATCGGGCTTATCAACTCGCTGGCCACCTTCAGCCGGGTGAACAAATATGGCTTCATCGAGACGCCGTACCGCAAGGTTACCGATCACAAGCTCACCAATGATGTCGTTTATCTGTCGGCGATGGAGGAGGCCAAGCACACGATCGCCCAGGCCAATGCCGATACCGGCAAGGACGGCACCTTCACCGAGGATTTGATCTCGGCGCGCGAAGCGGGCGAATTCCTTATGGCGCCCAAGAACCAGATCACGTTGATGGACGTATCGCCCAAGCAGCTTGTTTCGGTCGCAGCCTCGCTGATTCCGTTCCTCGAAAACGACGACGCCAACCGCGCGCTGATGGGCTCCAACATGCAGCGTCAGGCTGTGCCGCTGGTCAAGGCCGAGGCGCCGTTCGTCGGCACCGGCATGGAAGGCACTGTTGCGCGTGACTCCGGTGCGGCCATTGCGGCACGCCGCGGCGGCATCATCGATCAGGTTGATGCGACGCGTATCGTCATCCGTGCAACGACTGAAGTCGAAGCCGGCAAGTCGGGCGTCGACATCTATACCTTGATGAAGTTCCAGCGTTCGAACCAGAACACCTGCATCAACCAGCGGCCGCTGGTGAAGGTCGGCGATCTGGTGTCGAAGGGCGACATCATCGCCGATGGCCCCTCGACCGAGGATGGCGAACTGGCGCTGGGTCGCAACGCGCTGGTCGCGTTCATGCCGTGGAATGGCTATAATTACGAAGATTCGATCCTGATCAACGAGAAGATCGTCAAGGAAGACGTCTTCACCTCGATCCACATCGAAGAATTCGAAGTGATGGCGCGTGACACCAAGCTGGGTCCCGAGGACATCACCCGCGACATTCCCAACGTCGGCGAGGAAGCGCTGCGCAACCTCGACGAAGCCGGCATTGTCTACATCGGCGCCGAAGTGGAGCCGGGCGACATCCTGTGCGGCAAGATCACGCCGAAGGGCGAATCGCCGATGACGCCGGAGGAGAAGTTGCTCCGTGCCATCTTTGGTGAAAAGGCCTCGGACGTTCGTGATACCTCGCTGAAACTGCCGCCAGGCGTTGCCGGAACGGTCGTTGAAGTGCGCGTGTTCAACCGCCACGGCATCGACAAGGACGAACGTGCGCTGCAAATCGAGCGTGAGGAAATCGAGCGCCTTGAAAAGGATGCTGCGGATGAACGCGCCATTCTCGATCGCGCCACCTTCGGCCGCGTGCGTGACCGTTTGCTCGGCCAGACTGCGGTTGCAGCGCCAAAGGGTGTCAAGAAGGGCGCCGTTATCGACGACGCGTTGCTTGATGAGCATCCGCGCCGCGAATGGTGGAAGTTTGGTGTCGCCGAGGATGGCGTGCAGGCCGATCTGGAAGCCCTCAAGGGCCAGTGGGATGATGCCCAGACGCTGATCACCGCGCGTCTCGATGACAAGAAGGGCAAGCTGCAATCCGGCGACGAACTGCCGCCGGGCGTGCTCAAGATGGTCAAGGTGTTCGTCGCGGTGAAGCGCAAGCTGCAACCGGGTGACAAGATGGCCGGCCGCCATGGCAACAAGGGCGTCATCAGCCGCATCCTGCCGCAGGAGGACATGCCGTTCCTCGCCGATGGGACTCCGGTTGATATCGTGCTCAACCCATTGGGCGTGCCGTCGCGCATGAACGTCGGGCAGATCTTCGAGACGCACCTTGGCTGGGCGGCTCGCGGTCTGGGCAAGCAGATCGGTGCCATGCTTGAGGACATCTATGCCAAGGGCAAGGATCTCGCTTCGGGCGATACCGACGCGATGCGCGCCAAGCTGAAGGCCATTTATGGCGGCCAGTATGACAGCGATATCGCCGGGATGACTGACGAGAAGGTGCACGAGCTGGCGTCGAACCTGGCTGGCGGCGTGCCGATGGCGACGCCAGTGTTTGATGGCGCGCGTGAGGCCGATGTCTCGCACATGCTGGAGCTGGCAGGCCTCGACACGTCGGGGCAGGTCGAGCTGTTCGATGGGCGTACCGGGGATCAGTTCGATCGCAAGGTGACGGTGGGCTATATCTATATGCTCAAGCTGCATCACCTTGTGGACGACAAGATCCACGCGCGTTCGATCGGGCCATATTCGCTCGTTACCCAGCAACCGCTGGGCGGCAAGGCACAGTTCGGTGGCCAGCGCTTCGGGGAAATGGAAGTGTGGGCGCTCCAGGCCTATGGCGCCGCCTACACCTTGCAGGAAATGCTGACGGTGAAGTCCGATGACGTTATCGGCCGCACCAAGGTTTACGAAGCCATCGTCAAGGGTGACGACACCTTCGAAGCCGGCATCCCGGAAAGCTTCAACGTGCTGGTCAAGGAAATGCGTTCCTTGGGTCTGAACGTCGAACTGCAAAGCCACGAGAAGGCAGATTAAGGGGATTTGTCAGGGCGGGGCCATGCCTCGCCCTCGCGCTCCCGCCGGCTGAAAACCGACGGGCCCCGCCCTCTCCCGCGTTGCGGGACAGGGGTTTGAGATTAGGAGACGGTTATGAATACCGAACTGATGAACTTCTTCTCGCCGGCCGCCAAGCCCGAGACTTTCGACCAGATCCAGATTTCGCTGGCCTCGCCGGAGCGTATCCGCAGCTGGTC
>JANPEP010000190.1:0-7339 GCA_031422995.1 Polymorphobacter sp. | reverse complement strand
GTGCAGCCATCGGCGCCGACCAGGCCGGCGCGATCGATGCCGAAGCGAACGGGGAGGTTCTGGATGGCGACATCATGGACGACCTGATCATAGGCGCGTTGCAGGAAGGTGCTGTAGATGGCGCAGAAGGGCCGCATGCCTTGTGCGGCGAGGCCGGCGGCGAAGGTGACGGCGTGTTGTTCGGCGATGCCGACGTCGAAGGTGCGGTCCGGGAACGCCTTGTTGAAGCGATCGACGCCGGTGCCGGACGGCATGGCGGCGGTGATGGCCACAATAGTTTCGTCGCGCTTTGCCTCGGCGATCAGCGCGTCGCCGAAGACGTTCTGATAGGCCGGAGCAGTGGGGGTGGATTTTTGCTGGGTGCCGGAGACGACGTCGAATTTCTGGACACCGTGGTATTTGTCGGCGGCGGCTTCGGCGGGGGCGTAACCCTTGCCCTTTTGCGTCACGACATGGATCAGCATTGGGCCTTCGGCGGCATCGCGGACATTTTCGAGCACCGGCAGCAGGTGTTCGAGATTATGGCCGTCGATGGGACCGACGTAGTAGAAGCCGAGTTCTTCGAAGAGCGTGCCGCCGCCCTGGGCCATGCCGCGGGCATATTCATCGACCTGGCGTGCGGCCTTTTTGAGGGGGGGCGGCAGCGCCTTGCGGGCGATCTGTTTGACGGCTTCGCGGAGTTCGAGAAATTGGCGCGAGGACAGGAGGCGCGACAGATACGCCGAGAGCGCGCCGACGGGCGGGGCGATGCTCATGTCGTTGTCGTTGAGGATAACCACCAAGCGGTTGCCGGCCTGGACGGCATTGTTCATCGCTTCATAGGCCATGCCGGCGGACATCGAACCGTCACCGATGACGGCGATGGCTTTTCCGGGCTGCTTTTTGAGCTTGTTGGCGACGGCGAAGCCGATGGCGGCGGAGATCGAGGTGGAGCTGTGTGCGGCGCCGAAGGGGTCGTATTCGCTTTCGGTGCGTTTGGTGAAGCCGGAAAGACCGCCGCCCTGGCGCAGGGTGCGGATGCGATCCCGCCGGCCGGTGAGGATTTTATGGGGATAGGCCTGGTGGCCGACATCCCAGATCAGGCGGTCTTCGGGCGTGTTGAAGACATAGTGCAGGGCAACGGTGAGTTCGATGACGCCGAGGCCGGCGCCGAGATGCCCGCCGGTGGTGGAGACGGCGTCGATCATTTCGGTGCGGAGTTCATCGGCGAGTTGCCGAAGCTCTGCATGGCTGAACCGCTTCATGTCGGCCGGTACATTGACCGTATCGAGCATTGGGGTTGAGGGTCGTTGCGTCACCTGGGGGCCACCGGATTTATTGATTCTTGATGACAGTGGTAGCGACTTGGGCAGGCGGTGTCGATGAATTCAGGCACAGTGCTGACAGCGGCCGCGGACTTCGATGACCGGCTTTTCGGGGCGAAAGCCAGTGGCGCGGGCGGTTTCGCGGATGCGGGCGGACAATTGGTCGTCATCTACGTGCGTCGCACGGCCGCAGGCATCGCAGACGAGGAAGATGCAATCGTGCAGGCAATCGGGGTGGGCGTTGGCGAGATAGGCGTTGGCGCTTTCGACACGCATGGCGACGTTGGTGGCAACGAACAGATCGAGGATGCGATAGACGCTGTTGGCGGCGATGCGCCGGCCCTGGGCGGTGCTGACGGCGTCGGTGACATCATAAGCGCTGGCGGGTTTGTCAAAACCGACAAGGGCGGAGAAGACCGCGGCGCGCATGGTCGTCCATTGTTCGCCGGCGCCGGTGAGGGCGCGTTCGGCGGCGGCGGTGAGCGCCGTGCCGGTGCGATTGGAATGGTCGTGATCGTGGAGCATGACGCCAATATCGGCGCTTAACGGGCGGCCCGCAAGTTCCACAGATGGGCGAGGCCGAGCAGGCTGACTCCGAGGACGGAGAGCAGCAGTTCGCCGGCGTCGCCATGCGCGATGAACAGCGAGGCGGCCATGAGGATGATGCCGAGGGCGCCGAGCAGGCCGACGCCGATGCGGCCATGGATGGCGATGCCGCGCCACAGGGCGATGATGGCGAGCGGCATGGCGATGAGCAGGCCGATGAAGTGGACATTGTGGCCGAGCCAATCACCCGAGGCAGCGAAGACGGTGAGCAGCAGGGTGCCGGCAAGACAGTGGACGAGGCACAGGCCCGACAGCGTCATCGCCGACTTGTCGAGAAAGCTGCTGAAACGCTGGGGCATGATGTTGCGATACATTATCTCATTATGGGACGCAAGCGTGACGAAGTGGGCGCTTGGCGGCGGTGGCCGAGGGGATTAGGGAGCGGCAATGGCCAGTCTTGCTGTTTCCGACGCCCCTGCCCTGCCCAGTGATGCCGTGCGGCCACGGGCGATTGCGCTGTGGTTGTTGTGTGTGGCGGCGCTGGTGTTTGCCATGGTCGTGGTCGGCGGCATCACGCGGTTGACGGAATCGGGGCTTTCCATTGTCAAATGGGATGTGGTTTCGGGGACGTTGCCGCCGATTGGCGAGGCGGCGTGGGGGGCGCAGTTCGAGGCGTATCAGGCGTCTTCGCAGTATCAAATGATGAACCACGGGATGAGCCTGAGCGAGTTCAAGGGCATATTCTTTTGGGAATATGTGCATCGGTTGCTGGGGCGGGTGATCGGGCTGGCGTTTGCGCTGCCGCTGCTGTGGTTTTGGGTGCGCAGGGCGATTCCGGCCGGGTACAAGCCGCGGTTGCTGGCGTTGCTGATGCTGGGGGCGTTGCAGGGCACGATTGGCTGGTGGATGGTTTCGAGCGGGCTGACGGGGCGCACCGAAGTGGCGCACGAGCGGTTGGCGGTGCATCTGGTGACAGCGTTGACGATCATGGCGGGGTGCATCTGGACGGCGCTGGATTTGCTGCGGACGGGTGAGGTGAGCGAGGCGCGGCCGCGCCGGTGGGTGGTGCCGTTTGCGCTGTTGCTGGTGGTGCAGATCATCTGGGGGGCGTTTGTGGCCGGGATGCGGGCGGGCCATGCTTCGGACACCTGGCCGTTGATGTTCGGGCGGTTGGTGCCCGAGGGGCTGGTGACGGGGGTGGGCGATGTGATCAATGCGCCGGTGACGGTGCATTTCCTGCATCGGTCGCTGGCGTATGTTGTGGCGGCGGCGGCGTTGGTGATTGCGGTGCGGTTGTGGCACGCCGGGGCGGGGGTGCGAGCGGTTGCGCTGGGCGCGGCGGTGCTGGCGCAGTTTGTCTTGGGGGTGTTGACGGTGGTGAACGGGGTGCCGATTCCACTGGGGGTGGCGCACCAGGCGTGCGGGGCCTTGCTGGTGATGGCGACGGTGTGGGCGGCGCATTGGGCGATGCAGGGTGCGGTTCAGGGGAGGCGCGCGTGAGCAATGTATTGGGTGGTGCGCTGGCGCTGTGCTCGGTGGAGCCGTTGACCGGGTGGCATCGCGACGGGTGCTGCAACACCGATGAGAATGACCAGGGCCGCCATGTGGTGTGCGCGGAAGTGACGGCGGAGTTTTTGGCGTTCAGTGCGTCGCGGGGGAATGACCTTTCGACGCCGCGACCGGAATATGGCTTTGCGGGGCTGATGCCGGGGGACCGGTGGTGCCTTTGCGCCACACGCTGGGAAGAAGCGCGGGTGGCGGGGTTTGCGCCAGATGTCGTGCTGGCGGCAACGCATGCCAAGGCGCTGGAATCAACGGCGCTTGGCCATTTGCAGGCGCATGCTGTGCTGGATTGAGCCAAGACGCATATCCCTCGTCAGGGATGCTGGTGTTTCGCATTCCTAGACTGTAGAGTTGTTAATCAGAGATTAACAAATCCAGACGGGGGTCGGAACGGATGGCGGTGCGGGGGCAATGGGTGCTGGCAGGCGGATTCGCCGGCGGCATTGCCGTGGGCGCCCTGATGCTGTTCCTCATATCGCGGCCGCCAGAGGGTGCGATGATGCCGATGGGCGGGCTTTCGCAGCCAGCAGCGGTGACCATACCGTTTGATCCGCCGATGTTCGCGCCGTTGCGATATGCCTATGAAATGCGGACCGAGCGCGACAATGGCGTGCAGACCATTGGATCGGTGGACGAGCTGACGTTCCTGCCTGGGGCGGCGGGCGGATATACTTTGCGGTGGAAAACGCGATCGGTTTCGGTGGATGCGCCGGCGCCGGCGCGAGCCTTGTTGACGCGGACATTGCGGTTGACCAAGGCGCAGCCGTTGTTGCTGGGCATTTCGGCGCAGGGTGTGCCGGTGCGGATTTTGAACGAGCCCAAGGTGCGGGCCACCGCCGACAGGATGATCGCCCGCAATGGCCCGGCGGCGGAGGCCGATTTCGCCGATGTGCCGCTGGAGGGTCGCGCGGCCATGCGGCAGATGATGGCCGGCATCGCAAAGTTGCAGCGCGAGCAAAGCCGCGATGCCTTTGCCGAAACCATGCTGGAAAATCCGCGGCTGTTGCTGCGCAATATCGGGGCGCTGGTGCCCGGCGTAGCGGTGGAGGCACAGACCGAAGCGGCATCCAAGGTGGACCAGGGGCGCATACGGTATCGCAGCCGGATCGAGATGCGCCAGTATCAACCGGGCAAATCGGTGGAGGTAATGATTTCATCGGTGGCGGACGCCGGCGATGCGCGGCGGGCGATGAAGGCGATGATCGATCCCGTTCTGGCAGCGATTCCCGACCCGGCGCAACGCCAGGCAGCGGCGGCGCGGATTGCCGACATGGGGGAACCGATCATTACCGACGAGAGCGTGTTGACCATCGACCTGCCATCCGGGCTGGCGCGCAGCATGGTGTGGCGCAACCAGTTTTATATTCCGGGGCGGGGCAGCACGACCGAGACGCGGAGTTATCGGCGGTTGTTGTGAGGATGCGGTGCCTGGATACCGTATCGAAAAACCCCGGAAAAGCTTGACGGAAAGCGCCTGTTGGGCGATATCGCCGCCATCCGGCTGGGGTACTGCCCCGGCCGTTTCGCTTTTTTTGCTGGACAGATATCATGCTCACCCGTTCCACAGCCTCGATAAAGCCCGCCGAGGTCGAGAAGAAATGGCTGATTATCGACGCCGAAGGGCTGATTGTCGGTCGGCTGGCCTCGATCATCGCCAACCGCCTGCGCGGCAAGCACAAGCCGACATACACCCCGCACGTCGATTGCGGTGACAACATCATCGTCATCAACGCCGAGAAGGTGCGTTTCACCGGCAAGAAGACCACCGACAAGATTTATTATCGCCACACCGGCCACCCCGGCGGCATCAAGGAAACGACGCCCGCCAAGATTCTGGAAGGTCGTTTTCCGGAGCGCGTGCTGGTGAAGGCCGTGGAGCGCATGGTGCCGCGGGGGCCGTTGGGTCGCCAGCAGATGCGCAATTTGCGCGTTTTCAAGGGCACCGAGCATCCGCACACTGCCCAGAACCCCGAAATCGTCGATGTTGGTGCAATGAACCGCAAGAATTCGACGCTGACTGTTGAGAAGAAGGCCGCAGAATAATGTCCGACAATCGTCAGTCGCTGTCCGACCTGGGTGGCATGCAGGACGGCACCTATAACCAGGGTGCCGGAAACCGTTTCGAAAGCGCCGAGCGGCCGGTTCACACCGGTGGCGGTGGCCCGCCGGCACCGCTGCGCGATCAGGAAATCGATGCCTATGGCCGCGCCTATGCGACCGGCAAGCGCAAGAATGCGATTGCCCGCGTGTGGTTGAAGCCGGGCACCGGCAAGATTGTCGTCAATGGCCGTGACCAGACGGTGTATTTCGCACGCCCGACGTTGCGCCTGGTGATCATCCAGCCGTTCGACTTCGCCGATCGCCGCGACCAGTATGACGTGATGTGCACGGTTGTCGGCGGCGGGCTTTCGGGCCAGGCCGGCGCTGTGAAGCACGGCATTTCGGTGGCGTTGACGCGGTATGAACCGGCATTGCGCACGATGGTCAAGCAGGCCGGGTTCCTGACGCGCGATCCGCGCGTTGTGGAGCGCAAGAAGTACGGCAAGGCGAAGGCCCGCAAGAGCTTTCAGTTTTCCAAGCGTTAAGCGGCTGCGGCCAAGACGGAAATTGCGGCTTCGCGATTTCCGGCTTGGCCGCAGACTCGCGTACGCGACGGCCGGCGGGGCGGCGGAGTTCCTCCGCCGAACCCGTCCGACGCGGGGGCTTTGCCCCCGCTCTTTTTTTGCCTTTTCTCTGTGGAGAAGGGACGGCGCTTGGCCAGCAGACGCGTTGATCACACGGTCGACATTGTGTTGCGCGAGCTTTGCTCGCGCCATGGCTAGCAGTGCAAGTACTGCTATATCAGCGAAGCTCCATTAGGCGGCAGGCCACAAGCCGGTCGCCCCAACGAGTAGCAAATGTGTCGGACACTTCAAACCAGCTACCGTCGTTATCTGCGCCGTGATTAGCACCCATGCATGAACATTCACACTCATGACCCATAGCCGTCATACAAGCTGGCGCGCACTTTTCTTGTTCGCGATATGGCTGGACAACATACAACTTTCCAAATTTTCTTAGTGACCGCTCTACAAAATCGTCAAACCATGATTTTGGAATTTCCCAATATTTTCCTTTTGTGAACCATTTTGGAGAATTTCTACGTCCATTCTGAAGCCAACAACGGTTATTATCATCGTATGGCAGGCGCAAACGAAGAAGTTCGCCCTTGCCGCCTCGTCGAAGGATGACAGGGATTTTATCCTGTTTCCAGGCGAGTGCTATCTTGGAATCGTCGCTTTCCATAATTCTAACAGTCCATAGCTGAGACTAAAGTTATTTTTTGTCTAACAGATAGATGATATCTGGTCTATTCGATTAGTTCTCGTCAGATGTAAACTGCAGATATCTTGCAGCCTTACCAACTCATACGGGGGAATATAGGAATGCGCTGAACATGGTCCTTCAATTCCCACAGCCGTTTATCATGGGTCCCGGCCTTCGCCGGGATGACAGTGTTGGTGGGAAGCACTGGCTCGTCTTCCGCCTGCCCCTGACCCCCACCCCGACCCTCCCCAGTCTACGTTCGCTTCGCACACGTGGGGGGAGGGAGAAGAAGTCCGCCACCCCCACCCGCCTACCCCTCTCCCGCAAGGGGAGAGGGAGTTGCCAATCGCTGCCTCACGCGGCAGTTGGGGGCTGTCCCATCGTGAAGGTCCGTCCATGCTCACCAAAGTCATCCTTTCCGTCATCGGCAGCGACCGGCCCGGGTTGACCGAGGCGCTGGCCAACGCGGTGCTCGATGCGCAGGGCAATTGGTTGGAGAGCCATTTGTCGCGGCTGGGCGGGAAATATGTCGGCTCCGTGCTGGTGGAATTGCCGGCGGATCAGATTGAGACGTTGCGTGACCGGGCGGCGCATGTCGATGCGGCCGGGTTGAAGGTGGC
>JANPEP010000189.1:0-10095 GCA_031422995.1 Polymorphobacter sp. | reverse complement strand
GCCGAAACCCTCGCCCTCCTGTCCTCAGGCCGCTACCCCGCCCGCGATCCGCAACGCTGCCTCGGCGACCTCCAGGCGCAAATCGCCGCCTGCGCCCGCGGCGCCGCCGAGCTGCTCACCCTTGGCGAAACCTTCGGCCATGATGTCGTCGCGGCCTATATGGCGCACGTTCAGGACAATGCCGAAACCCAGGTCCGCACCGCCATCCGCGGCCTCAAAAACGGCCATTTCGCCTATGAAATGGACAATGGCGCCACCGTCAAAGTCGCCATCACCATCACCGGCGACATCAAAGGCCCTTGGGCAACCGTCGATTTCACCGGCACCTCCCCACAACTCTCCGACAATTTCAACGCCCCCCTCTCCGTCACCCGCGCCGCCGTGCTCTATGTCTTCCGCTGCCTCATCCCCAGCGATCTGCCGATGAACGACGGCTGCCTGCGCCCCATCACGCTCATCGTCCCGTCCGGCTCGATGCTCAATCCGGCGTATCCCGCCGCCGTCGTCGCCGGCAATGTCGAAACCAGCCAGGTCATCACCGACGCTCTCTTCGGCGCCCTCGGCGTCATGGCCGCAGCGCAAGGCACGATGAACAATTTCACCTTCGGCAACGCCAACTACCAATATTATGAAACCATCGCCGGCGGCTCCGGCGCCGGGCCCGGTTTCCACGGCACCAGCGCCATCCAGACCCATATGACCAACAGCCGCCTCACCGATCCCGAAGTGCTCGAAACCCGCTACCCCGTCCTCGTCGAAACCTTCGCCATCCGCGAAAATTCGGGCGGTGCCGGCCAATGGCACGGCGGCAACGGCGCCATCCGCCGCATCCGCTTTCTTGAACCGATGACCGCCGGCATCCTGTCGAACCGCCGCCGCATCCCGCCGTTCGGCCTCGATGGCGGCCACGCCGCCGCCCCCGGCCTCACCCGCATCGAGCGCACCGACGGCAGCACCGAAATCCTCGGCCCCACCGCCCGCACCACCCTCGCTGCCGGCGACGCAATTGTCATCGAGACACCCGGCGGTGGCGGCTTCGGCACCGCCAAACCCTCATAAAAGCGCAGGTGGCGGCCTCGGCACCGCCAAGCCCTCATAAAGGCGCCGGTGGCGGCACCGCCGCCGCCGCCCAAAAATCGCCTATTTCACCGCCTGCGTCTGCAAAACCGGCAATTGCGACGCCAGCCCCAGATTGACCAGCATGTTCAACCGCCGGTCGATCTGGAAAAACGTCGCTGCCTTCACCCCTGGCAGCACCTTGCCGACAACAGGCACATATTTCGACCGCAGCTTGGATGCCTGCACATCAACTTCAAGCCAGCGCGTGATGAACTTGGTCGCCTGTGCGTCGGTATAGGTGCCGAACTTCTCCGAATATTCCTTGATCAGCGCATATTTGCTGTTGTTGATCACTGTCAGCTCAGAGATATACCGATCATACACCGGCCAGAATTTTGCCGCCTCGGTATCGGTCAACAACAGCGATTCGGCAGTAACCTTGCGCTTGTCGGCGCGCAGTTCCATGCGCAAAAGCTGCAAATCCGTCTCGGTCAACGCCTCGGTCGTTGTTGCCGCTGCCGGTGCTGCTGCCGCCGGCGCTGCGGCCTGACCCATCACCGGCGCTGCCGCCACCAATGCCGCTCCAATGGCCGCCGCCGCAATTGTCCGTGCCAAAATCATGTCCGTCCCCTCATTGCACCATATCGGCGCATTCCGGGGCATATCCCGGCCGGCAACACCGTGTCGACTCCGTAATGATGCCCCCTGCCCAATCCCGCCGCCGCCCGCTACGGTCCCCGCCATGATCCAACACCCCACCCCAAAGGCCAAACGCCCATGTGGCCCTTGATCGGCATCGCCGTTGTCATCCTGGGGTTTGCCCTGCGCCTCAACCCGCTGCTCGTCATCGTCGCTGCCGCACTCGCCAGTGGTATCGCCGCCGGTCTCGCCCCCCTTGCCGTCATCGCCGCCTTCGGCAAGGCCTTCAACACCAACCGCTATGTCAGCGCCCCGTGGATTATCCTCCCCGTCATCGGCTTGCTGGAACGCGCCGGGCTTCGCGAACGAGCCCGTGATCTCATCGCCGCGTCCGCCAGGGCCACGACCGGCCGCATCCTCCTCGCCTATCTCGTCCTGCGCCAACTCACCTCGGCGGTCGGTCTCACTGCCATCGGCGGCCATGCCCAAACCGTCCGCCCGCTTGTGGCGCCCATGGCCGAAGCCGCCGCCGCCCGCGCCGATCCCGAAATCACCGAAGCTGGCCGCCAACGCATCCGCGCCCTCGCCGCCGCCACCGACAATGTCGGCATGTTCTTTGGTGAAGACATTTTCCTCGCCGTCGCCTCCATCCTGCTCATCAAGGGCTTTCTCGAAGCCAACAACATCATCGTGCAACCGCTCGAACTCTCGGTCTGGGCCATCCCCACGGCCATCGCGGCGCTGCTCATCCACGGCTTCCGCCTGCTCCGCCTCGATCGCAAGGCACCGCCAAAATGATCGGGCTCCCCTTCCTCTACACCATCGCCGGCGGGCTTTTCCTCGGCTGGAGCGCTCTCACCCTCACCGACAAATCCCACCCGAAACGCCTTGGCAGCGCTGCCTTCTGGGGCCTGCTGGCACTCAGCTTCCTTGCGGGGGATTACCTCACCGATCTCGGCAACGGCATCCTCGTCCTCGCCCTCGTTGCGCTCGCCGGCACCGGGCAGGTCTCGCGCGGCAACCCACCAACCACCACACCTGCCGAACGCGAGGCCAGCGCCATCACCCATGGCAACCGCCTCTTCCTCCCCGCCCTCATCGTCCCCGTCACCGCGCTCATCGGCACTCTGGGCTTCAAATACCTCACCTTCACCGGCGCGCCCCTCGTCGACGCAAGGCAAGTCACCCTTGTCAGCCTCGCCCTTGGCGTCCTCATCGCTATCGCCGTGCTTATGGCCTGGCTCCGCCCGCCACCGCTTGCCCCGCTCCACGAAGGCCGCCGCCTCGTCGAAGCCATCGGCTGGGCAATCGTCCTGCCGCAAATGCTCGCCAGCCTCGGCGCCGTCTTCGCCATCGCCGGCGTCGGCCAGGTCCTTGGCGGCATCGCCGGCACCGTCATTCCCGCCAACAGCCACTTTCTTGCCGTCCTCGCCTTCACCCTCGGCATGGCCGGCTTCACCATGATCATGGGCAATGCCTTTGCCGCCTTCCCCGTCATGATGGCTGCCATCGGCCTCCCCGTCCTCGTCTTCAAACTCGGCGGCGACCCCACCATAATCGCCGCTATCGGCATGCTGTCGGGCTTCTGCGGCACCCTGCTCACCCCCATGGCCGCCAATTTCAACATCGTCCCCGCGGCCCTGCTCGAGCTCGATGATCGCAATGCAGTCATCCGCGCCCAGGTCGCGACCGCCCTGCCGCTCCTTGCGATCAACACCCTTCTCATCTGGGCCTTGGCGTTCAAATGATCCTCGATGAAATCCTCGCCGCAAAAATGGCCCGCATCGCCCTTGGCCATGTCACCCGCGAATTCCCGCACAAGCTCGATCACGTCATGGACGGCCCTGCCGACGCCCGGCGGCCGCGTGATCTCCACCCGATGTTCTTCGGCAGCTTCGATTGGCACAGCTGCGTCCATGGCTGGTGGCTGCTGATGCGCCTCGCCCGCCGCTTCCCCACCCACGCCGTCGCCGCCGAAACCCATGCCCTTGCGGTACAAATCTTCACGTCCGCCAACGCCGCGGCCGAACTCACCTATCTGCAAACCCCCTCCTCACGCGGCTTCGAACGTCCCTATGGCTGGGCCTGGCTGCTCGCCCTCCACGCCGAGCTGTCTCTCCACGACGATCCCCGCCACGCTGCAACCCTGGCGCCCCTAGCCCGCGAATTCGCCAGTCGCTTTCACAGCCATCTGCCGTTGCTTACCTATCCCATCCGCACCGGCAGCCATGCCAACACCGCCTTCGCCCTCACCCTCGCCGCCGGCTGGGCACAAACCCACGACCTTACCCTCCACGCCCTCCTCACATCCCGCGCCCATGATTGGTTTGCCGCCGACACCAATGCGCAAGCCTGGGAGCCCGATGGCGACGCCTTCCTGTCGCCCACCCTCACTGAAGCCCTCGCCATGGCTACCCTGCTCCCCACATCCGAATTCCGCTGCTGGTTCGCCGCCTTCCTGCCCGATGCCGCGCAACACCAACCCACCAGCCTGTTCACCCCGGCCAGCGTCTCCGATCGCAGCGACGGCAAGATCGCCCATCTCGATGGCCTCAATCTCAGCCGCGCCTGGTGCTGGTCGCACATCGCCGCGCGGCTGGACCCAACCGACCCAGCCCAAAACGTCGCCCGCACCACCGCCGCCACCCACCGGGCCGCCGGCCTGCCCCATATCGCGGGGGACTATGCTGGCGAACACTGGCTTGCCAGCTTCGCCCTGTTGGCCCTCGAAGCCAGCGACTGACGGCCTCAGTCGCCGTCCGCAACCCAATTGCCATGAAATCCCGGCGGTATCCGGTGCGGGATCGTGATTACCGCTTGCGGCGCACCGGCAAAATCCTGCGCATCCAGGATCATCAAATCAGTGGTGTCGGTGTTCATGTCGATAACATATCCCATCAACCAGCCTTCATCCTCGGCGGCGCCCGCAAACTTCGGCACGAACATGAATTCACCGGGAAAACGGTTGGCGCCAAATTCATGAATCGCCCGCGTGCCGGCCACCAGATCATGCTTGATATAATGCGATTCCGACACAAAATCGTCCTGCACCGCCGGCAATGGCAGGGCATAGGCATAACGATAGGGCTTGCCCGCCAACCGCTCGTCAAAGCGCGGAAACTCCTGCGGCTTGCTGTCGATGATTGCCCGCGCAACCGTGCGGGTCGCCGGGTCGATGGTCCAGCGTTCCAGCATCACCGACTTTGAATCCGGCCCCTGGGTGCTTTCGGCAAACATTGAATCATGCACCGCAACATCGGCAATCACCTTGCCGTCCTCGGTTTCAAAGGCGTTGCAACCGTGAAACACATAACATGGCGGCACATCGCACCAGATGATGTCGGCCTCCCGCCCCTCACGCGGCATCAGCCCGATCCGCGCCTTGTGCTCCGGGTTCCAGGCATAGGGAAAGGCAAAGCCCGCCAGCACCCGCTTCATCGAAAACGTCACCGGCAGATCGAAAATCAGCACATAATTGGCGGTGATCATGCAGTCATGAATGCTGGGGCCGTCGCTGACCGAAATCGGCTCCTCGCGCCGCACCTTGCCGTCACGCCCCACCACGACGTGGCGGATTGTCGTGCGCTCCATCGCGTCATAACAGATGGCGTGCATCTCGCCGGTTTCGGGGTCCAGGTGCGGATGGGCGCTGAAACTGCCCTGCAACGTGCCTTCGAACGGGTTGTGTGAAATCGTCTCCAGCGCAGCGCCGATTTCCACCGGATATCCGCCACTTTCCACGAGCCCCCAGGTCTTGCCGGCGTGGCCCAGAACATTGGTATTGACGGTGTCACCGGCGCCGTTGCGTGGCCCCGGCGCCGGCGCCTCGCCCAGCAAGGCACTCACCTCGGTCGATCGAATCCAGCGATTGCGATACCATTGCGCCTTGCCACCGCCCAGCCGCACGCCGTGCACCATCCCGTCCCCGGTGAACCAATGATAGGCGCCCGGGTTGGGCGACGTCGCCGGGTTCGGCCCGATGCGGATGTAACGCCCGTTCAACCCGGCCGGAATGGTGCCCGTCACCTGCAACGATTCCAGCGTCAACTCGCCGGCCATGGGCGTGTGGATGCCCGAAAGATAGGGGTGCGGTTTGGCCGGCGCCGCCATCGCGTCGCGGTTCATCGCCGCCACCTTGAAAACGCCCTTGGTCACCGCGCTGCGGATCATGGTCTCGACCTTGCTCGCCATCGTCGTGCCTTTCGCAAAAGGATTTTCGACCCGCAGGGTTGGCAAGCCGCGCTGTCATGTTTACAGCGTTACCATGATGACCGTCGATGATAACAGTGTCAACATAAAACCCGCAGCTCGCAATTATCATCACGGCGACCTGCGCCTCGCCGTCATCGAAACCGGGATGCGCCTGCTCGAAAACAGCAACGCCGAAAGCCTCAGCCTGCGCGAAATCGCCCGCCAGACCGGCGTCAGCGCCACCGCCATCTACCGGCATTTCCCCGATAAAGCCGCCTTGCTCACGGCTCTCGCCATCGAAGGCTTTGAACGCCTCGGCCGCGATCAAGCCAAGGCGATGCACACCGCCGGCCCCGGCATCGCCGGCTTCAACGCCTCCGGCCGCGCCTATGTGCGCTTTGCGCTGGCACACCCCACGCTGTTCCGCATGATCATGGCGATGGCACCAACAAACCCCGAACTGCACGACAATCTCACCACCCCGATGCAGATGCTGCAAGCCAATGTCGCCGGCCTCGCCCCGCCCGGCGCCACCCAGGCCGAACTCCGCATCGCCGTGCTGCGCGCCTGGTCAAGCGTCCACGGCCTCACCATGCTGATGCTCGATGGCCAGATCAGCATCGATGATGGCCTGATCGACGCGGTCATCGACACCCCGGGCGCAAAATCGGCTTAAAGCTGCTCGCGAGCCATCCGCACCAGCGCGGTATCCAGCGCCTGCAAGAACCGCGACCGATCAACCTTGGAAAACGCCACCGCCCCGCCCGGCACCACATCCCCCCCGGCGCGCAGATCGGCCATGATCGCCCGCGTCGCAATCGCCGCCCCAATCGAGCTCATCGTGAACGCCCGGCCATTGTGCGCCAGCACCACCGCCCCGGCCTTCAAACACCGGTCGGCGAGCAATATGTCCCCCGTCACCACCAGAGCACCCGCCCCGGCCCGCTCGGCAATCCAGTCATCGGCGGCATCAAACCCATCCGAAACCACCGCCTGCGTCACCAACGGATGCCCCGGCAACCGCATCCCCGAATTGGAAACCACCACCACCGGCACGCCGTGGCGGATCGCCACCCGGTAAATATCGTCCTTCACCGGGCACGCATCGGCATCAACCAGGATGCGCATCACCCCTGCCGGAACTTGCCCCGCTGCGTCGGGTTCGATGGCCCCGGCTTGGGCCCACGCGGACCCGCTCCCGGCCCCTTCGAAGCAAAGCCCTGCGGCCCCAGCGCCCGCACCAGCACCGGCCGGTTCGGCTTGCCCGCCGGCCGCGGCCCCGCCCCACCCTGGCGTGGCGGTGGCCCATTGGCCGGAATGATCCGAATCCCGCCTTCGGGTGATCGGTCCTCACCCTCGGTACGCCGCAACGAATCGACAAACCGATCCGCCAGCGCCCGCGGAATCTCGAACATCGTCTCCTCGGGACCGATCTTGATCTGCCCGATCTCACCCTTGGTCACATGGCCCCGCCGACAAATCAGCGGCAACAGCCACCGCGGATCGGCATTCAACCGCCGGCCCACATCCATGCGGAACCACACCGTCTCTTCAAACCCCGGCCGAGGCCCGTCATTGGAAGGCCGCTCGCCCCGCTGCGGCGGGCCGCTGTTGTCCAGCAATTCCTCCACCGATGGCATCTTGGAACGATGCATCCGCACCAGCGCCGCGGCAATATCCTGCGGGCTGCGCTCGTTCAGCAAGCGATCGGCCAGCGCCCGGTCCTCATCGTCAATCTCGGTCGGCACTTCCATCAATGCGGACAACAGCCGCTCATGGTCATTGCGCCGAATATCGTCCGGCCCCGGCACCGGAAGCCATTCGGCGTTGATCTTGGCGCCGCGCAACATGCCATCCACCCGCCGCCGCGCCGGATACGGCACGATCAAGATCGCCGTGCCCTTCTTCCCCGCGCGCCCGGTCCGCCCCGACCGATGCTGCAAAATCTCCGCATCACGCGGCAATTCCACATGGATCACCAACGACAGGTTCGGCAAATCAATGCCGCGCGACGCCACATCGGTCGCGACGCAAATCCGCGCCCGCCGGTCGCGCAACGCCTGCAACGCCTGGTTTCGCTCGTTCTGCGAATGCTCACCCGAAAGCGCCACCGCATCAAACCCGCGCTCGATCAAACTCGCGTGCAGATGCCGCACATTATCGCGCGTCGCACAAAACAGCATCGCCGTCGGCGCCTCGTGGAACCGCAACAGATTGACCACCGCATTCTCGATATCGGCCGGCGCCACTGTCACCGCCTGATAAGCAATGTCGCCATGCCCGCGGTCCTCGCCGACCGTCGAAATCCTGAGCGCGTTCTTCTGATACCGCTTGGCCAACGCCACGATCGGCTTGGGGATCGTCGCTGAAAACATGAACGTCCGCCGTGTCTCGGGCGTCGCATCCAGAATCTGCTCCAGATCGTCGCGAAACCCCATGTCGAGCATCTCGTCGGCCTCATCGAGGATGGCGACCTTGACCTGCCCCAGCTGCAACGCCCCGCGCTCCAGGTGATCGCGCAACCGTCCCGGCGTGCCCACCACGATATGCGCGCCCTGGTTCAGCGCCTTGCGTTCCTTGCTGGCGTCCATCCCGCCCACGCAGGTCGCAATCCGCGCGCCGGTCTTGCCATACAGCCAGATAAGCTCACGACTGACCTGCAACGCCAGCTCCCGCGTCGGCGCAATCACCAGCGCCAGTGGCGCGCCCGCACGGTCGCTGCGCCCGTCCTCGTTCAACAATTGCGGCGCCATCGCCACCCCGAATGCCACGGTCTTGCCCGATCCGGTCTGTGCCGAAACCAGCAAGTCCCGCCCTTCGGCTTCGGGCTCAAGAACAGCAGCCTGAACAGGCGTAGGCGCGGCATAGCCACGGGCGGAGAGCGCTTCGGCGAGAAGCGGCGGCAGGGTCTGAAACGGCATGATGGCGCCGCTATGCCCGATAATCCTTGAGAAAGCGAGGCTTCCCGCAGACGGGCCAGGGAACACCCCCGGCCCGCCCACACGGCATCAATAAACCTCGAACAATCCGGCTGCACCCATGCCACCGCCAACGCACATGGTCACAACCACATATTTGGCACCGCGGCGCTTGCCTTCGATCAACGCATGGCCCGTGCAGCGCGCACCCGTCATGCCATAGGGGTGCCCGATCGAAATCGCCCCGCCGTTGACGTTGAGCAGCTCGGGGTCGATGCCCAGCACATCGGCACAATGCAGCACCTGCACCGCAAAGGCCTCGTTCAGCTCCCACAGCCCGATGTCGTTCATCGTCAGGCCATTGGCCTTCAACAGCTTGGGCACCGCATAGATCGGCCCGATACCCATTTCGTCGGGCTCCAGCCCAGCCACCGCCATGCCGCGATACGCACCCAATGGCGTCAACCCGCGCCGCGAGGCTTCCCCCGCCTCCATCAACACGCTGGCCGAGGCGCCATCCGAAAGCTGGCTGGCATTGCCCGCCGTAATCACCCCGCCCTCGATCACCGGCTTCAGGCCCTTCAGGCTTTCCAGCGTGGTTTCCGGCCGGTTGCCTTCGTCCTTGGACAATGTCACCTCATGCTGGGTGACCTCCTTGGTTTCCTTGTTGACCATTGCCATTGTCGCGGTCATCGGCACAATTTCGTCGTCGAATTTTCCGGCCTGCTGCGCTGCTGCGGTGCGCATCTGTGATTGATAGCCATATTCGTCCTGGCGATCGCGGCTGACACTATAGCGCTTGGCGACGATTTCCGCCGTTTGCAGCATCGGCATATAGATCGCCGGATGCATCGCCAGCAGCTCGGGATCACCGCCCACCCGCATCTTGTCATTCTGCACCATCGAGATCGAATCGATCCCCGCGCCAATGGTGATCTGCATCCCATCGACGATGATCTGTTTGGCCGCCGTCGCAATCGCCATCACGCCCGACGAACATTGCCGGTCCATCGATTGGCCGCTCACCGTCACCGGCAACCCGGCCCGCAACAACGCCGTGCGCGCGATATTGCCGCCCTGCACGCCCTGCTGCAACGCCGCGCCCATCACCACATCGTCAACCTCGCCACCCTCCAGCTTGGCGCGGGCAACAGCGTGCTTGATGGCATGGCCACCCAGTGTCGGCGAAGGCGTCGCATTGAAGGCGCCGCGATAGGCCTTGCCGATCGGGGTCCGGGCGGTCGAAACGATAACAGCTTCACGCATGGTAAAATCCTTCTTCTTCAAA
>JANPEP010000188.1:0-7180 GCA_031422995.1 Polymorphobacter sp. | reverse complement strand
ACCCCCGACAAAAACACCATGTGCCGGCCATTGCCGCCGCCGGTCAGGCCAATATCGGTCTCCCGCGCCTCCCCCGGCCCATTGACCACGCACCCCAGCACCGACAGCGACAGCGGCGTCGTGATATGCGCCAGCCGCGTCTCCAGCGTCTCCACAACCTTCACCACATCAAACCCCTGCCGCGCACAGCTGGGGCACGAAACCACCCGCACCCCCCGCGCCCGAATCCCCAGCGATTTCAGCAGGTGATAACCAACCTTCACTTCCTCCACCGGGTCCGCCGAAAGCGACACGCGAATGGTATCGCCGATCCCCGCCCACAACAGCATCCCCAGCCCGATCGAGGACTTCACCGTCCCGCCCTGCAAACCGCCCGCCTCGGTAATCCCCAGGTGCAGCGGATAATCACAAACCTCGGCCAGGCCCTGATACGCCGCCACCGCCAGAAACACGTCCGACGCCTTCACCGAAATCTTGAACTCGTGGAAATCCTCGTCCTGCAGCATCTTCATATGCTCCAGCGCACTCTCCACCAAAGCCTCGGGGCACGGCTCGCCATATTTCTCCAGCAGATGCTTCTCCAGCGACCCGGCATTCACCCCGATGCGGATCGAGCAGCCATTGGCCTTGGCCGCGTTCACAATCTCCTTCACCCGCGCCTGTGAACCAATGTTGCCCGGATTGATGCGCAGGCACGCCGCCCCCGCGTCCGCTGCCTCCAGGCCGCGCTTGTAGTGAAAATGAATGTCGGCCACGATCGGCACTTGCACCGCCCGCACGATGGTCTTCAACGCCGCAGTGCTCTCCACATCCGGGCACGAAACCCGCACGATATCGGCGCCCACCTCCTCGCACCGGCGGATCTGGTCGATCGTCGCAATCGCATCGCTGGTCAGCGTATTGGTCATCGTCTGCACCGCAATCGGCGCATCGCCGCCCACCGGCACCTTGCCGACCATGATCTGACGCGATTTGCGGCGCGAAATATCCCGCCAGGGCCGAACGCTCATCAATTGCTCCTGATAACCCCGCCGCTATACAGCCGCAGCGCCCGGCGTCCAAGCCTCACGTCTTCTCGCCCCAAACCCCGCGCCACTTTCGCCACACCGGCCCCAGCAACCTCCCGGCCCACCACAGCAACAGCCCAACCCCCACCGCCATCACCGCCGCCAGCACAATCGCCACCTCCGGATGCGCGAACACCAGCCACAGCCCGCCGGCCGTCAAACCATCCTCCGCCACCGATGTGACGATATTGCTCACCGGCTCGGGGGAGGCATTGACCACCGCCCGCGTCCCCGCCTTCGCCGCATGCGAGGCCAGCGCCGCCCCGCCGCCCAGCAGCAACGTCACCACGGCCAATGCGCCATTGTCGGGCGTCACCACCGCCAGCGCCAGCAACGCACCCCCCACCGGCCGCACCAACGTGTGCACGGCATCCCAAACGCTATCCAGCCACGCCACCTTGTCGGCAAAAAACTCGGCAATCGTGCCCGCCAACGCCACCCCCAGCACCCACCAATTGCCCAGCACCGCCAGCCCGGCCAATTCCCCCGGCAACCCGAACGGCCCGAACCGCACCGCCAGTCCCGCCGCCAGCACCACAGCATACAGCCGCCAGCCCGCCAGCAGGCTCAGGCTCGCCGCAATCCCGATGATCTCGACTGCATTCATGCCCTGGACCATC
Source organism: Polymorphobacter sp. (assembly GCA_031422995.1). GTDB lineage: Bacteria > Pseudomonadota > Alphaproteobacteria > Sphingomonadales > Sphingomonadaceae > Sandarakinorhabdus. The sequence continues at coordinate 5,493 of JANPEP010000188.1, read as the reverse complement.
CCACAACGTCCTCGCCATGGCCAGCGCCCCGGCTTGGTCCACCCGGGTCATTGCGCTACAATGTGCCTTCAAGTGCGAAGGGACGTCAGCAATGGCCACAATCGCCCAACCCCTGCCCGCGTCCATCAACGACAACCACTTCTTCATGGGCGCCGCCATCACCATGGCCCTGCTCGTCGTCGCTGGCTTCTCCACCCAACTCGCCATGGGACGATCGAGCTTCGCCTCGCCGCCGCTCGTCCACGCCCATGCCATCGTCTTCATGGGCTGGGTCGCGCTCTATGTGGCCCAAACCGCCTTTGCCACGCGCGGCAACACCCGCCTCCACCGCCGCCTCGGCTGGATCGGCGCCGGCTGGGTCGTCCTCATGCTCGTCTTTGGCTGCGCCGTCACCATCGCCATCGCCCGCCGCGGCCAGGTGCCGTTCTTCTTCCGTCCGCAACAATTCCTCGTCTTCGATCCGCTCACTCTCTTCGCCTTCGCCGGCCTCACCGCAGCCGCAATCACCTTGCGCCGCCAAACCGGTTGGCACCGTCGCCTGCATTTCTGCGGCATGGCGCTGTTGCTCGGCCCGGCATTCGGCCGCCTGCTGCCAATGCCGCTGCTCGCACCCTGGGCGTTCGAGGCCGTGTTCGTGGCCACGCTGCTCTTCCCGGCGGCGGGCGTCCTCGCCGATCTGCGCCGCAGCGGCCGCGTCCATCCGGCCTGGGGCTGGGGCATCGGGGTGATGGCGACCACGCTGCTCCTCACCGAAGCCATCACCTACAGCCCCGTTGGCTACACCATCTACCGCACCGTCACCGCCGGCTCCCCCGGCGCTGCAATCGATCCGCTGGCTTTCCCGCCACCGCCCAGTGGCCCGCGCCGAACCGGCCGCACCTGAACGGCTTCCTTCCGCCCCCGGCCTGGCTTAGGCTCTCCCTATGTCCAGTATCCTTGCCGCCACCGTCATCCTGCTCCGCGACACCCGCGCCGGCCCCGAAATCCTGATGATCCAGCGCGGCGAAAACCTCGCCTTTGCCGGCGGCGCCATGGTCTTCCCTGGCGGCCGTGTCGATGCCGCCGACATCATCACCGCCCGCAACCCCGCCCTTGCCTTCGGGTTCGACGCCCTTACCGAAACCGATGCCGCCTCCCGCATCGCCTGCGCCCGCGAAGCACTTGAAGAAACCGGCGTCCTCCTCACCGCCGGCGTCGCCCCCGATCCCGCTGCCCTCGCCCATGCCCGCGCCGAGCTCGCCGCCGGCCCCGATTCCGCCGAAGCCTGCACCTTCGCCGCCATGCTTGCGGCGCTCGGCCATCGCGTCGATGCCGCGCGCTTCATTCCCTTCGCCCGCTGGGAGCCCCCCGCCGCCGCCGCCATAAAGCGCCGCTTCGACACGCATTTCTATTTGGCCGATGCCGGCAACACCGCCGATGCCGCCATCTCTCCCGATGGCAATGAAGCCGTCGCCATCCACTGGACCACCGCCGCCGCCGCGCTCGCCGCCGAAGCTGCTGGCGCATCCGCCCTCGTCTTCCCGACCAAGTGCAATCTGCAACGTCTCGGCCAATATGCCGATGTCGCCGCCATCATGGCCGCCGCCGCCGCCCGCACGCCACCGTTCATCCAACCCGAAATCGTCGATCGCGACGGGGAGATGTGGCTCGTCATCCCGCACGGCTGCGACTATCCTATGACCGAAGAACCGCTCTCCGGCGCCCGCCGCGAATGAGCCTCAGCCGCCGGACAGTTTCTTGCGGAACCCCTTCAACGCATTCCACGCGCCGTACACCACGATAAGCCCGAGGAATCCCCACACCCAGGCCGGAATCCCCCGGCCAACCACCGCCAGGTAAAGATAGGCCGAAACAAAGCACAAACCCGCTGCCATGATCGGCAGCACGGCTGAACTCCCGGCGCGCAGCCGCTTCACCGCAATCCCGGTAAACAGCAGGAAAAACGGGATCGCCCCGACATAGATCGCGCCAAAGATTACCGGATTGACGCCATATTGCGCGCCCAGGCCCATCACCCACGCCTGCGCCGCTGCCAGTTGCTCCATCACTTGTCCCGTCTGCCTGTCTTTGCCGCAGTCAAAACCATAACCGGCAATCGGCGAAACCACCACACGCACACAATTGTCGACACTACAGCCCCGCCAATGGCATGAAGGAACGGGGGAAACTCACCGCCGCTGCCGTAACACGCACGCCAATCCATTCGCCAAGGGGGAAATCTGCCATGCGCCTTCTCATCACCGCCGCTGCCATGCTTGTTACCACCGCCGCCAATGGCCAGGTGCCAGCCGACGGCGCGCCTGCACAGAACGCCGAAGCCTTTGCCAAGCTTCAGGCCGCAGACACCAACAAGGACGACAAATGGGACAAGCCCGAATGGCTCGCCGCCGGCCGCCGCGAAATGGGCTTCAACTTCATCGATGCCGACAAGGACGGCTTTGTCACCAAAGCCGAGCTCAAGGCCGGCATGGAACGGATGAAGGCCATGCGCGCCAGCTAAACCCCCGTCCTGGTGATAAGGTCAGCAAATTCTTGATGTGAACCCTAAAGAACCGCACTCAATTCCTTGATGTCCTTGTTCAAAATTCGATCATTGTCCGCATAATCCACTGGGCAATCAATGACCTGCACGCCCTTGGCCGCAAGACACGCCGCCAACAGCCCTGGCAGCATTTCGGCACTCGTCACACGGTGGCCGGTGGCGCCATAACTCTCGGCATATTTGACGAAATCCGGGTTGCCATAGGTCAACCCCCAATCCTTGAAGCCCATGTTGGCCTGCTTCCAGCGGATCATGCCATAGCTGTTGTCATTCAGGATCAGCACGGTGATGTTCAGCCCCAATCGCACCGCCGTCTCCAGCTCCTGCGAATTCATCATGAAGCCGCCATCGCCGCAAATCGCCATCACCTTGCGGTCCGGATACACCATGTTCGACGCCATCGCGCTCGGCAGCCCGGCCCCCATCGTCGCCAGCGCATTGTCGAGCAGAACCGTATTGGCCTGGTGCGCCATGTAATTGCGCGCAAACCAGATTTTATACACACCATTGTCGAGCGCGATGATGCCATCGCTCGGCATCACCTTGCGCACCTGATCCACCAGATATTGCGGGTAAATCGGGCACCGCATATCGCCCACCGCTGCCTCGCGATGCGCCACCTCCGCCGCCCGCGCCGCCAACATCCCCGAACACGCCCAATGCTGTTGCCGCGTAATGCCTTCGGAAATCTGCCACACCGCATTGGCGATATCGCCGATCACCTCGACTTGTGGAAAATACACCGGGTCAACCTCGGCGGACTTGTTCGACACATGGATAACCGTCGCACCGCCCGTCGCCATGAAAAATGGCGGCTTCTCAATCACATCATGGCCGATGTTCACAATAACATCGGCCTTGCGAATGGCCGCATGAACAAAATCGCCCGACGACAGCGCCGCACATCCGACAAATTTCGGGTGCCGCTCGTCGATCACCCCCTTGCCCAATTGCGTCGTCAAAAACGGAATCCCAGTCTTGTCGATCAACGCCCCCAGCATTCGTGACGTCATCGTCCGGTTCGCCCCGGCGCCAATCACGAAAATCGGCGCCTTCGCTGCCTCAATCACCCGCACGGCTTCCGCAATCGCCTTGGCGTCCGGCACCGGCCGTCGCACATAACTCGGCGGAATCGGCACCGAATCCGTCGGGTCGTGCGCGATGTCCTCGGGTAACTCGAGATGTGTCGCCCCCGGCTTCTCCTCCTGCGCCAGCCGCATCGCCTCGCGCACCCGCGCCGGAATATTGTCGGCACTCGCCAACTGATGCGTGTATTTCGTAATCGGCCGCATCATGTCGACCACGTCCAAAATCTGGAACCGCCCCTGTTTGGACTTCTTGATTGGCTTCTGCCCAGTAATCATCAACATCGGCATCCCGCCCAGAAACGCATAGGCTGCCGCGGTCACGAAATTCGTCGCGCCCGGTCCCAATGTCGCCAGGCACACCCCGGCCTTGCCGGTATGCCGGCCATAGGTGCTGGCCATGAACCCTGCCCCCTGCTCATGCCGCGTCAGGATCAGCTTGATTTTCGTCGAACGCGACAGGCTGTCGAGAAAGTCGAGATTCTCCTCCCCCGGCACCCCGAACACATACTCAACGCCCTCCCCCTCGAGGCATTGCACCATCAGATCGGATGCCTTGGTCATGTCCTTCGCCCCCTTCAAACCACCCCATATGCCAGCATCGCATCGGCAACCTTCTTGAACCCGGCGATATTCGCCCCCTTCACATAATCGATGTACCCCGACCCATCGGAGCCATATTCGGCGCAGGACGCATGAATGCCCGCCATGATGTCGACCAGCATGGTCTGGAGTTCATCCTCCTTCCACGACATCCTTGCCGAATTCTGGCTCATCTCCAGCCCCGAAACCGCCACCCCGCCGGCGTTCGATGCCTTGCCCGGCGCATATAATATCTTCGCCGCCTTGAAGACATGCACCCCATCCAGATCAGTCGGCATGTTCGCGCCTTCCGAAACCGCAATGCAGCCATTGGCCAGCAACAGCTTCGCTTCCGCCCCGTTCAACTCATTCTGCGTCGCACAGGGCAGCGCCAGGTCGCATTTCACCCCCCAGGGTCGCGCTCCGCCCCCATGAAATGTCGCCCCCTTGAACTCGTCGGCATATTCGCTGATCCGCCCGCGGCGATGCGTCTTGTGGGTCTTCACCCAATCAATCTTCTCCTGCGTGATGCCATCGGGGTCGTGCACAAAGCCTTCCGAATCCGATAGCGTCAGCACCTTGCCGCCCAATTGCACAATCTTCTCGGCGGCATGCGTCGCCACATTGCCCGAACCCGAAATCACCGCCGTCTTGCCAGCCACCTCCATGCCGCGCGTCCTCAGCATGTTCTGCAGGAAATACACCGCGCCATATCCCGTCGCCTCGGTGCGGATCAACGATCCACCCCATTCCAGCCCCTTGCCCGTCAACACCCCGGTGAAATTGTTGGTGATGCGCTTGTACTGCCCGAACATGAACCCGATCTCGCGGCCGCCCACGCCGATATCGCCCGCCGGCACATCCACATCGGCGCCAATATGCCGATACAACTCGGTCATGAAACTCTGGCAGAACCGCATGATTTCATTCACGCTCTTGCCCTTGGGGTTGAAATTCGATCCGCCCTTGCCACCCCCCATCGGCAGGCCCGTCAGGGCATTCTTGAACGTCTGCTCAAACGCCAGGAACTTCAAAACGCTCTCGGTGACACTCGGGTGAAACCGGATGCCGCCCTTGTATGGCCCGATGGCGTTGTTGTTCTGCACGCGCCAGCCGCGCTGCACCCGGATATTATTGTTGTCATCCTCCCAGCAGACGCGAAACGAAATCACCCGGTCCGGCTCGGCAATCCGCCGCAAGATCTGCGCTTCGTGATATTTCACCTTGTCGGCCATGAAGCCGAAAATATCCTCGGCCACTTCGGTCACCGCCTGCACAAACTCC
>JANPEP010000187.1:0-7234 GCA_031422995.1 Polymorphobacter sp. | reverse complement strand
ATCAGCCGCAGTGCGCCTTTGGTGGTGCCGCAGGATTTTGCGCTGGTGCCGCCGACGCCGGGTTCGCCGCGTGCTGCCGGCCAGGATTCGCAGTCAGCCGCCATGGAGGCGCTGTTCGGGCCGGGGGTGAAGGCGCCGCCGAAATCGGCCGCCGAGCAGCAATTGCTCGACAAGGCGGGGGCTGGGGCGACCGACCCGGCGATCCGGTCCAATGGCGGCGACCCGAAGACGCCGACGGTCAACAAGGGTGCGTTTTTGCGTGAGTTGATGGATGCGCCGGCGGGGACGCGCAATGCCGCGGTGGCGGAAGTGAAGATCGGGGGCTGATTGCAGGGCCGCCGGCGGCGTTTCAGGCCTCCGGCAGCTGGGGCCGCAGGCGCCAGACCTCAATTGTGGGATTGCGCCCCGCATACCCCCCGTTGTCGTTGTGAACCAATAAATTGAATGGGGTCTGGGGCCTGAGGCCCCAGCCGCCGGAGGCCCCTGAAACGCCGCCGGAGGCCCCTGAAACGCCGCCGGAGGCGCTTTACTTCAACAGCCCGCCCAACAACCCACGCAGCAGTTGCGCGCCGAATTTGCCGCCGAGCTGGCGACCGACCGAGGTGGCGGCGGAGCGGGCGGTGGATTCGATCATTTTTTCGGTGAAGCTTTTGGGCTGGGGTTTGGCGGCGGCGCGGGTTGCGGCGGCTTGTTCGCGCTCCGCAATCTTGGCGGCGGCGGCGGCTTGTCTGGCGGCATCGGCGGCGATGCGTTCGTCGAGCTTGGCCTGGAGGGCGGTGGCCTTGTCGGCCTCGGTCTTTACCGCGGCGTCGGCGGCGCGGGTGAGGAGCTTTTCATAGGCCGATTCGCGATCGACGGTTTCGTCGTACTTGCCGGCGAAGGGCGAGGCGTTGATCATGGTGGCGCGCTCGTCCTTGGTGACGGGGCCGACGCGGGAGCGGGGCGGCGCGATGAGGGTGCGCTCGACGGGGGTGGGGGCGCCATCGGCCATGAGCAGCGAGACGAGGGCCTCGCCGACCTTCAACTGGGTGATGGCGGTGGCGACATCGAGTTTCGGGTTGGCGCGGAAGGTTTCGCTGGCGGCCTTGATGGCGCGTTGATCGCGGGGGGTGAAGGCGCGCAGCGCGTGTTGCACGCGGTTGCCGAGTTGGCCGGCGACTTTTTCGGGGATGTCGATGGGGTTCTGGCTGATGAAATAGACGCCGACACCCTTGGAGCGGACGAGGCGGACGACTTGCTCGATCTTGTCCATGAGGGCCTGGGGGGCTTCGTCGAAGAGCAGATGGGCTTCATCGAAGAAGAAGACCAGTTTGGGTTTGTCCGGATCGCCGACTTCGGGGAGGGTTTCGAAGAGTTCGGAGAGTAGCCAGAGCAGGAAAGTGGCGTAGAGCCGGGGTGATTGCATGAGGCGATCGGCGGCGAGGATGTTGACCTGGCCGCGGCCATCGGCGCCGACCTTGATGAAATCGGTGATGTCGAGCGCGGGTTCGGCGAAGAAGAAATCGCCGCCTTGCGTATCGAGTTGCAGGAGTTGGCGCTGGATGCTGCCGACGCTGGCCTTGGAGACATTGCCGTATTTGGTGCTGAGTTCGGCGGCGTTTTCGGCGCAGAAGACCAGCATGGATTGCAGGTCCTTGAGATCGAGGAGCAGCAGGCCGAGATCGTCGGCGTAGCGGAAGGCGATGGAGAGCACGCCTTCCTGGGTTTCGTTGAGGCCCATGAGGCGGGAGAGCAAGAGTGGCCCGAGTTCGCTGACGGTGGCGCGGATGGGGTGGCCCTGCTCGCCGAACAGATCCCAGAAGACGACGGGGTTGGCGGCATAGTCATAATCGGTGAGGCCGATTTCGGCGGCGCGCTTGCCGGTCCAGGCGGCGGCGTCGGAGCCTTTCATGGCCATGCCGGCGATGTCGCCCTTTACGTCAGACAGGAAGACCGGGACGCCTTCGCGGGAGAAGCCTTCGGCGAGCGTTTGCAGGGTGACGGTTTTTCCGGTGCCGGTGGCGCCGGCGATGAGGCCGTGGCGGTTGGCGCGTTTGAGCACGAGGGCCTGGGGGGTGTCCTCGCCTTTTCCGATGAAGATGCTGTCGGCCATGTGGTGTTCCCCTGCGTGTGGGCAAGGGGATAGCCGGTTTTGGTGCCGGGGTTAAGGGGTGGTCCCTCCCTCGCCCTCCCACCGCCAAGTGGCGGCGGGCCCCTCCCTCTCCCGCGCCAGTATGCGCTTCCGCATACGCTCCAGCGTTGCGGGAGAGGGGTTTAACGCGCTATTTCTTCGTTTCGGACATCAACTTGATGCCGATGTAGCGGGGCGGGTTGGTGCCGCGCTGGACGAGCATCAGCACCGTGTCGCGGCCGGCCTTGCGGGCGGCATCGACGGCGGCGGCGGCTTCGGCCGGGGTCGTCGTCGGCTTTTGGTTGATCTGCACGATGATGTCACCGCGTTGCAGCCCGTTGGCGGCGGCATCGCTGCTGGGCGTGATGCCGGCAATGACGACGCCCTTGACGGTGTCGGCGACGTTCAACTGCTTGCGCAGTTCGGGCGACAGGGGTTGCAGGGTGATGCCGAGGCTTTGCTTGGTGGCTTCAGCGCCGGGCACCTTGCCGTCGGCGGTTTCATCGGAGTCGGGCTTGATGCCGGCGCGGGCCTGGACGACCGATTCGGCCGGGCGCTGCGCAATGGTGGCGTTGATGGTGCGGCGCTGGCCATCGCGGATCAGCTCGATGGGAACAGTGGCGCCGATGGGGGTGTTGGCGACGACATAAGACAGGGTGTTGTCATAGGTGACATCGGAATTGTTGATTTTGACGATGACGTCGCCCTGCTTGATGCCGGCGCGGGCAGCGGGGCCCGAGGGTTCGATGGAGGCGACGATTTCGCCGCGTTCCTTGGGCAGGCCGAGGCCGGCGGCGATATCGGTGCTGAGTGGCTGAATGCCGACGCCGAGGTAGCCGCGCTTTACCGTGCCGGTAGCGCGCAATTGCTGAATGACCGGATAGGCGAGTTCGGCGGGGATGGAGAAGCCGAGGCCGACATTGCCGCCGGTGGGCGAGAAGATCGCGGTGTTGATGCCAATGACATTGCCATCGAGATCGAACAAAGGCCCGCCGGAGTTGCCTTGATTGATGCTGGCGTCGGTCTGGATATAACGGTCGTATTGGCCCGAGCCGATGTTGCGGTGCAGGGCGGAGACGATGCCAGCGGTGACGGTGCCGCCGAGGCCGAAGGGGTTGCCGATGGCGATGGCCCAATCACCGACGCGGACGCCTTGCGAATTGCCGAAGTTGACGAAGGGCAGGTTGGCGCCCTCGATCTTGAGCAGCGCCATGTCGGTGAGGGCATCGCGGCCGATGACCTTGGCCTTGTATTCGCGGCGATCGGACAGGGTGACGGTGATCGAATCGACGGCATCGCCGCCGCCTGCACCCTTGCCTTCGCCGGCGGAGATGACGTGGTTGTTGGTGACGATATAGCCCGACGGATCGATGATGAAGCCCGAGCCGAGCGAGGTGGCTTCGCGGGTGACGGGTTCACCGGCTTCGCCCTGCTGTTCCTGGAAGCGGCGGAACAGGTCCTCCAGCGGTGAGCCGGGCGGGATGCCGCGTGTCTTGCTGACTTCGACCTTTTGCGTTGTCGAGACATTGACGACGGCGGGGGCGAGCCGGGCCGTGAGATCGGCAAAGCTGCGCGGGGCGCCGCCGGGGGGCGTGACCGGGATTGCCGGAGGGGCGGCATTTTGCGGGGCCTGAACGGTGGCCGGAGCGGGTGCCGCGACCTGCGCCGTCGCCGGTGTGATGACAGCGAGGATGAGGACGGCGGGAATCAGGCTTCGATCAATACGCACGGTCGGGCGAACCTTTCAGGTTTTGATATTCATCTTGATGTGCGGTGCCACCTTGTATCAGGCAAGGGGGCGCCTGATGAAACAATGGCAACGACATCGGCCTTCAAATGGCTTTGGTGACACTAACGCTGGATGAACGATTCTGACCCGGAACGGAGAATTCGGTCCGGCAATTGTCAACGATTGCTGTGCCGGCCTTCGAATTCGCGCAGGAATTCATTGTTGGGTGACATCACGACTGTCGAGCTTTCGTCGGTGAAGGTGGTGCGATAGGCCTGCATGGCGCGATAAAAGGCATAGAATTCGGGATCCTTGCCAAAGCTGGCGGCATAGGTGCTGGCGGCTTCGGCATCGGCCTTGGCGCGCACGAGCTGTGCCTGTTTCAGGCCTTGGGCGCGAATGGTCGCGGCCTCCTGCTGCCGCGCCGAACGCATGCGCAGGAACGCGGATTCGAGCGGGGCGCCGCTGGGCAGATCGGCACGCTTGATGCGGACATCGATGATTTCGGCGCCATATTGCTTGGCCTGGCGGTTCACGGTGGACTGGATGTCGTCCATCATCGCAGTGCGTTCCGGGCTGAGCAGCGAAGCGAACGGCTGCTTGCCGAGTTCGTTGCGCATCTTGGAGGCGAGGATGCGCTTCAGCGCATCGGCGGCATTTTGTTCGGTGCCGACGGTCTGCACCATGCGCAGCGGATCGACGATGCGGAAGCGGGCGAAGGCATCGACGACGAGCCGCAGCTGATCGGTGGTCAGCACCGTCTGCTGTTCCATGTCCAGATTGAGGACGCGTTTGTCGACGAAAATGACCGTTTCGATGAACGGCACCTTGGCGACAAGGCCGGCGCCCGAGGTGCCGAACGGTGCCTTGGTATCATAGGCGTTGACGATGCGTTCGGGCCTGCCGAGCCGCAAGACCACCGCCTGTTGGGTTTCATGGACGGTGTAGAGCGTGCCCATGGCGACGACGATGAGCGCGAAGGCGATGGTGGCCCAGACGATGGGATTGCGCATGATGAACATTTCTATTGTCCCGACTTGCCGGAGGCGCTGCTGGAGGCGGCGGCTTCGGCGGTGGGGGCTTCGGCGCTGGCGCGGCGACGGACTTCGGGGAGCGGCAGATAGGTGGTGACGCCGCTGGGTTCGATGACGGTCTTGTCGACCTTTGACAGCACGCTTTCCATGGTTTCGAAATACATCCGCTTGCGGGTGACTTCGGGTGCCAGCTTGTATTGTGCGAACACAGCCTCGAACGCCGCCGCCGAGCCCTGGGCACTGGCCAGCAGTTGCTGGGCATAGGAGCGTGACTGGTTGAGATATTGCTGGGCATCCTGCTGGGCAGCCGAGACGTCCTTGAAGGCATCATCGACGGCAGCGGGCGGATCCGCCTGCTTGATATCGACGCCGCGGACTTCGATGCCCGAACGGTAGCTGTCGAGAATTTCCTGCATGCGCTCGCGGACCTGCTCGGCAATCTGCGCGCGCTGCGGCCCGATGGCGTCGTTCAGCGTTGCCTTGGAGACTTCGGCGCGCATGGCCGATTCGCCGACTTCGCGCACGGTCTGTTCGGGTTCGGCGAGGACGAAGAGGAATTGTTCGACGTTCTTGATTTTCCATCGCACCGCATAGGCCAGATTGATGATGTTCTGGTCGCCGGTCAGCATCAGGTTTTCCGCGGCGCCTTCGGTGGCGCCGATGTCGACCGAGTTTATCTGCTCGACCTTGCGCAGAATCACGCTGTCGATGGGGAAAGGCAGCTTGAAATGCAGGCCAGGGTCGGTGGTTTCGACAAAGCGGCCAAAGCGCAGCACGACACCGCGTTCCTGCGCATCGACGCGATAGAAGCTGGTAAAAACAATCCAGGCAGCGAGCACGGCGCCGATGGCCCAGAGCAGGACGTTGCCGCCGAACAGGTCAAAACCATTGTTGCCATCATTGCCGGGGAAGGATTGGCGCAGCTTTTCCTGGCCGCGGCGGATGATGTCGTCAAAATCCTTGTTGCCTGTGGGACGCGGGCCGTTCGGCTTTTTGGGTGGGCCTTCACCCCAGGGATTGCGCGGCGGGCCGCCAGAGCCGCCGCCATCGCCGCCGGAGCCCTTGGGGCCTTCGCCATTGCTGCCTTTGGAGCCTTCGCCCCAGGGTCCGCCATCATTGTTGTTTTGCCAGGGCATCCGGTTTCCAGGTCTCGTCAACGTGTTCGCACAAGCTATATACGGTCCACATTCAGGGATTGCGAGGGCGCGCGATTGTCGCTGATGCCCCAAGCCCAAAAGGATCTGTTTTCGATGGCATTGAAGGATGACGTGGCGGCGGCGCTGGCGGCGGTGGCGGATCCGTTGGGCGCCGGCAGCATCGTTACCAACGGGCGCGCGGCGGGGATTGTGGTGAAGGACGATGCGGGGTCGGGGGCGAGCGTTGGGCTGGTGTTGTCCGTCGACGGGTTGGACCGAGTTGCGGCCGAACGATTGCAGGCCGCGGTGGAAGTCGCGGTCAACCGCGTGGCGGGGATCAATGCGGCGCGGATTATCCTGACGGCGGATCGCAGCGGCGCACCGGCGGCGGGGGCTGTGCCGGTGGCGCCGACCGTGCCGGGGATTCGCAAGTTGATCGCAGTCGCGAGTGGCAAGGGCGGCGTGGGCAAATCGACGGTGGCGGTGAACCTGGCGGTGGCGCTGGCGCGGCAGGGCTTGGCGGTGGGTTTGCTGGATGCCGATATCTATGGGCCTTCCGTGCCGACGCTTTTGGGGGTCGAGGGGCGGGCCAAGCTGGAGAACAACCGGTTGCAGCCGGCGATGGCGCATGGGGTCAAGGCGCTTTCGATGGGGATGATGACTGATCCGAAGAAAGCGATTGTGTGGCGCGGGCCGATGGCTTCGTCGGCGCTGGTGCAGATGGTCGAGCAGGCGGATTGGGGGGTCCTTGATGTTCTGGTCGTCGACATGCCGCCGGGAACGGGCGACATCCAGTTGACGCTGGCGCAGAAGCTGAAACCCGATGGCGCGGTGATTGTTTCGACGCCGCAGGACCTGGCGTTGATCGATGCGCGGCGGGCGGTGGCGATGTTCGGCGAAGTGAAGGTGCGGGTGCTGGGGATCGTCGAGAACATGAGTGGGTATCTGTGCCCGCATTGCGGGGAGGCGAGCGAGCCGTTCGGGCATGGCGGGGCGGAGGCCGAGGCGACGGCGATGGGGGTGCCGTTCCTGGGGCGAGTGCCGCTGGACATCGCGCTGCGGCTGGCTTCGGATGCAGGGCGGCCGGGGGAGGGCAAGCAGGCGGCGGTGTTTGCGGAAATTGCGCGGGCGGTCGGGGTTACGGTGGGGTTGTGAGGGAGCCATTGGGACTGGTTTTGCGTTAGGGATGAGCAAGGAGAACTGCCATGCCGATCACGTCAGACGA
>JANPEP010000186.1:0-2895 GCA_031422995.1 Polymorphobacter sp. | reverse complement strand
GCAAGTCCTGATAGGCGCCACGCAAGGCGCCGACGAGGAGCCGGTCCTTTACCGGGCGGCGGTTGACGAACAGATATTGATGGTCGGCGATGCCGCGATTGTAGGTGGGGATGGCGGCGAGGCCGCCGAGCGATATGCCCTCACGCTCAAGATCGATGGGCACGGCATTGTCGGCGAAGTCCGGGCCAAGGAGGGCCGAGAGGCGGGCGATGAGCGAGGCCGGGCTGGCGTCGGTGCCGGCGGGGACCGACAGCAGCCGGCGTCCGCCCCCATCGCGTGAACCATGACGGAGTTCGAAGGCCACATCGGGCCGGGCCATGGCAAGGCGGCGGACGACATCGAGACAAGCGGCGAGTTCGGAGCGTTCGGATTTCAAGAATTTGCGGCGCGCGGGGACGGCGGCAAACAGGCCGTCGACGGCGACGCGGGTGCCGGGCGGAGTGGCAGCGGGACCATCCTGCACCACCCGGCCATTGTCTACGACGAGGCGCCAGCCGTCTCCTTCCGCAGTCCGGCTGGTCAGGGTGAGGACGGCGACACTGGCGATGGAGGGCAAGGCCTCCCCGCGAAAGCCCAGGGTGGCGATGGTCGACAGGTCGCTGGTTGGCAGTTTCGACGTGGCGTGGCGTTCGATGGCGAGGCGGAGTTGATCGGCAATCATGCCGCAACCATCGTCGGTGACCGAAAGATGGTCGATACCGCCGGTTTCAAGGTCGATGGCGATGCGGCGGGCGCCGGCATCAAGGGCGTTTTCGACAAGTTCCTTCAGTGCCGCTGCCGGGCGTTCGACAACCTCGCCGGCGGCAATCTGGTTGACGAGCGTATCGGGCAAGCGGCGGATGACGGGCATGGCCAGATGAGCGGGAAGGTTCACCCGGCGGTTGTAGGCTGAATGGGACAACGAGTCATCCGGTGCGGCCGCGTCAGGGCGCCGGATCGGGCCGATGTGGCAGCATCGAGGATCGCGCCGGCAGCACGCCCCAGCCAAGGCGGCGGCGACGGCGGCGGCGCAGGAACACAGCGACGACAATCAGGCCGACGCCGACCACGACAATCTGGACGACAGCTGGCTGCTCAAGGCTTGTCAACACGGCGTCACGAAAGCGCACGCGGCGCACTTTCCAGCTTGCAGCGTCATCGGCAAGGTCGTTGCCGATGGCGGCGAGACCGGCGGACAGCGGCGCGACAGCCTTGGCCTGGCTGTCTGCACGGGTGACAAAGGGTTTGGCAGCAGGATCGGTGGAAAGCGGCGCCGGTTGTGCCGCGGCAGGCGACGCAGCAGGCGGCAAATGGGCGACGGCAACGGTTGCCGCGGCGGGCGAGGCAGGCGCAAGACACAGCAATATTGCCGTAACGGCTGGCGTTACCGATGATCGTGCGATGTGCATTCCCACAATAGCATTCCCCGCGCCAAGTCATGCAGCGCCATTTTCTGGCGACTTTTGACGACGCCGATACACTGGCGTTTCACTTTCCTTAACCTATCCTTAGCCACCGAGTCATCATCCAAATGGTCGCAGAATGGTTTCGGTATTTTTTTGCACCAAATTCCGCAAATCCCTGGCGGCGGCGCGAGGCGAGCCACTCGACAGGGCGCAACTGTTGCGCGCCCTGTCGCAGATGCCGCCGAACAAAGCGGTTTGCGTTGATGTTATGGCACTGGGTTGTTGCAAAACACCGGGGTTCCCGCCTAAAGCGCCAAGACGCTCGCGCGCGCCGCCGTTCGCAATTTTGCCCCAGATTTTGGTCCTTTGCCCCATGTCGCTGTTCAGCCGTATGTTTTCGTTTCTCAGCCAGGATATGGCGATCGATCTGGGGACGGCGAATACCCTCGTTTACGTGCGGGGGCGCGGCATCGTCCTGAACGAACCATCGGTGGTCGCCATCGAAACCATCCGCGGTACCAAGACGGTCAAGGCCGTGGGCAACGAAGCCAAGGTGATGATGGGCAAGACGCCGGGCAATGTGGAGTGCATCAGGCCGCTGCGTGATGGCGTTATCGCCGATATCGATGTTGCCGAGCAGATGATCAAATATTTCATCGCCAAGGTGCACACGTCGAAGCTGCCGCGTTTCCCCGAAATCGTCATCTGCGTACCATCGGGTTCGACCAGCGTGGAAAAGCGCGCCATCCGCGATGCCGCCAACAATGCCGGCGCTTCGCAGGTCTATCTGATCGAGGAACCGATGGCCGCAGCCATTGGCGCCGGGATGCCTGTGACCGAGCCGATCGGTTCGATGGTCGTCGACATCGGCGGCGGGACGACCGAAGTCGCGGTGCTGTCGTTGCGCGGCCTGGCCTATACCACCAGTGTCCGGGTCGGCGGGGACAAGATGGACGAGGCCATTGTGTCCTATGTCCGCCGCAACCACAATTTGCTGATCGGCGAAATGACCGCCGAGCGCATCAAGAAGGAAATCGGCACCGCCAAGCCGCCGGCCGATGGCATCGGACTGACGCTGGAAATCAAGGGCCGCGACTTGATGAACGGCGTGCCCAAGGAAATCACCATCAACCAGGCGCAGATTGCCGATGCGCTGGCCGAGCCGGTGGCGACCATTGTCGAAGGCGTGCGCGCCGCGCTGGAGAATACGCAGCCGGAACTGGCCGCCGATATCGTTGACCAAGGCATTGTGTTGACCGGCGGCGGTGCCTTGCTGCGTGATATCGACGTGGTGCTTCGCGAGGCGACGGGCTTGCCGGTGACCATCGCCGATGATCCGTTGACCTGTGTGGCCATCGGCACCGGCCGTGCGCTGGAAGACCCGATGTATCGCGGCGTTTTGACGACAGCCTGAGGCTTAGACGTCGCGGTTGTGATTTGCGCGAAGCGCGATGCGCTTTGCAGGTGACGCGCCGCACAAAAATTGATTAACACGTATCGACGGGGCCGC
>JANPEP010000185.1:0-6424 GCA_031422995.1 Polymorphobacter sp. | reverse complement strand
CGGGAGCGGTGGCGGCGGTTTGTGCCGAGGCTGTGGCTGTGGGCAGCATGAGGCCGGCGAGGATGGCGGCGACGGTGAGGTTGCGTGCGTGTTTCATGGTGGTGCCCCTGTGGTTTGCGAGCGATCCTTAAAGACTGATTTCGCCGGGGTGAAGTGCCTTGCTGCGCGACGGTTTCAGGCGGCGGTGGGGGTCATGCGGGCAGTCGCATGGCAGGGGCGGTTTGCCGGCGGATGTGATTGAGATCAGGGCGCCGATGATGACGCAGACCGCGATTGCGGCGAGGCCGAAATCATAGCTGTTGGTGGTGTCCTTGGCATAGCCAAAGGCGGTGGTGCTGAGGAACGAGCCGAACTGCCCGAAGGTGTTGACGGCGGCGATGCCGACGGCGCGGTGGCGTTAGTGGAGGGTTTCGGACAGCACGCTTAAGTACACCGGCTGCGAGGGTAGCCAGGTGGCGGCGAAGCTGATGTTCAGCCGGTCGATGATGGCGATGAGATAGGCGAGGAAGATGAGTGGCAGCAGGCGCCATTGCGCCTTGCGCATGACGCGATCGGGCAGGCCGGGGGCGAATGCGTCCGGCGCTGCTGATGCCATGATTGCGTCCCTCCGAAACCACTTGGAACGAAGGCTTAACTTATTGGCCAGACTTGTCCAGCCAGTCGCGGGTCGGGCTGATCAGCTGTGTTTCGCCAGCGGTCCGGCGGCGAAGCTGGCGCGGTCGATCTCGTAGATGACATGGCGGGTGGGGGCACCGGCGAGAGTGGTGATGTGTTCGCGCGGGGTGAGGTGGCCGCCGATTTTTTCCATGGCGCGGCGCGAGCGGAGGTTGGTTTCGCCGACCATGAAGATGACGCGGTCGAAATGGGTGAGGGCGTGGGCGACCATCAGCGCCTTCACGGCGGCGTTGGTGGGGCCGCCCCAGTGGCTGCGGGCGAGGAAGGACCAGCCGATTTCGACTTCGCCTGGTTCGGCGCGGCTGGTGTCGTAGCGCGAGGAGCCGATGATGGTGTTGGTGGCGGGATCGATGGCGACGAGGGCGCCGCCGCTGGCGAGGGCATCGTCGAAAAAGGCGCGGAAGACCGGTTCCTGCCAGCGATCATGCGCCGGGTGGATGGCCCAGATGAGGGGGTCGGAGGCGACGGCGTAGAGGGCGGGCCAGTCGTCCGGCGCTAGGGGGCGCAGGGTGACGCGGGGGTGATGGAGAGTTGGTTGCAGGTTGGGCATGGCCTAGGTCGCCATCCAGGTGGTGAGATCGGCGCGGGCGCGGGCGACGAGGGCGGGTTTGCGCTGGTCTTTTGAGGCGGGGGGTGGGGTGAGGGGCGGGAAGAGGCCGAAATTGACGTTCATCGGTTGGAAGTGTTTGGCGTCGGCGCCGCCGGTGATGTGGCTCAGGAGTGCGCCGAGTGCGGTAGTGGCGGGTGGCGGGACGGGGGTGCGGCCCTGGGCCTGGGCGATGGCGAAGCGGGCGGCGACAAGGCCAATCGCTGCGGATTCGACATAGCCTTCGCAGCCGGTGATCTGGCCGGCGAAGCGGATGCGGGGGTCGGCGCGGAGGCGCAGGGTTTCATCGAGCAGCACCGGGGATTTGATGAAGGTGTTGCGGTGGAGGCCGCCTAGCCTCGCGAATTCGGCGCGTTCGAGGCCGGGAATCAGGCGGAAGACGCGGACTTGTTCGGCGTGCTTCATCTTGGTTTGAAAGCCGACCATGTTCCACAGGGTGCCGAGGGCATTGTCCTGGCGGAGCTGGACAACGGCCCAGGCGCGGCGGCCGGTGCGGGGGTTGGTGAGGCCGACGGGTTTCATCGGGCCGAATCTGGGGGTGTTGCGGCCGCGTTCGACCATGACTTCGATGGGCATGCAGCCGTCGAAATAGGGGGTGTTGGCCTCCCAATCCTTGAAGACGGCCTTTTCGGCGGCGATCATGGCGTCGACGAAGGCGTTGTACTGGTCCTTGTCCATCGGGCAGTTGAGATAATCCTTGGTATCGCCGTGCTCGTTGGGGCGATCCCAGCGTGATTGGGCCCAGGCGATGTCCATATCGATCGAATCATGGTGGATGACGGGAGCGATGGCATCGAAAAAGGCGAGCTGGTCTTCGCCGGTCAGCGTGCGGATGGCTTCGGCGAGAGGGGTGGCTGTCAATGGCCCGGTGGCGATGATGACATTGTCCCAATCGGCGGGGGGAAGCCCGGTGATCATCTCGCGGCGGATGGTGATGAGGGGTTCGGACTCGATGGCGGTAGTGACGCGGCCGGCAAAATCATCCCGATCGACGGCGAGGGCGGAGCCGGCGGGAACGCGGGCCTTGTCGGCGGCGTGCATGATCAAGCTGTTAAGGGCGCGCATTTCGGCGTGGAGGAGGCCGACGGCATTGTTGTCGGCATCGTCGCTGCGGAAGCTGTTGGAGCAGACGAGTTCGGCGAATTTGTCGGTGTGGTGCGCGTCTGTGCTGTGGGGGCCGCGCATTTCGTGGAGCACGACGGGAAGGCCGGCGCGGGCGATGGCCCAGGCCGCTTCGGAACCGGCGAGGCCGCCGCCGATGATGTGGATGGGGTTGGTCATGGGCCTGCTTTGCGGGCGCCACGGATTTCGCGCAAGACGCAACGCCGCCTTCCCATGTTGCACTGCGCTCGCTATAGCCGCCGCGACGCTGGTGTTTGGCCAGGGAGACCCATTTTGGATTGGACGATGGCCAGCGGGCATTCTTCAGCTTTTTCGGCCCTTTCGCTGATTGCGGGAGTGCGCTGAACCATGCCCAAGCTGACCATCGATGGTGTGGAAGTCGAAGTGCCGGCGGGCGCGACGGTGTTGCAGGCGTGCGAGGCGGCGGGCGCCGAGATTCCGCGCTTTTGTTATCACGAGCGGCTGAGCATCGCGGGCAATTGCCGCATGTGCCTGGTGGAGATGGAAAAGGCGCCCAAGCCCGTTGCGAGTTGCGCGATGCCGGCGGCGGATGGCCAGGTGGTGTTCACGACGACGCCGAAGGTGAAGAAGGCGCGTGAGGGGGTGATGGAGTTCTTGCTCATCAACCATCCGCTCGATTGCCCGATTTGCGACCAGGGCGGCGAGTGCGACTTGCAGGACCAGAGCCTGGCCTATGGCAAGGGTTTCACGCGGTATCAGGAGAACAAGCGGGCGGTTACCGAGAAGCATATGGGGCCGTTGGTCAAGACGATCATGACGCGGTGCATCCATTGCACGCGGTGCATCCGTTTTGCCGAGGAAGTGGCGGGCGTGGAGGAAATCGGCGCGGTGGGGCGCGGCGAGAACATGCAGATCACATCGTATCTGGAGAAGGCGGTTACCAGCGAAGTTTCGGGCAATATCATCGATTTGTGCCCGGTGGGGGCGTTGACGTCCAAGCCCTATGCCTTCCAGGCGCGGCCGTGGGAATTGAAGAAGACCGATGGCATCGATGTGATGGATGCGTTGGGGTCCAACATCGTGATCGGCAGCCGTGGCCCGGCGGTGATGCGGGTGACGCCGCGGATCAATGATGATGTGAATGAGGAGTGGTTGTCCGACAAAGGACGATTTGCGCATGATGGGTTGAGCGAGCGGCGGCTGGACCGGCCGTATGTCAGGCGCGATGGCAAGTTGGTTGCAGCGAGCTGGGTTGAGGCGTTTGCGGCCGTCAGGCGGGGATTGGAAGGGGTTGCTGGGTCGGCGATTGCCGGGATCGTGGGGGATTTGTGCGCCGTTGAGGATATGGTGGCGCTGAAGGATCTGCTGGGGACTTTGGGGTCGACGCGGATTGAAGCGCGGCAGGATGGGGCTTTGCTGGATGCATCGGTGCGAGAAAATTATTTGTTCAACAGTGGGTTGAATGGGATCGAGAGCGCCGATGTGGTGTTGTTGATCGGGACCGATCCGCGGCGTGAGGCGCCGTTGTTGAATGTGCGGTTGCGCAAGAAGGCTTCGCGTGGGTTGTCGAAGGTGTTGGGGATTGGGGCGCCGGTTGATTTGACCTATCCGGTGCAATGGCTTGGTGATGATGCCGGGTTGGTGGGCAAGTTGCCCAAGGATGTGGTTGATGCGCTGATGAAGGCGGAGCGGCCGGCGATCATCATTGGGATGGGTGCGTTGCGGATGCCGGGGATGTTTGCGGCGGCGCAGGCGTTGGCGAGCAAGATCAAGCTGGTGCGCGATGGCTGGAATGGCTGGAATGTGCTGCACACGGCGGCGGCGCGCGTGGGGGCGATGGACCTGGGGCTGGTGGCCGATGGGGTTGAGGCGATTGCGGCGGATACTTCGGTCAAGGCCTTGTTTTTGCTGGGTGCCGATGAAGTCGAGGCCGGGGCCGGGGCGTTTACGGTGTATATCGGGACGCATGGCGACCGGGGGGTGGCTCATGCCGATGTGATCCTGCCGGCGGCGGCTTATACCGAGAAACCAGGGACTTGGGTCAATCTTGAGGGCCGGGTTCAGCGCGGGTTGCGGGCGGTGTTTCCGCCGGGCGAGGCGCGGGAGGATTGGACGATCTTCCGGGCGCTTTCGGCGGTACTGGGGGCGCCCTTGCCCTATGACGATATTGCCGGATTGCGGGCGCGGATCGGGGCGGAATGGCCGCATCTGGCGGGTGGTGAGCCTGTGGTTGTTGCGGGTGCGGCGGGTGTCGCCGGGGGCAAGTCGTCGGTGTCTTCTGGACCCATCGCCGGAATCATCGACAATTATTACCTGACCAACCCGATTGCGCGGGCGAGCGAGACGATGGCGGCGTGCGTGGCCGAGATCCTGACTCCGGTGCGTGAGGCGGCGGAATGACCTTCACCGGTTGGTTCCAGCAGAGCCTTGGCGACGGGCCGGGGTATTTCGTTGCGACGATCGTGCTCATTCTAGCGATTGTGTTGCCGGTGATGGTGGGCGTGGCGATGGCGGTTTATGCCGATCGCAAGATCTGGGCGGCGATGCAGATGCGGCGCGGTCCGAATGTGGTGGGGCCGTTCGGGTTGCTGCAGACCTTTGCCGATGCGGCGAAGCTGTTTTTGAAGGAAACGATCATTCCGGCGGGGGCGAGCCGGGGGGTGTTCATCCTGGCGCCGATGATCAGTTTTGTGCTGGCGCTGGTGATCTGGGCGGTGATGCCGTTCGATGCCGGGCTGGTGCTCGCCGATCTGAATGTCGGGCTGTTGTATGTCTTCGCGATATCGTCGCTGGGGGTTTACGGCATCATCATGTCGGGCTGGGCTTCCAATTCCAAATATCCGTTTCTGGGTGGGCTGCGGTCGGCGGCGCAGATGGTTTCGTATGAAGTGTCGATGGGGTTCATCCTGGTTTCGGTGATGCTGTATGCGCAGAGCCTGAATTTGAGCGATATCGTGATGGCGCAGAAGGGCAATGTGCTGGGGGTGCTGAACGGCAATATCTTCAATCCGTTGCTGTTTCCGATGGGGATCATGTTTTTCATCACCGCGCTGGCGGAGACCAACCGGCCGCCGTTCGATCTTCCCGAGGCGGAGGCGGAATTGGTCGCGGGGTATCAGGTCGAATATTCTTCGATGAGCTTTGCGCTGTTTTTCCTGGGGGAGTATGCGAACATTTTGTTCATGTGCGCGCTGATCCCGGTGTTGTTCCTGGGGGGGTGGTTGCCGCCGCTAGATTGGGCGCCGCTTTACGTCATCCCCGGCTTTGTGTGGATGCTCGGCAAGATGGCATTCCTGTTTTTCTGCTTTGCCTGGGTGAAGGCGGCGGTGCCGCGGTATCGTTATGACCAGCTGATGCGGCTGGGGTGGAAGGTGTTTTTGCCGCTGTCGCTGTTCTGGGTTGTGGTGGTTAGTGGCTGGCTGATGTTCTTTACCGACAAGTTCGCGACGGCGCCGGGGAGTGTGATGTTGTGACCGCCGTGTTTCGTGCCGCCAAGTCGCTGCTGCTGCTCGAGTTTATCTCGGCGCTTGGGTTGACGTTGAAGTATTTCTTTCGGCCCAAGGTGACGTTGAATTATCCGTATGAGAAGGGCCCGATCAGCCCTCGGTTCCGCGGGGAACATGCGTTGCGGCGTTACCCGAATGGCGAGGAGCGGTGCATTGCCTGCAAGCTGTGCGAGGCGGTGTGCCCGGCGCAGGCGATCACCATCGAGGCGGAGCCGCGCGAGGATGGGAGCCGCCGGACGACGCGGTATGACATCGACATGACCAAGTGCATTTATTGCGGGCTGTGCCAGGAGGCGTGCCCGGTGGATGCGATTGTCGAGGGGCCGAATTTCGAATTCGCCACCGAGACGCGCGAAGAGCTGATCTACGACAAGGCCAAGTTGATCGCCAATGGCGACAAGTGGGAGCGGGCGATTGCCGCGAACCTTGCGGCGGATGCGCCGTGGCGGTGAGTTTTGTGCTTGAGGGGTTGAGCGCCCCCACCCCGACCCTCCCCACTCTCCGCTTCGCGGGGGGGGAGGGGGAAGGATGACGGCTGGGGTTTTTGCCTTTT
>JANPEP010000184.1:0-7763 GCA_031422995.1 Polymorphobacter sp. | reverse complement strand
GCGCATCGAGATGAAGCGCAACTGTGCCGCCATCGCGCACCAGCCGGCTTGCAGTGAGTGCCGAGGCTGTGCCGCCGGTGAGACGTTGGCCAAGCCGCAAGGCAAGGCCCCAAGCCCGGGCCTTTGCCAGCAAGGGTGGTGGCGCGAGTCGGGCGAGCAGCGCGATGACGGGGGCGTTGCCGGAACCGCCGAAGCAATGGTGCAACGCCTGCGCCAGCCCAGCGCGCTCGGCGGCCGTGACGGCCACCCAATTCCCGTGCAGTGCCATATCGACACCGCGTTCGGCGCGAAAATCCGGGTGGGCGCGCCAGGCGATGTCAGACAGCAGGCAGGTGGCGAGACGCAACCGACGTTCGGCAGCGGTCTCGTTGCCATCGTCGAAAAGTCCGGCCATCCATTCGAACAGCATGTCGCCATGCTCGGCGAAGCGGCCCTGGCGGATTCCTTCGGCACGGGCAGCGACGATGAGCGGATCCTGCGCCTGTTGTTCGGGCGTAAGTTGACCAAAAAGCAAACCTTCGCGCAGGCCAAAGCCTGAAGCGATGACCGATGAACTGCCCAGACGTTTGGTCGTGGCAGCGAGCAGCATGGCGGCGCCAGGCAGTGACGGCAGGCGCGAAGTGGAGATGTTGGGGACATCGCGCAATGTGGCGAGATGGATATGCGTAAGGCTGCGGACAAGTTGGGCCGGCGCGTCCCGCGGCATTTCATATTGGTGGACGATGGGCAGCGGATGGCCGCTTTGATAAATATGAACCTGGGCCAGCGCCCGCCACGAGCCGCCGACCATGTAGAAGGGCAAGCCTTTGCCCAGTGCGGCCCAGCCGACCTGATCAAGGCTTTTCTTTATGAACGGTGCCAGAGCGCGCTTGTCCCTCTTGCGGACGGCATCTAGGCGGAGCGAGCCGATAGGTAACGAGATGCGTTCATGCGCCTGGCCATCGGCAACGCGAATGAGTTCGAGACTGCCGCCGCCAAGATCCCCGACAATGCCATTGGCATCGGGGATGCCTGCGATGACGCCCATGGCGGCGCCGCGCGCTTCCGCCTCGCCGCTGATGATTTCGATTTCAAGGCCGGTTTCGCGGCTGACTCTCGCGAGGAATTCCGGGGCATTTTCCGCCTCCCTGACTGCCGCCGTGGCGACAGTCTGGACATTGGTAACACCCATGGCGCGCACGAGCGCGGCAAAGCGCGACAAAGCGGTGACGGCAGTGTCCATCGATCCCTTGCCGAGGCGGCCATTGACGGCAAGGCCGCGGCCGAGACCAGCCATGACCTTTTCATTGAACAGGGTGGCAGGAATGCGGGTCAGGCCCTGGTAGACGACGAGACGCACCGAATTGGAGCCGATGTCGATGATGGCGTTGAGGCCGCCATCGGGTGCATCATTCATCGTGGTTTGAAAGCCATCGGCCACTGGCGATTCATCCCCCTGTTTATGCCCGGGACGGCTATGCCCGATGCCAGGCGGCGTGCCCAGCCCTTGCGTTGATTGTTGGCGGAAGAACACGCTCACCCGCACTCTCTCTGCCGGGAGAGGGGGTTTACTATGGGGCTTCGTCCATCTCGTCCTCTTCGTCGTCGAGGATGAGGCGGGGGACGCCGCCGGTGGTTTTGAGCGACGCACCACGACCGGAAAGCGACGGGTTGGTCATGAAATAGCGATGCAGGTTGAACGGCGGTTCGCTGCTGTTGTTGCGCGGGCCTTTCAATCGTTTGTAGCTGCCATCGGCGCGCAATTCCCAGCTTTGTTCGGTGTCCTTGAGGTTGGCGACCATCACCTGATCGAGCACCTGGGCATGGACGGTGGGATTTTCGATGGGGACCATCACCTCCACCCGGCGATCGAGATTGCGGGGCATCCAGTCGGCACTGCTGATGAAGACCTTTGCAGCGGGCGACGGCAGTTCATCGCCGTTGCCGAAGGCAAAGATGCGACTGTGTTCGAGGAAGCGGCCGACGACTGAACGGACATGGATGTTTTCCGACAAACCGGGAACGCCGGGACGCAGGCAGCAGATGCCGCGGATGATGAGTTCGATCTGCACACCGGCATTGCTGGCATCATAGAGTTTTTCGATGATGCCAGTGTCGACGAGACTGTTGAGCTTCACCCAGATTTCGGCAGGCCTGCCTGCCAGAGCATGGGCGATTTCGGCGTCGATGAGCTCGTAGATCTTGTCGCGCATGCTAAGCGGCGCCATGCCGAGCTTTTCAAGGTGCGTCGGCTGGACATAGCCGGTGATGTAGTTGAGCACCTGCGCCGCATCGCGCGACAACAGCTTGTCGGCGGTGAAGAACGACAGATCCGTATAGATACGCGCCGTGGCAGGGTGATAATTGCCGGTGCCAAAATGCACATAGGTGCGGATGTTGCCGCCTTCGCGCCGCACGACCATCGACAATTTCGCATGGGTTTTCAATTCCATGAAGCCATAGACGACCTGGACCCCTGCCCTTTCCAGCGCCGCTGCCCAGACGAGATTCTGTTCCTCGTCGAAGCGCGCCTTCAGCTCGACGACGGCGGTGACGGACTTGCCGGCCTCGGCCGCGTCGATGAGAGTGCGCACGATCGGGGAGTTCTTGCCGGCGCGATACAGCGTCTGTTTTATGGCGATGACATCGGGGTCGGCGGCAGCCTGCTTGAGGAAGGCGAGGACGACTTCGAAGCTTTCGTAAGGGTGGTGGACAACAAGGTCCTTGGCGCGGATGGCAGCGAAGCAATCACCGCCATGTTCGCGGATGCGTTCGGGAAAGCGCGGCGTATAGGGTTCGAATTTCAGGTCAGGGCGGTCTTCATCGACAAGCAGCGCCAGGTCGGCAACGCCGAGCACGCCGGTGACGACAGTGGTGTCGCGCTCCCCGACGCCAAGCGCGTTCTGGACGAGGGTGTGGAGGCCGGGCGGAGTGTTGGCCTCGATCTTCAGCCGGATGACTTCGCCACGGCGTCGGCGCTTCAGGGCAGTCTGATAGAAGCGAACGAGATCTTCGGCTTCTTCCTCAACCTCGATGTCGGAATCGCGGATGACCCGGAAGGCGCCGTCACCGATCAGGTCGTAACCGGGGAACAGCTGGTTGAAAAAGGCGCGGATGGTATTTTCTAGGCTGATGAAGCGGATGGCGGCGCCAGGTAGCCGGATGAAGCGCGGCAGCATCGAAGGCAGCATGAGGAGCGCGCGCAGCAGTTCCTCGTCGGACTGGCGACGCAATTCGAGGATTAGGCTGAAGCCCTTGTTGGGAATGAACGGGAACGGGTGCGCCGGATCGATGGCCTGGGGGGTGAGCACGGGGAATATCTGTTCGAGGAAATGGCGTTCGAGCCATTGGCGTTCCGGCGCAGTCAGCTGTTCGGCCGTGATGACGTGGAAATCGGCGCGGCCGAGTTCACGGACGAGATTGCCCCACACGCGTTGCTGGGCCTCCATCAGGCGGTCGGCGTGTTGAGCGATGGCGGCGAGCTGTTGTGCCGGAGTCATGCCTTCGGCGCTGAGCGTTTCGATGCCAGCGCTGACCTGGCCGCGCAGGCCGGCAACGCGGACCATGTAGAATTCATCGAGATTGTTGCCGGAAATCGACAGGAAGCGCAGGCGTTCGAGGAGCGGATGGGCGCGGTTGGTGGCTTCTTCAAGCACCCGATCGTTGAAGGCCAGCCACGAGATTTCGCGGTTGAAATAACGATCCGCATCAGGGATTGCGGCGGTGGGTTCGGGACGGTGCGCTGTGGCCATCATGACAGACTAGCGCACCAAGGGTTACAGGTCGATGACAGTCGCTATAGTGCCAGGCGCAGTTGGCCTTCGAGGAGTTCGCGGGCCAGCGGCACGGTTATGTCGCGGCGTTCGGCAAGCGACAGGGCATCGAGGCTAGCAACGACGTCGGCCATTTCCGCAAAGCTGCGTTCAATGCGCATGACGAGATAGGCGATGACTTCGGGGCCCACCCTGAGCCCGAGATCGGCGAAACGTTTTTCGAGAACGGCGGCGACAAGGGTGTCGTCGGGGTCCTCAAGGCGCACCAGCGGTGTGGCGGCGAGGCGCGAGGCAAGATCGGGGAGACTGTGCGCCCAGAATTTGGGCAGACGGCGCGCGGTGAGGAGCAGGGGTGTTGCGGGTGTGGCAGCGTTCCAGGCGTGGAACAACGGTTCACCATCCGTGGCTGTATCGGCATCATCGATGACACGACCGGCAAAAAGCGCAGCGAGATGGGATTTTCCGGAACCGGCCGGTCCAATGAGCAAAGCGCGCGGGGTTGGCCAGCGTGCAGGTTCCGCGAGCCAGTCGACAGCGATACGATTGGCGTCGGAAACGGCAAAATCGCCAGCGCCCAGCCGTGGGACATAGGCAAGTGGCAGGGGCGGTTGATCGTTGACGTCCGTCATCATTCGGGAGGCGATGGGCCGTAGAAACTGCTGGCACGGTAATGCGCGAGCGCGTGGCGGACGATGACGCCGAGGACGGCGGCGACCGGCACGGCGAAAAACACGCCCGCAAGGCCGGCCACAGTGCCGCCGGCGAAGACCGCGAACAGCACCCAGACCGGATGCAGCCCGATGCGGTTGCCAATGAGATTGGGGGTTAGCACCGAGCTTTCGAGCGCCTGGCCAACGAAGAAGACACCGAGGAGCAGGCCAAGGTGGAAGGGATCGAAGCCCCATTGGCCGAGCCCAACGAGCAGGCTGAGCCCGACGGCGAAGATGACGCCGATGAACGGGACGAAGCCGAGGATACCGGCAAGGAGGCCGAGAACGACGGCGTAGTCGAGGCCGACGAGGCTCCAGCCGGCAGCATAGAACACGGCCAGAGCGAGACAGACCAGCGATTGGCCGCGGACGAAACCGGAGAGCGCGGCGTCACAATCGGCGAGAAGCTTCTTGATGACAGGGAGTTGGGCGCGGGGCCACCAGCTTTCGATGCGAGCGAGGATGATCGGCCAATCGCGCAACAGGTAGAAGGCAACGATGGGGGTGACGACGATGAAAGAGATAAGATTCACGAACGCCAGGCTGCCGGCGACGATGGTGCCAAATGAGTTCGAGAACCATTCAATAGCGCGATTGCCGAGATTGGCGACGATTTCCTTGCTGTTTGATAACAGGTTGGTGTTTTTAAGCAGGCGTTCGGCGGCGGGGAGGGTGGAATCGATGAGGGCCGGCAGGGTTTTCATCAATTGCACGACCTGCGCCTGGATAATCGGAGCGCTGGCGAGCAGAATGCCGATGAGGGCGAAGAAGAACAGCACCAGCACGGTGGCCGAGGCGAGCCAGCGCGGCCAGCCGCGCGATTCGAGTTTTTGTGCGGGTGGATCAAGCAGATAGGCGACGACGAAGCCCGCGATGAAGGGGCCCAGAACGGCGCGCGAGGCCCAGAACAGCGCGACGAATCCGATGATGAGGAGGAGCCATCCCCAGTGGATTCGCGGCAGGCTGAGCCGGTCCGCGATGCTGAGGCCGGTGGGGGGAGGTTCGGGTTTGGTCATGCGCCTGGGGTCTCTGGCATGAGGTCGACTGGCCCGGATTGTGGCGGTTTGGGCGCGGGTTTGCGAGCTGGCGGCGGTATGGCGGCGGGGGTCGCGGGGAGTATCGCGGGGGGCGCCGGCGTTATTGGCGGGGGTGTCACAGGGGTGCTGGCTTCGGTTGGCGGGGCTGGCGGCGGGATAGTCACGGGACGCGGGATCGGAATATCGCCGTCGCGGCGGCGGCGGAGCACGGTTTCGCCGTTTTCAGGCGCCAGTCGCAACCCGCGCGCGTCGAGATTGTAGAGCAGCGTGTCATAGCCGCCGGCGTGGTTGATGAGCAGCCGCGAGCTGCCCCCCAACGACAAGCTGGTTATGGTGACGCCCGTCACCCCCGGCGTGCCGCGCAGCAGGGTTTCGAGCGCGGTGACGGTGGCGGCATCGGGGGTGGCCATGATGGCTTCGACGCTGGCGATGGTGGTTTCGGCGTTGCCGGTGTCGGCGGCATCGATAGCGGCCCCGATGAAGGTGGGGGCGGCGATGATTGGGGTGAGTTCGGCGGTCAAGTCGGCCTCGCTGCGCAGGCGGCCGTCGCGCAGTGCCATGGAATAAATTTCGTCGATCTGACGTACGGCCGTGTCGAGCATCGCGTCGAGGCCGTCGTCATCCGTGGCGGTCAGTTCGAAGCGGCCGAGTTCGGTGGCATCAGGGCCGTGGCGGGCGATGAACAGCGCCCGCACTGGCCCGCCGGGCCAGCTGCGCACCAGTCGCGCCTCGGCACTGAGCACGTCGACGGCATCGAAGCGGTTGAGAATGTTGCGCCAGGTCGGGCGATCGGGGCGGTGAACCTGCCAGCCCGTCAGCACGACATTGTCGCCGGCGGAACCGCTGGCCACGACATAATCGATGGGAGTGACGTTTTCGCGATAGCGTTGCCAGGCGGCGCGCCACGGCGTTTTGGCGTGATAGAGCGTGGGGGCGCCGCCATCGACATAGACCGGCAGCAGCAGCATGGGGGGTGATTGCAGGCGGCCGCCTTCGCCGGAGAAATAATCGCTGGCGCGTGAGCGATCGAACACGACGCCGAGGCGGGCGATGTAGCGGGTCTGCGAGAAGCGTTCGCCCTGGCTTTCGATGCCCGAGACCATCGAATCGAGTTGGCCATCGGAAAGCCGCGGCGCGGCGCCCACAGGGCCGCCGGTGAGGCGCGACCAGAGCATCGGCCAGGCCTTGCGTTGCGCGATGCGGAAGGCGGCCATGCGGGCGGCCTGGGGGTTGGGGGCGGAGACGTCGACATCGATGCCGCCGACAGCATAGGCGCTGCCGCCGCCGGCCTCCTGGGCGATGGCAGGGGCGGCGATGGCGATTGCCAGCAGCAGCATGAGGTGTCGGACGGGAAGCACGGGGCTGTTCTAGCGGGGCGGGACGGAAAGCCAAGCGCTTTGCCTTGGCCGCGCTCCAAAGCTAAGGACAGAGAATGTCCGATAACAAACCGCTTACCTATGCCGATGCCGGCGTTTCGATTGCCGCGGGCAATGCGCTGGTGAAGATGATTGCGCCGTTGGCGCGGGCCACGGCGCGGCCGGGGGCGGATGCCGAATTGGGTGGGTTTGGCGGGTTTTTCGATCCGCGGGCGGCGGGGTACAAGGACCCGTTGCTGGTGGCGGCGAATGATGGGGTGGGGACCAAGCTGAAGCTCGCCATCGACATGGGCAAGCATGACACGGTGGGCATCGACCTGGTGGCGATGTGCGTCAATGATCTGATCGTGCAGGGTGCCGAGCCGCTGTTCTTTCTGGACTATTTTGCCAGTGGGAAGCTGGAGCTGGAAACCGCGACGGCGGTGGTTGCGGGGATTGCGCAAGGGTGCCGGATTGCCGGTTGTGCGTTGATTGGCGGCGAGACGGCGGAGATGCCGGGGATGTATGCGGCGGGGGATTATGACCTGGCGGGGTTTGCCGTGGGGGCGGTGGAGCGCGGCGAGCAGTTGACCGGTGACGGGGTTGCGGCGGGCGATGTGTTGATCGGGGTGGGTTCTTCGGGGGCGCATTCCAACGGATTTTCGCTGATCCGGCGAATTGTGGCGCGCGGTGGCCATGATCTTGCGGCGCAGGCAGGGTTCGCGCCGGCGATCAGCCTGGGTGAGGCGTTGCTGGTGCCGACGCGGATTTATGTGAAATCGCTGTTGCCGCTGGTGCGTGGCGGGCACATCAAGGCGATGGCGCACATTACCGGCGGCGGGTTTTTGGAGAATATTCCGCGGGTGCTGCCCAAGGGAGCGCGGGCGATCGTGCAGGCCCCTGCCCTGC
>JANPEP010000183.1:0-3832 GCA_031422995.1 Polymorphobacter sp. | reverse complement strand
TTCGGCCAGCGTGCGTGACGAGCACGTCCCCGCGATGACGTGGGTGTTGGACAGGACTTTCAGCCCCGAAAGCGGCTGCACCGGATCGCCGCTCCACGGCACCGGCGGCCCATCGGCTATCTTGATGATCTCGATCAGCGGTGTCGCCGCCACCGCCGTCGCACTCTGGATCGTCCTCGCCGACACAAACGAGCCCGGAAATCGCCCGCGCCATCCTCGTCACCTGCCTCTCGCTTCCCGCCGGCGCCCTCGTCCAATATGCTCTCGAACTGCTCACCGCCGCCGGCCGCCCCTTCCGCGCCCTCGCCATCTTCCGCGTCTTCGTCCCCGCCACCGTCCTCACCCTCACCGCGCTCGGCTTCGCCCTCGGCCTCCCCGTTACCGGCGCCGTGGCGATCGGTTTATGGGGTCTCGCCTGGCTCGCCGCTCTCGCCCTGATGGCCCTGTCACTGCGCCGAGCCGTCGATCCCCGCCTGTTCACCGCCTCGCCAACCCATGACCGCCCAACCTGGCGCCGCGAATCCCGGCCCTTTTTCGGCTATCGCGCCTCGCTCGCGCTCCTCGCCCAGGCCGGCATCATCGCGCTCGAACTCCTGGCGCCAGAAAAATCCGCCCTCGGTGCCTATGCCGCGGCGATGGCCACCACCGCCATGGCGACCGTCCTCGCCACCGCCACCAACCGCGCATATGGCCGCGAACTGGCGCTGCTGCTCGAATCGCGGGATTTCGCCACGCTGTTGCGCCGCCGCCGCGAACGCCTCGCTTGGCTTGCACCCGCCATCGCGCTGTACCTCACCCTCACGTTCGGCTTTTCCGCCGAAGTGCTGGCGCTGTTCCGCCCCGAATTCGCCGCCGCCGGTGTCGTCCCCTTGCGCATCCTCGCCGTCGCCACCGCCTTCACCGTCCTGTTCTCGCTCGCTCCCACCTATCTAAAATTCCAGAAACTCAACCGCACCACCTACGCCGGCGTCGCCATCGCTGCGGCCACCCAGCTCGTGCTGCTTGTGCTGCTCGTCCCCAAATTCGGCGCCACCGGCGCGGCCACCGCCTATGCCGTCTCGATGTGCGGGCTGTATGGCGCTTTCGCGATCCTCGCCCACCGCGAGGTTCTGGCCCTCAAATCCGCCGCCCTACCGTCCAACCTGCGCTGAAACCCCCGCCGCACCCCGGCCAGCCCCCGCCACCACACGCCCATGCCGCCGCCCGTCACCCCCCGGCCGCCCCGGCACCCCCTCGCCATAATGGAACCCGTGGCAGGTATCACACGTCGCCGGCACATTCGTCGCCACCTTCGCCGACCCATGGCAATCCCGGCACTGCTCGACCTTGGGCAACAACACATCGCTCGCCAGTTTCGATGTCGTCACCCCCTTGTGGCACGCCACACACGCCGCATCGCCGGTCAATTTCCCGTATGTTTCATGGCGCTTGTGCACAAAATCGCCCTTGGGCAGATAATGATCCGCCAATGTCACCGGCGCGATTCCATACCGCAAGGCCCCACGCCCGGCCCCGCTATCCACCACCGCATGACAGTCCGAACACACGCCCTTTTCCCCAAAAATCCCCGCCAACGCCACCTCGCCACTCGCCGCCCGCAACGGCACCGCCCGCACCCCCGGCGCCCGCCGCCCATCGCCGGCCAGTTCCACCCCGCCGCGCCGCACCGCATAAAAATCCCGAATGATTCCCACTACCTGCTCGGGCTTGCCATGCGGCAGCGTCCGCACCACACCCCCGTCGCGCGCAAACGCCAGGTCATGGCAGGCCCCGCAATTCTTCTCCATCTCGATCGGCCGAAACCGCACCCCGTCACTGTCCGCAACATGGCAATAATTGCACGCCAACGCCCCATCCTTGCTGGCAAGCCCTTGTTTTCGCACCATGTTCGCCACGCTGTTGGTTGCCGACAAATGCACGTCATGCGGATATACCAGCCCCGATTGCTCCACCGGCGGCCGCGTCATCAGCACCCGCTCGAACCGCGGCGCCGTCACCGAAGCTGCCTTCACCACCGTCGCCTTGAACTGCGGATGCGTCGCCCAATCCGCAACATCGACAATCGGCGTATCCACCAACCGCCCCGACAGCCCCGCATGGCAATCGGTGCAAAACCGCTCCGCCACCATCAACGCGCCCTGCGGCCCCTCATGCTCCTTGTGGCAAGACGCGCACCGCCCCTCGGTCAGGTTCAACCCCTTATGAACATTGGCCTCGAATCCCGTCGAAATCAGCCGGCCCTTCGCCATCCGGTCCGCCGCCGCATGGTTCGGCACCGCATCCGGCGTATGGCACGCCACACAGGCACTGTCGGTCACCGAAACAAACGCCGTCTGGTGACACGCCCCACAATTGTTCGCCAACCCCGCGTGCGCCGTCGACAATGGCCCGCTCGTCCAAACCATGTCGGGCTGCCACCCCCGCTTTACCGCCGCTGTCAAAGGCGCTTCGGGCGCATCGTGCCAAAACACCCACAACGGCAGCGCCAGAAACGCCAGCAACACCACCCCGACCATCGCCCAGGCCAGCCCGCGCTTGCCCGGCATCACCCCGCGTAGTGAAAACACCCCCGTCTCCGACGCCGCTTCGCCCGCGTCCGCCACCACCCGCTCGGCCGTAATCGCAATGCTTCCCGCAACCTCGCCGCGCGACAGCGTCAACCGGTGGCTGGCAATATCGATGACCGGATTGCCCGCCACATCCAGTTCGGCCCGGTTCAGGAACTTGCCACCAATCTCGAGCGGAATTCCCCCCGTCGCCTCCACCGCCACCAGCCCGCCCGCCAGCAACGACAGCCGCGCATGGCGCAACATCACCCCCAGGTCGGGCAACTGGATATCGCAATCAGTGCCCCGCCCCACGGTAATCTCGGGCACATCGATGCTGCGCGTGCGGATGATGTCGCCCCCATCGGCGCGCTTGGCGATCTGGCGGATGACAAAGCTCATCGCATCACCAGTATATGAACACGCTAAGCACGTGCGCCACCAACGCCGCCAACAACGCAAACGTCACCGGCACATGCACATACAGCCAGATGTCCAGCCGGGTCTTCATGGCCGTATGCCGCCGCGCCTGTGCAAGCGCCGCGTCCTTGCGCTCCAGCAAGAACAGGATCTGCGTCAATCGCGGGTCGGGCTTGCCCACCCGCATCTGCGCATTGACCAACCCCTGCACCGCATCGCGCGCCCGGCCATTGCCACACCCGGGATACGCCCCGCGCAACCGCTCCCACAAACTGCCGCCAACATCGCATTGCTCCAGGCTCAATCGCACCAGATCGGTCTCGTACTTTCCCAACGGCTGCGCTGCCATGTCCAATTGCCGGTCGAGCGCGCGGAGCGCCTCCAGCATCTGCGGCTGCGTCGCCTCGCCGCGATTGGCGCTCATCTGCGCCGGCAACCGCGCATAAACGACAATACCGTAAAGCCCGGAAATGATGACGATCATCATCAACACATAGGCCAGCGAATGGACGTTCCACCCCAGCTGGAACCCGGTGTGCAGGGTGCCGATGACAATCAACGACAGCCCCAGCCACACATGCGCCGATGTCCAGGCCTTCAACGAATATGGCCCCGCCGTGATGATGCGCTTGCGCAAGCCCAGACAGCTCAACCAGCCGATCAACACCGCGCCGACTGTCCCCAGCAGATACCCCGCTAACGTCCCGCCATTCGGCCGCGGCGTCGGATCGGTCAGCACGTAAACCGCAACCGCCAGCACCGACAGCACCACCGCCACCTTCAGCCAGCGATAGCCGGCGTGCGCCAGAAACCCCTCATGCGCTGTATCGCGCGGCGTTCGCGTAACCGCCCGACCACTGGTCCGC
>JANPEP010000182.1:0-2643 GCA_031422995.1 Polymorphobacter sp. | reverse complement strand
GACGGCGGTGGCGATGCCAGCGGCCTCCACCCGATCAAGCGCGCGATCCAGAAGCGTGCGGCCGGCGACTTCGACCAGCGGCTTGGGGCGGGTGGCGGTGAGCGGCCGCATGCGCTTGCCGAGGCCGGCGGCGAGGACCATCGCGGTGCCGGGCATGGTGACATCGACCCGGGGCCGGATGGCGAGCGGTGGCTGGTTTTTCATGTGACGATCACGCCGTGCCGCGCGGCGGCGGGGACATGGGCGGCGAACCATGCCGCCACCGGGGCCAGCGCCGGGCTTTGCAGATTGCGGGTGACGAGGTCCCACAGGCGCGGGTGGAAGGCCGGGTAGCTGGCCTTGCCGTCGCGGACATAAAGCCGGGTGAAGACGCCGAGGATCTTGATGTTCCGCTGGGCGCCGAGAATGTCATAGGCGGTGCGGAAGGCGTGCGCGTCGGTATCGGGACGGGCGGCGAGGTAGCGGGTGAGCATGGCGGCCTCGAGCTCGGGCGAGACGATGCGGCGCACGTCCTGCAGCAGCGAGACAAGGTCATAGGCCGGGTGGCCGGCGAGGGCGTCCTGGTAATCGAGCAGGCCGAGACCGCGCAGGCCCGGGCGATCGATGATCATGAGGTTGTCGGCGTGATAGTCGCGCAGGGTGAGGACCGGGGGGCCGGTGAGGACGTGGGGCCAGAGACCAGTCCAGGCCGCATCATAGCCGGGGCCTTCGGCGACCGCGACAGCGGGGAGGTACCAATCGGGGAACAGCCGGGCCTCGCGCAGGAGTTCGGGTTCGGCATAGGCGGCGACGCCGGTGGCGGGGTGGGCGTGGAGGGCGGCGAGGATGTCGACGGCGGTTTCATAGACGGCGCGTTCCTGCGACGGGTCGCGGGCCAGCACCGGCCCGACACGGTTGTCGCCGAAGTCTTCGAGGAGGATTAGGCCCTGGTCGAGATCGGCGGCCAGCGGTTGCGGGGCGGAAAAGCCGAGGTCGTGAAGGTGCTTGCCGATGGCGAGGAAGGGGCGGGAGTCCTCGAGATGCGGGGGCGCGTCCATGAGGACAGCGGTGCGGGCAGCGTCGTGGACACGGAAATAGCGGCGGAACGAGGCGTCACCGGCGAGCGGCGCGATGCGGGCGCCGGCCCAGCCGTGGCGGGCGAGAAACGCCGGCGCCGTGTCGGGCGGAATCATTTTGGGGGGTGCGGTGGCCACCGGCCCTCCCAAGCCTTGGGCGCGTTGCAAGTCAAGTGCCTGGGTGCGTCACCGGTGCCGGAAATCGTCAGGCGCAGGGCTTCGCGGGGCAGCCGGTCGCCGAGCCGCTCCGGCCATTCGATGATGAGGGCCGCATCGGTTTCGAACAGGCCAAGTCCATCGGCGTCATCAGGGTCGGTGATGCGGTAGAGATCGACGTGCCAGATGGGCACGCGAACATCGGGGGGTTCATAAGGCTGGACGAGGGTGTAGGTGGGCGACGGGACTTCACCGGTCCAGCCAAGGGCGCGTATAAGCGCGCGGGCAAAGGTGGTTTTTCCGGCGCCGAGATCGCCCGAAAGTGCGATGACGTCGCCGGGACGGAGGACGGCGGCGAGTTGGGTGGCGAGCGCGGCCATTTCGGCTTCGTCGGCGATCACCACGGGCGGCTGGCGGGGTGGAGGACGGCGTCGGTCGCCGCGAAATCCTTGCCGGTGCAGAGGATGGGAAGGGCCATGACTTTCGCCACCCCGTAAACCATCAGATCGAGCATGTTGAGCCGCCCACCGTTGCCACTGCCGGAACCATAAAGCGAATTGGCTGCCGCCGCCGCTTCGGCCGAAGCAACATCAAATGGGATCAGGCCGACGCCGGCTTTGACGAAATCCAGCAACAAGCTCTCGACGAGCGGGTCAGGTCGGTTACCCGCAAGGGACGTCACCCGTCGGAATTCAACCAGTACCGGAGCCGGGATCAGGCCATGTCCGCTGAGAAGGGCAGCGCGTATCGACTCGGATTCGCGCTCGGCCCAACTTACGGCGACGAGCGCCGACGTATCAATGATCAAGAATCGCGACCATCATTTTTAGCGCAGATTGCCGCGCTCGTCATATTCCTTGGCATCGAATTCGGCCATCGAGGGAATCTTGCGTTGCGACAGTTTCGCGATTGTCGCATCGATACGTGCCAGAAGCGCGGCGCGTTCCGGATTTTCCGCTATGGCTTCGGGCGCCGGCATCGCATCAAGCGCTTCCTCGATAACCTGGGCCTGGCTGCGGCCGTCACGAGTCAGCACGGCCAGCCGCGCCGCCGCCCGGTCGGAGCGGATGGTGATCGGTTGCTGGGCGCGACGAGGCTGCATGAGCCGAACATAGCCGTCCGTGCTTGCACGCGCAAGTTGCGTGCAAGCACGGACGCTCGATCAGTAGCGATAGGCTTCCGGCTTGAATGGCCCGCTGGTCGACACGCCGATATAGCCGGCCTGCTTGTCGGTCAGCTTGGTCAGCTTCACGCCCAGCTTTTCCAGATGCAGCATCGCGACCTTTTCATCGAGGTGCTTGGGCAGCACATAGACCTGGTTCTGATACTTGTCGGGATTGGTGAACAGCTCGATCTGCGCCAGCACCTGGTTGGTGAAGCTGGCGGACATGACGAAGCTCGGGTGGCCGGTGGCGCAGCCCAAATTGACCAG
>JANPEP010000181.1:0-7435 GCA_031422995.1 Polymorphobacter sp. | reverse complement strand
GTGGGTATAGCGCCCCCGCCCCCCCCCCCGCCCGGGCCCCCCATGCATTTCCCGTCCATGGGGGGCGGGGCGGGGTCGGGGGCGGCCCCCGCCTCCACCTGCGACATTAACGCCTTACACCCAGCCTGCAAGTTCCCGTGCAAGTAAAGTGCGCAACATTTCGACACCGGTGGGCGTGGCATTGAGGCAGGGGATATAGGCGAAATGCGTGCCGCCATGTTCGATGAAGGTATCGCGGCCCTCCATGGCAACTTCTTCGAGGGTTTCGAGGCAATCGGCCGAGAAGCCGGGGCAGACGACGGCGATTTTGGTGATGCCGTCCTTTGACAGGGTTTCGAGCACGCCATCGGTGTAGGGACGTAGCCATTCGGCACGTCCAAAGCGCGACTGGAACGTGACTTTCACAGGCATCTGCAACGCGTCCTGCAACAGACGCCCGGTTTTCTGGCATTGGCAGTGATACGGATCGCCGCGATCGAGGGTGCGCTGCGGCATCCCGTGAAAGCTGGTGACGATGAGTTGCGGTTCGAAATCGAGCTTGGCGATGCCTTCGCGGACGCTGGTGGCGAGTGCGGCGATATGATCGGGGCTGTCGTAATAGGGCGGAAGGGTGCGCAGCGCCGGTTGCCAGCGCCAGCCGGCAATCGCAGTGTTGGCGGCATCGACAACAGTGGCATTGGTGGCGGCCGAATATTGCGGATAGAGCGGCGCCAGCAGGATACGGTCACAACCCTGGTCCATCAGCGATTTGAGCTGATCGGGGATCGAGCGAGTGCCATAACGCATCGCCCAATCGACGATGACATTGGGGCCGAAGCTGCCTTGCAGCGCAGCAGCCTGCGCCTTGGTATAGGCGGTTATCGGCGAGCCGTCCGGCGTCCAGACCTTGGCATAATTTTGCGCCGTGGTGCGCGGGCGGATGTTGAGAATGAGCAGTTTGAGGATCGGTTGCCAGACAAAGCCGGGGATTTCGATGACACGCGGGTCCGACAGGAACTCGCCGAGGAAGCGTTTTACCGACGGCACATCCGGAGCATCAGGGCTGCCGAGGTTGACGAGCAGCACGCCGACACGGCCCGTGCGAACCGCGGGGTGATCGGCCGGCAGGATGGTCGGGGCTGGGAAGGCGCTGTTCATGCGGTTTTTGCAAACGGCAGGTCGCGGCGGCGGCCACCGCCGGCGGCGAAAATGGCGTTGGCGACGGCGGGAGCGATGGGCGGCGTGCCGGGTTCACCGATGCCGCCGGGCGCTTCGGTTGAGGCGATGATGATGACATCGATGGCGGGGGCTTCGGCAAGCGCAAGCAGCGGGTAGGTATCGAAATTGGACTGCTGCGCCGCGCCATTGGCAAAGGTGACCTGGCCATGGAGGGCGGCGGTCAGGCCATAGATGATGCCGCCTTCGATCTGGGCGCGGACGCTGTCGGGGTTGATGACCCGGCCGCAATCAACGGCGGCCCAGACCTGGGTGACGCGCGGGGCCTCACCCTTGACCAGTTCGACTTCGGCGATCTGGGCGACGATGCTGCCGAAGCTTTCAACCATGGCGATGCCGCGACCCACGCCGGGCGCGACTTCGCCGAGCGGCCCGCCGGCTTCGAGCACGGCGCGCAGCACGGCGGCGTGGCGGGGGCTGTCCTTCAACAGCGCGAGGCGAAAAGCACCGGGATCGGCGGCGGATTTGCCGCCGGCGGCATAGGCGAGTTCATCGATGAAGCTTTCGGTGATGAAGCCCGAAAAACTGTGGCCGACCGACCGCCAGAAGCCGAGCGGGACATTGGCATCACCAAGCGCGTGGACAACGCGGATGTTGTCGATGGCATAGGGCAAGTGAACCGAGCCTTCGATGGCGCCGGCGCCGGCGGCGGGATCGCCGGCCATCGCTGGAATGTTTCGCCCGGCAAAGCTGCTGCCCACGTCTGGCACGGCGATGACGGCATCCCAGGCAAGGACGCCGGTGGCCGACGCGGCGCCGCGCAGGCGAGCGGCGACGGCAGGGCGCCACATGTCATGGGCGAAATCTTCCTCCCGGCTCCAGATCAATTGCACCGGTCGGCCGACGGCCTTGGCGATGATCGCGGCCTGGCCGGCGGCGTCGGCTTCCACCTTGCGGCCGAAGCCGCCGCCGACAAGGGTGGGATAAACGGTGACCGACAACTCGTCGATATCAAGGGCGCGGGCGACGGCCCAGTTCGACAGCGTGGCGGATTGGGTGGGGGCCCAGATTTCGCATTTGCCGTTTTCGAAGCGGGCGGTGGCAGTCATCGGTTCGAGGCAGGCGTGAGCAAGGAACGGCAAGGTGTAATCGGCGGTAATGGCGCCGGAGGCCTGGGCAGCGGCGACGTCGCCTTCGTCGCGGACGGTCTTGCCTTCGGCATCGAGCGCGGCCTTCAAATTGGCTTCGAGCCAGGGGCCGGCAGGGTTTTCAGCAGACGTGTAGGTGGG
Source organism: Polymorphobacter sp. (assembly GCA_031422995.1). GTDB lineage: Bacteria > Pseudomonadota > Alphaproteobacteria > Sphingomonadales > Sphingomonadaceae > Sandarakinorhabdus. Next base: position 4,991 of record JANPEP010000181.1, on the reverse strand, counting down.
TTGCAGGGCGTCGAGCGCGGTTTTGGCGGCGTACCAGCCATCGGCGACAACGGCGATGAAATCCGGGTTTTCCACAAGACGCGCGGTGCGGGGGAGCGCCGATTTGTCGAGGGATTTGCGCGTCGCGCCAATGGGATTCTGGCGAATGGCGGCATACATCATGCCGGGCAGGCGGACATCGGCACCAAAGCGCGCGCTGCCATCGGTTTTCGATGGGATGTCAAGACGCAGCAGCGGCTTGCCGGCGAGGATGGGTTTTTCGCGCAGGGACGGGGTTTTGGGCGCATCCTCCAGGCGGGCGTCCTTTGCCACATCGGCAAAGCTGAGGCGCTTGGCCTGGTGGATGACAAAGCCGTTGGCGGTGTCGCAATCGTCCCATGCAACATCCCAGCGGCGGGCGGCAGCGCGGCACAGCATTTCACGGGCGGCGGCGCCGGCGTTGCGCAGGGGAGCCTCGAAACCGCGTATCGAGGTGCTGCCGCCGGTGATCTGGAAATCGAAATATTCGACAAGCTTGCCGCCGCCCCAATTGGCGATCGACCGCATGGTATCGGACATGTGCGCGACCTGATCGGCCATCATGCCGTGGTTGGCATAATCCGGCCCCAGCGGTGCCGGTTCGACGCCGACCGCCCGCCAATCGGCGCCGAGTTCATCGGCAACGATCTGGGCGAGGCCGGACCAGATGCCCTGCCCCATTTCGGCCTGTGGCACCGCCACGGTGACGCGGCCATCGGCGCCGATTTTGACAAAGGCGTTGAGGACGTTTTCGCCTTCACCCGCCGTCCAGTTGAGCGCGCGGGTGCGCGGCCACACGGCCCAACCGATAGCCAGGCCGGTGCCGGCACCGGCAGCGATCAACAGGTTGCGGCGGGTTACGGCCATGGGTCAGGCCAGCTGGCCCATCAGATGTTCGGCCGACGAGACAGCGAAGGCGCCGGGCTCTTCGACGTTCAGATGCGTGACCTTGCCATCCTTGACGATCATCGAGAAACGCTGCCCGCGGATGCCCATTCCATATTTGGTGGCATCCATGGTCAGTCCGAGTTTCGTGGTGAAATCGGCGCTGCCATCGGCAAGCATGGTGACGGCAGTGCCGGCATGGGCGGACTGGCCCCAGGCGCCCATGACAAAGGCATCGTTGACCGACAGGCAGGCGATTTCATCGACGCCGTGCTGCTTGATGGTATCAGCGTTGAGAACGAAGCCGGGAAGGTGCTTGGCCGAGCAGGTCGGGGTGAAGGCGCCGGGGACCGAGAAGAGCGCGACGGTGCGGCCGCCGAAGAAATCTTCGGTGGACACCGGCGCAGGGCCAGCGTCGGTCACCTTGGTGAGCACGGCGGACGGAATGGAATCACCGATTTTGACGGTCATGGGCGTGTCCTTGGGCTGAGGAAGTTTGCGCGACCGATAGCCGCCCCCTTGGCCAGCGTCCAGCACGGCGCTATCTCTGCGACGACATGAACGCACCTCCCTTCCTTGTCGGCCAATTGCTGCTGTCGATGCCGGGCATCGGCGATCCGCGCTTTGAGCGGGTGGTGATCGCCATGTGCCTGCATGACGAGGAAGGCGCCCTGGGGATCGTTGCCAACAGCGTGTCGGGCGACCTGACGGTGCGGGCGTTGATGGAGCAATTGGACATCGATCCGGGGGTGACGCCAGTGGAGGCGCGGGTGATGATCGGGGGGCCTGTGGAGCCGGCGCGGGGGTTTGTGCTGCACAGCCCCGAATATGAAGGCCAGAGCACGATCTCGGTCGCGGGGCCGAAGGGCGTCAACTGGGCGCTGACATCGACTCTGGACGTGTTGAAGGACATTGCCGCCAAAAAGGGTCCGCGACGCTGGATGGCGGCGCTGGGCTATACCGGCTGGGGTGCAGGGCAACTGGATGGCGAGATGACCAAGCATGGCTGGTATGCGGCGCCAGGCGATGCGGAGTTGGTATTCGAGACGGCGATTGCGCAGCGGTGGCCGGCGGCGTTCGAATCTGTGGGGATCGATGTCGGGCAATTGAGTGCTGTGGCCGGACGGGCGTAGATGTTGGCGCTGCGGCGCGCGGTGCCAGCAGCACAGGACGCATGACAACGCTTGCATGGTGGGGGGGGTATCGTTATAGCCCCGCGCTTCGCATGACCGAACACGCCCGGCTGAATGGGCTGCCGTGGCTGTTCAATGATGCGTCTACAGGAGACGAAATGCCCAAGCTCAAGACCAAGAGCGGTGTGAAGAAACGCTTCAAGATCACCGCGTCCGGCAAGATCAAGCACGGCGTCGCTGGAAAGCGCCACCGTTTGATCAGCCACAATGCCAAATATATCCGCCAGAATCGTGGAACCAGTGTGCTGTCCGAGGCCGATACGCCCCGGGTGAAGCTCTGGGCCCCGTACGGTCTTAAGTAAGGAGGCCGGGAAATGGCACGCGTCAAACGTGGTACAACCACAAAAGCCCGCCACAAGCGGGTTCTCGAACAGGCGAAGGGCTATTATGGCCGTCGCAAGAACACCATCCGTATCGCCAAGCAGGCGGTTGAAAAGGCTGGGCAATATGCTTACCGCGATCGCAAGGTCAAGAAGCGCTCGTTCCGGGCGATCTGGATCCAGCGTATCAACGCCGCGGTGCGCGAGCAGGGCCTGACCTATGGCGTGTTCATGCACGGCACCAAGCTCGCCGGCATCGAAATCGACCGCAAGATCATGGCAGACATGGCTATGCACGAACCGGAAGTCTTTAAGGCCATCATCGCGCAGGCCCAGGCCGCGCTTGATGCCAAGCCGGCGATGGCTGCGTAAGCGGTCCACCCGGACAGACATCAAGGGGCGCGGGGGGCAACTCTCGCGCCCCTTTTGTTTTGGCGGGTGAGCGGTTAACCGCTGCGTGCCAGTGGGGAATGTGATGACGACCGATACCGAAACGATGCAGGCCGAGATTATGGGCCAGATTGCTGCCGCCGCGTCACCGGAGGCTTTGGAGGCCGTGCGCGTTGCTGCGATGGGCAAATCGGGATCGGTGACGGGGCTGCTCAAGACCCTTGGCGGTATGCCGCCCGAGGAACGCCAGGTCCAGGGGCCGAGACTGAACGGCCTGCGCGAAGCGGTCAGCGGTGCGCTAGCGGGGCGCAAGGCGGAACTGGAAGCCGCAGCGCTGAACGCGCGGCTGGCAAGCGAGCGGCAGGACATGACACTGCCGGTGGCGCCGGCGCTGATGGGCTCTATCCATCCGGTTTCGCAGGTGATGGACGAGCTGGCAGAGATTTTCGCCGATCTGGGGTTTGCCGTCGCCACCGGCCCGGAGATCGAGGACGATTGGCACAATTTCAGCGCGCTCAACATTCCCGAAAGCCATCCGGCGCGGGCGATGCACGATACATTCTATTTCCCGCAGAACGTCCCTGGAGCGAGCAAGATGTTGCTGCGCACGCACACCTCGCCGGTGCAGATCCGCACGATGATGACGCAGAAGCCGCCAATCCGGATCATTGCGCCAGGGCGGGTGTATCGATCGGATTCGGATGCGACGCACACGCCGATGTTCCACCAGGTCGAGGGGCTGGTGATCGACAAGACCGCGACGCTGGCCAATCTGCGCTGGACGCTGGAGACCTTCATCAAGGCGTTCTTCGAAGTCGATGACGTGGCGTTGCGGTTCCGGCCGAGCTATTTCCCGTTCACCGAGCCTTCGGTGGAGGTCGATGTCGGCTATTCGTCGAAGACAGGGAAGCCGGCGGGCGCAGGCGAGGTCGATAAATGGCTGGAAGTGTTGGGCAGCGGCATGGTGCATCCGCGCGTCATCGCGGCCTGCGGGCTTGATCCGAATGAGTATCAGGGCTTTGCCTTTGGCTGCGGAATCGACCGGCTGGCGATGCTGAAATACGGGATGAGTGACCTGCGGCCGTTCTTCGATGCCGATCTGCGCTGGTTGAAGCATCATGGGTTTTCGGCGTTCGACGTGCCCACCCTCAGCGGGGGAGTTGGGGCATGAAGTTCACGCTTTCGTGGTTGAAGGAGCATCTTGAGACAGAGGCTTCGGTGGACGAGATTTCGGTGGCGTTGACGTCGCTGGGGCTGGAGGTCGAGGGCATCGATGATCCGTCCGCCAAGCTCGCTGCGTTCACTATTGCCGAGGTGTTGACGGCGGCGCCGCATCCGCAGGCGGACAAGTTGCAAGTGCTGTCGGTTCGGGTCGGCAGTGGTGACCCGATGCAAGTGGTGTGCGGCGCGCCCAATGCCCGCGCCGGCATGAAGGGCGTGTTCGGCGCGCCGGGGACGTTCGTTCCGGGCAGTGGCATCACCTTGAAGGTCGCGGCCATCCGCGGGGTCGAATCGCGCGGCATGATGTGTTCGATGCGCGAGCTGGAATTGTCCGACGAGCATGACGGCATCATCGAGCTGCCGGCCGATGCGCCGGTGGGGGGCCGTTATATCGACTGGGCCGACATCGCCGACCCGGTGTTCGATGTGGCGATCACGCCGAACCGGCAGGATTGCATGGGGGTGCGCGGCATTGCGCGCGACCTAGCCGCCGTCGGGCTGGGCCGGCTCAAGTCGTTGGCCGAGGCGTATCGCATAGCGGCGCTGACGGTACCTCGCGCCGGCCCGGGGCCGGACGTGCGCACCGACGATCCGGCGGGTTGCCCGGCGTTTTTCGCCTGCACCGTCTCGGGCGTGACCAATGGGGCGTCACACCCCTGGATGCAGAAAAAGCTGAAGGCCATCGGGCAGAAGCCGATTTCGGCGCTGGTCGACATCACCAATTTCGTGATGTTCGACCTGGGGCGGCCGCTGCACGTGTATGACCGTGCCAAGCTTACGGGTGGGCTGGTGGCCCGCAAGGCGCGCGACGGCGAACAGGTGTTGGCGCTCAACGGCAAGACCTATACGCTCGACGCGACGATGACAGCGATTGCGGATAGCGCGATGGTTCACGACATCGGCGGCATCATGGGCGGCGCGCATTCGGGATGTTCGGAGACGACGACCGAAGTTTTGATCGAAT
>JANPEP010000180.1:0-2000 GCA_031422995.1 Polymorphobacter sp. | reverse complement strand
TGGTGAAGGCTAGCGGGGTGGAGGAACAGGCGCAGCTGATCGAGAATGATCCGGAGTTATATTACCGCCCGGCGTATTTTGGGCCTTCGGGCTGGATCGGGATACGGCTGGATATGGGGGATGTGGATTGGGGGCATGTTGAGGATTGGCTGGCGCGGAGTTGGCGGGCGAGTGCTCCGAAACGGCTGGCGGGAATGATGGAGTTTTAGACTCGTCAAGCGTCACTTGACACGCGACGGTGCTTGAACTAGGCTTTAAAAGTGGAAATCGAGAACATTCGACATAAGGCGCTGCGGCGTTTTGCCGAAACCGGTAGTGCCAAGGGGTTGCCCGGCGATCTTGTCGATCGATTGCGCAAGATGCTGGCGTTCCTTGCAGCGATCGAAGCGGAGGATGAGTTGCTGGTGCCGCCGAATTATGGCGCGCATCGGCTGTCGGGCGGCCGGGCGGGGGAATGGGCGCTTACACTGACGAAGAACTGGCGGATGACGTTTCGTGTGGATGCCGGCGGCGGGATCACGGACATGGACCTGGAGGATTATCACTGATGGCCATTACCCTGCACGCCAGCTTTGCTGTTCACCCCGGTGAATGGTTGCGGACCGAGATTGTCGAGCCGACGGGTTTGACGATTACCGCCATTGCCGAAAAACTGGGGGTGACGCGGCAGGCGATGAGCAATCTGCTCAATGCCAACTCCGGACTGTCGGCGGAAATGGCGTTGCGGTTCGAGAAGGGGTTTGGATTGCGCGCCGAGACGCTGTTGCGGATGCAGACGGCGCATGATTTGGCTGCGGTACGCGCGCATGGGGATGCGATCAGGGTGGAGCGGATTGCGGTGGCGGCTTAGCGGGGCGGAGGAACAGGCGCAGCTGATGGGGGTTTAGAGGCGCTTGAGACGTCGCGATTGCGGCCCACCGGCTATGGTTTCGGTGGGTCGAACTGGCTGGTGTCGACAGGGCCGAAAGTGACAGACTTGACCATGGCGCGATCGATCATTTTGCCGTCCGGGCCGGTTACGGTGAGGGTGTAGGGGACAAGGACGCCGCCGGTGGGGCGGTAGTCACTGGCCTCTACGGTGATCGGCGGGCCGTCGCCGCGGTCGATGATGCGCCAGACCTGCTTGTTGTTGCGGTCGAACCAGATTTCGAACGGCCGGCTGTTGGTTGGGGTGATTTCGAGAACGTCGGACGCGCGGCCGGCTTCGTTGGCTTGTCGGACATATTTGAACGTGGCGGGGAAGCGGCGCGGGAAATAATAGCCGTTGTTGCTAATATAGGCGGTGAGGATGGCCTCGATGCGGGCCTTTGCGTCGGTCATCACGGCGACCTTGCCGTCCGGGCCGCGCCGCCACACGGAATTGCCGTTGAAGCCTTGCGTCATCACCGCCGCCCCGCGATGGCTCTCGTTCCGCATGCCGTAGGATTGGAAGTTCAGCCAGGTGCGATAGGGCTGGGTGCCGTCACCGCGCGTGCCTTGCTCGTCGGCGGCCTGCAACTTGTCCCAGGCAGCGCCGCCGGTGGCCTGTTTCGATGCGGCGATGACGGATTGCGCCCTTGATGTGGGACTGGCGATGGCGGCGCTGCCGGCAAGAACGATGATGGCGGCCGCGGCGAATTTCGACTGGTACATCATCGTGTTTCCCTCATGTTTTCAGGCTGAGATGTCGTTCCGTCTTGCCTGCGACCACAGCAGCAGCGCCGGCAGGCCGAGCATCTGCACAAGCAGCGCGACGAATTCACTGGGGAGGCCGTCGAGGGACCAGACCACCGTCAATTGGACGGCAACGGCGATGGCCGCGAACAGCAGAGCAGCGGACCAGGCAATCGCGAAATGGCGCAGTTGGCCGCGCAGCAGCAGCCAGCCGCCGCAGGCATGGGCGAGGCCAAGCAGGACAAAACAGGTGGCAACGATGGGCATGGCCGCATCGAACGCGGTCCGGGAAATCAGCTGGCCGGGGTTGGCGGCCTGAAGCACGGTGAAGAAGCGATCGGGGCCGG
>JANPEP010000179.1:0-12647 GCA_031422995.1 Polymorphobacter sp. | reverse complement strand
GGGCAAATATCACCCGCATGGCGACCAATCGATTTATGATGCGCTGGTGCGGCTGAGCCAGGATTTCTCGCTGCGTTATCCGCTGATCGATGGCCAGGGCAATTTCGGCAATATCGACGGCGATAACGCTGCGGCCATGCGATACACCGAGGCGCGGCTGACGGCGGCAGCCTATGAGCTGATGGACGGACTCGACGAAGCCAGCGTCGCGTTTCGCACGACATATAATGGCGAGGAGGAAGAGCCCGAGGTTTTCCCCGGCATGTTCCCCAATCTGCTCGCCAATGGATCGTCGGGCATCGCCGTCGGCATGGCGACCAACATTCCGCCGCACAATGTTGCCGAGGTTCTGGATGCGGCGATGGCGTTGCTCGCCGATGCGGATTTGCCCGAAGCGGCGCTGCTCGAATGGGTGAAGGGGCCGGATTTCCCCACCGGCGGCATTTGTGTCGAATCCGCCGCCAGCATCGCCGAATCCTACGCCACCGGGCGCGGCAGCTTTCGGCTGCGGGCGCGCTGGCACAAGGAGGATCTGGGCCAGGGGATGTGGCGGATCATCGTCGACGAAATCCCCTATCAAGTGGTCAAGGGAAAGCTGATCGAGGCGCTCGCCGACCTGGTGACCGAGAAGAAGCTGCCGATATTGGGTGATATCGACGATGAATCGGACGCAAAAGTCCGCATCGTCATCGAGCCGCGATCGCGCAATGTCGATCCCGCGGTGCTGATGGAAAGCCTGTTCAAGCTGACCGACCTCGAAACCCGGGTGTCGCTCAACATGAACGTGCTCGACCATGGCCGGCCCGGCGTGCTGTCGTTGAAGCAGGTGCTGGCCAAATGGCTGGTGCACCAGCGCGAAGTGCTGGTGGCGCGGTCACGCTATCGGCTCGACAAGATCGATGCGCGGCTGGAAATTTTGGGCGGCTTCCTCATCGCCTATCTCAATCTGGATGAAGTCATCCGCATCATCCGCGAGGAGGATGACGCCAAGGCGTCGTTGATTACCACCTTTGCACTGACGCCGAACCAGGCCGAGGCCATCCTCAACATGCGGCTGCGGTCCTTGCGCCGGCTGGAGGAGATGGAGATTGCCAAGGAGAACAAGGCGCTGACCCTGGAGGCCAAGGGGCTGCGCGGGTTGATTGATTCGACCGCCGAGCAGACATCACGGCTGGCCAAGGACCTGGCGGAGCAGCGCGCCATCTATGGGCCGGCGACGCCATTGGGGATGCGGCGGACGACCATCGAGGCGGCACCGAATGTGAAGATGATCACCCTTGAGGAGATGATCGACAAGGAGCCGTTGACGATCATCGCCTCGCAAAAGGGCTGGGTGCGAGCGATGAAGGGGCACACCGACCTGACCGCCGGCGACGCCATCAAGTTCAAGGAAGGCGATGGGCCGGCCTTCGCCTTCCATGCGTACACCACCGACAAGATCATGGTCGCGGCGTCGGATGGGCGGTTCTACACGCTTTCGCCGGACAAATTGCCGGGCGGGCGCGGCTTTGGCGAGCCGTTGCGGCTGATGATCGATCTTGCCGAAGGGACCGAGATCGTCGCGCTGTCGGTGTGGAAGGCTGATGCCCGGCTGCTGGTCGCCGCCAGCGACGGGCGGGGGTTCATTGTCGAGGCGGCGGATGTGCTCGCCGAAACCCGCAAGGGGCGGCAGGTGCTCAATCTGAAGGAAAAGGCCAAATTCAGCGTGTTGCGCGCCATTGCGCCGGGAGACGACATGGTTGCGGTGATCGGCGACAACCGAAAGCTGCTGGTGTTCGGGCTGGATGAATTGCCGGTGATGGGCCGTGGCCAGGGCGTGACCCTGCAACGCTACAAGGATGGCGGGCTGGCCGATGCACGCAGCTTTGTGATGGCGGACGGCCTCAGCTGGGCCATGGGCGGTGCCGGCACGCGGACGCGGACCGAGGCCGACCTGAGTTTCTGGAAGGGCGCACGCGGCAGCGCCGGGCGATTGCCGCCAACCGGCTTTCCGCGCGACAACAAGTTCGGGTAAGGGACGCGCCATGAAATCGATCATCATTGTCGCGGCGCTCAATCTTGCCCTGCTCGGCTGGGTGCTGTGGTTGATAGCGCGCGACCCCGGCAAGGTTTTCAAGCGGCGGCGCGGCGATGACGACGAAACGCCTGGCCCCGACGAAGTCTAGCGGGTGAGCGACGGCCGATGATCATCATTCCAATCATCGTTCTGGCCGTTGTGCTGTTGGTGCTGGTTTCACGGCCGCGGCGAACGCCGACTGGCGACGGCCATGTCGCGCCATATGTAAACGCCGATGGCAACAGCGAGCTTGAACGGCGCAGATCAGGCGACACAGCCAGCCAGCCGGCCGATCTCAACCCCGGTGGCGGCGATTTCGGCGGGGGTGGCAGCAGCGGAAGCTGGAGCGATGCGGGTGATGCAGGCGATGGTGGGAGCAATGGCGGGGGTGACGGTGGGGGTGACTGAATCGCACCGGTTGCGCTTGTGGAACGGCTTATTCTGATATAAATATGATATCGTCTTTATTGAAGGGCGACGTCCATGACCGACATTTCGACCACGCCAAGCCGTGAGTTCACCGGCGGTGGCGCCAATGGCTTTTTGATGCTGGCCATCCTGTTCTTCGTCATCATCTTTGGCCTGTTCGGCATGATCGCAGCGGCGTCCGGCAACCCGTTCCAATTGCTGGTGACGGTGGCGTCATCGCTGGCGTTTCTGTTCATCATGCCGGGTTTTTACAAGATTCAACCCAATGAAGCGGCGGCGATAACCCTGTTCGGAGCCTATCGCGGCAGCGACCGCACGCCGGGACTGCGCTGGACCTGGCCGTGGATGGGCAAGCAGAAGATTTCGCTGCGAGCGCACAACCTGATTTCGCAGACCATCAAGGTCAACGACCAGCGCGGCAACCCCATTGAAATCGCCGCGCAAGTGGTGTGGCGCGTCACCGATTCGGCGCAGGCGCTGTTTGATGTCGATGATTATGGCGCGTTCGTTGCGGCCCAGGTCGAAGTCGCGGTGCGCACCATCGGCGCGCGCTATCCCTATGATGATTTCGAGCACAAGGAAGTCACCCTGCGCGGCGACCATGAACGCATCAGCGGCGAATTGCGGGCGGAATTGATGGCGCGGCTGGCGGTGGCGGGCATCACCGTCGATGAATGCGGCTTTACCCATCTCGCTTATGCGCCGGAAATCGCCGGGGCGATGCTGCGTCGCCAACAGGCAGCAGCAGTGGTGGCAGCGCGCGAAACGCTCGTCGCCGGCGCCGTCGGCATGGTGGAAATGGCGCTGGCGATGCTCAGCGAAAAAAAGGTTGTCGAGCTCGATGACGAACGCCGCGCCGCAATGGTGTCCAACCTGATGGTCGTACTGTGCGGCGAACGCGATACCCAGCCCGTGCTCAACACCGGCTCGCTTTATCAGTGACGTGAGCCCGAAAAAGGCCTTTGCGCTGCGGCTCGACCCGGCGTTACACGACGCCATCGAACGCGCCGCCGCTGGCGACTTGCGCAGCACAAACGCCCAGATCGCGGTGTTGCTGCGCGAGGCGCTGGCACGGCGCGGCGTGAAAGTGCCCGTTACCGAAATGCCGCGGCGAGGGCGACCGCCAACGGCGTGATGGTTCGCGTTAACCATTCGCTCATCGTGGAAAGCCGTCGGGTCGTCCCGAAACGCCTGGGTGTGACACCATGGGGGCATGACAGCGCTTCCAGGATGCCGCAAGGAAACACGTAGTGTTCTCAGATCGGCCGCGCCTCCGGACAGGGGGGCAGGCGACTCGATCTCAGGTGGTGGCGACGGTGCGGTCCAACAAGACCGTTACCGTCGCCACATCCTGCGGAAAGCCTGCCGCGACCCACATCCGTTCAAAATCCGCCAACCGCGCCGCAACCTGCGGCCCCGGAGCCATGCCGCGCGCCAGCAGATCACGCCCCGAAACCGGCAGTCGCGGGCGTTGCCAGCCACCCAGCATCGCCGCATCGGCGCCCGAACCACCGGCAATCAACAGACGATCAAGCACCGCCTCTGCGCCAAATTTCCACGCCTGCGGCAACAAATCGGCCGCGTGATGCGGCGTGGCAGCAGCGGCCAGCCGCGCCTTGTCGGCATTGGACAGCCGCAGCCGCGCTGCAACGCTTTCCGCAAGCGCAGCATCGGGCGGCAGTAGCGCGGCCAGCCGCCGTCGCCAATCGGCGGCAATTCCGGCCGCAACTTCCGCCGCAATGGTGCGCGCCAGCACCGGCAAACGGTCCGCCGTGATTTCCGGCAGCACCGGTTTCCAGATGCCATGCGCCAGCATCAGCGTGAGGATCGGCAGTGGATCGGCCACCGACAGCAGCCCGCGCAATTCCCCGGCGATGCGTTCGCGGGACAAGGCCATCAGATCATTGGCACGCGCGGTGCAGGCCGCCAGCCCTTCGGCATCCACCACCCCGGCAAAGCGCGCCGAAAAGCGAAAAAAGCGCAGGATACGCAGATGATCCTCGGCGATGCGCCGCAACGGCGATCCGATGAAGCGCACCCGCTTTGCCGCAATATCCTCCAGTCCGCCGAAAAAATCGCTGATTTCGCCGCCGGGCAACGCCGCATACAGCGCGTTGATGGTGAAATCGCGCCGGCTGGCGTCCTGGCGCCAATCATCGGTGAACGCCACCTCGGCATGACGGCCATCGGTGGCGACATCGCGGCGCAACGTCGTCACTTCGGCCGTCAGGCCCGGCGCCACCGCCGTGACAGTGCCATGCGCCAGCCCCGTGGGTACTGCCTTCAACCCGGCGGCCACCAGGCGTTGCATGACCACATCGGGGGTCAGGCTGGTCGCAAGGTCGATATCGGCACCCGGCAGCCCCAACAGCCCATCGCGCACCGTGCCACCGACCAGCCGCGTCACGCCATCGCCGGCCGACAGCGCGCCAAGCAACGCCGCACCAGCGGGCGTTGTCGCCCAGGCGGGTTGCGGTAACATCACGTCAGCCGCCGCGACAGGTTGACAAGGATGCCCGCTGTCGCGCCCCATATTTCGCGCTCCCCATGGCGGATGACGTAAAACCGCCGGTCCCGGCCCTGCCATTGGCCGGTCCGCAATTCATGATGGGCCGGGTTCATGACATGGGCGAACGGCACATGAAACACCTCGGCAACTTCGCGTTCCTGGGGCGTGAACGACAGGCCTGGCGGCACCAGGCCAACCACCGGCAGGATGGAAAACCCGGTGCCGGTTTCATAGCGATCAAGCGTGCCGAGCACATCGACATGATGGCGGCCCAACGCCACCTCCTCCTCCGCCTCGCGCAGCGCCGCATCGATCGCGCTCGCATCATCGGGGTCCACGCGGCCACCGGGAAACGCAATCTGGCCGGGATGACGGCTGAGATTGGCGGTGCGCTTGGTCAACAGCAATTGCGGCTCGGCCTCGGCAGTGACGGCGATGAGCACGGCAGCCTGGGTCAGCTCGGACCCGCCATCCGGCACGGCATCGGACGTCACCTCCCAATCGCCGCGAAAGCCTGTCGATCCGCCGGTCAGGAGCGCAGCGCGCAGCCGGTCGATGGTCATGCCGGCATGAACGGGAAGAACGCGCCGCCGCTCCACAGGCCCGGCGGCGTAGCCGCCCGTCCTGAAAGCGCCGGCCTAGCCGCCCGTCCTGAAAGCGCCGGGGTAGCGGCTTCCGCCAGCGCCAGATCGGCAAGCTGGTAAAACACCGCGCGGTTGACCAGCGCCTCCAGCCCGGAACGCACATGGAGATAGGGCCGCGGCGTGCCGTCGGCCGCAGTTTCAACCCGCAGCACATTGTCAGGCCCGGCGGCGACCAGATCATCGGTGTTCAACCGGAAGATCAGCCGGCGACTGGCTCCCTCCCCCTCGCTCGTCGCTTCCACGGCGATGAACGGCGCGTCATCAACCTGAATGTCGAGCTTCTCCACCGGCGTCACCAGCACGAAACTGCCATCCGCCTCGCGCCGCAAAATCGTCGAGAACAGCTTCACCAGCTCCTTGCGGCCAATCGGCGAGCCTTCGTGAAACCAGGTTCCATCCGCCGCGATGCGCATATGCGACGGGCCGCAATGCGTGGGATTCCACAGATGCACCGGTGGCAGTTTGGCACTGCCCAGCAAGGCCGCAAGCTCGGCGGGCGTTCGCCCGGCGGAATCGGTGATGGCAACAGTGGCACTCATGGCGTTTCCTTAGCCCGCGGTGGGCAAAGAGGAAATGCTTGCGGCGGAACCGGGACGCTAAGCCGCGCGTCGAACCCCGCGTGCCTCAATCCATCCGTCGCCCGGCAGTTCGGCACCACCGCGCAGCAGCAACCGGTCACGATCGACCGGCCCCGGCAGCACCCAGCGGCCAGTGGCAGCGGCGGAGAAGCCGAAGCGGCCATAAAAGGGCGCGTCGCCGATCAGCAGCACTGGTAGCGCGTCGCGCGCATCGATGGTGGCGAGCGCGGCGTTGACCAGCCGCGTGGCGATGCCCTGCCCTTGCCGGTCCTGGGCAGTCACAACCGGGCCGAGCAGGATGAGCGGCAGCAACTGGGCAGCGGCATCGCGCAATTGCAGCGGCCAGCATTGCACCGAGCCGATGAGATCATCGGCATCACGCGCCACGAACGACAGGCCCGGATCGGGCACCAGACCATCACGCAGCCGATAGGCGGTGCGATTGCGGCGCGCCGGGCCAAAACCCAAATCGAGCATGACGTCGATTTCGAGCAGGTCGATGGCCTGCGCGGGGACTATCTGAATCACGTGAGGGGAGTCTTTCCGATTGCAACGCGGGGAGCACACCGGCCACCGGGATGGTGGCGGCGGGTCAGCCTCGTCGGCTCATCGGCAGGTGGGTTGTCATGATTGCAGCGGCATTATCAGAACCATGGCGACCAAGCAATGCAGAGCCATCACAGACGCATCAGTGCAGGCGACGTTCCAGCCCGGCGATGGCATCGTCAGTAAGCTTTGCCTGCAAGGCCTTGTCGGCATTGGCAGCGATCAATGTCGCGGCCGCTGCTGTCACCCGCCGCGCTACATCGGCGCGCAATTCGGCCTCGGCAGCGCGTTCGGCGGCGGCAATCTTTGATTCTGCGGCGGCCGTGCGACGTTCGATGGTCAGTGCCGCGGCCTTCTGGCTTTCGGCCACGAGTTCGGCGGCTTCGGCCTTGGCGCGGGTCACAATGGCTTCGGCATCCTTGGTTGCGGCTTCGCGCCGGGCGTTGGCATCGGCGAGCAGGGCTTCGGCCTCAACACGCACGGCCTTGGCTTCATCAAGCTGGCGCTTCACCCCGGCGATGCGCGCATCGAGCGCCCCGGTGATGCGGCTGGGCAATTTTCCGACGATGATGGCGAGGGCGAAGAAGATTGCCATCGACACATAGACCCAGAATTCGGCACCCTGCCCCAGCAGAGTCGCTTCGACGTGATGCTCACCACCGGCGACTTCGGTGCCGGCATGAATTTCGCCAGCCGGAATTTCACCGGCAGTGGTCAAAGGAAGGGTTTCAGCCACCGTCAGTCCACCTTTTGTGCCGCAAGCGCGGCTTCGATATCGGCCATCGGCACGTTGATGCCGACCAGCCGCTGCACCGCTTCCGCGGTCAGGTCGGCGGTGGTCGCAGCAAGTTTGGACTGGGCCGCGGCCCGCGCCGTCGTAAGGCGGTTGCCGGCTTCGGCGGCCTTGCCATCCAGAACCGTCGCCAGTTCCTTCAGGCGAAGTTCCGCCGCCTTGCCGGCATCATCGCGGGCCGTGCCGACTTGCGCCTGCGCTGCTTCACGTGCCGCCGCCATGCCCTCGTCATAACGGGAGCGGATGGCGTCCGCCTCCCCCTTGGCTGACTCGGCCGCATCCAGATCCCCTGCCACCCGGCTCTCGCGTTCATCGATGACCCGCCCGACCTTTGGCAAGGTCGGACGCACCACGGCGAAGTAAAGCACCGTGAAAATCACGGCGAGCCACACCATTTGCGGCAGGAAATTGGCAGTTTCAAATTGCGGCACGGGTCAGGCTGTCCTTAGCCGAAAGCGAGCGCGAGCGCGACAACCGCCGCGATCAGGCCAAGCGCTTCGGTCACGGCGAAGCCGAAGATCAGCCGCGCGCCGAGCTTGTCAGCAGCCGCAGGATTGCGCAGCGCGCCCTGGAGGAACATGCCGAAGATGAGGCCGACGCCGATGGCGGCGAAACCCGCGCCCATGGCAGCAAGACCGGCACCGATCAGCTTTGCAGATGCAACGTCCATTATAAGTCCTTCTCAGATCAATCAGTTATGGTTGGTAGTTCAGGTAATTCCGTATCAACGAACCCTAGTGCAGGTTCACAGCATCGTTGAGATAGATCGAAGCCAGCAACGCGAAGACATAGGCCTGCACGACGGCAATCAGCAGTTCCAGCGCCGTCAGCGCCACGTTGACGCCGAGCGGAATGATGCCGAACACATAGGGCAGGGCTTCGAACGACCCCAGCGCGACGACAAACCCGCCAAACACCTTCAACAACACGTGCCCGGCGGTCATGTTGGCGAACAACCGGATGGCGAGGGTGAAGGGCCGCGACAGGAACGACAGGAATTCAATGGCCGCAACCAGCGGCAACACGAAAATCGGCGTGCCTTCCGGCAGGAACAAGGTGAAGAAGTGCAGGCCGTGCTTGGCAAAGCCGACAATCAGCACAAGCACGAAAACTATGGCGGCCAACCCGAAGGTGACGGCGATATGGCTCGTCGGGGTGAAGGCGCCGAGAAAGGGGATAAGCCCGAGCAGATTGCAGGCCAGCACGAAGATGAACAGCGCAAAGATCAGCGGCGCATATTTCAGGCCTTCCTTGCCGACATTTTCACGCAACATGTCGCGTATGAAATCATACAGATACTCGACAGCGGCCTGGGCACGGCCCGGGACCAGCTGCGGCTTGGCCGTGCCGATATAGAGGAACGCCGCGACCACGAGCATCGCGATCAGCATCCACAACGACGAATTGGTGAAGGACACATCCCGGCCGGCGACATCCAGGGGGATGATCCGCTCGATCGTGAACTGTTCCATCGGGTTGGCCATGTCGCGTCTATTCCCCGTCGAACTTCTTCTGCTGGCGCAAAACCGACCGCAAACCGGTGGCAAAGCCCAGCAACAACAAGATTATCAGGCCCCAAGGTCCCGTTCCCGCCTGCCGGTCGATGAACCAGCCGAGGAGGCCCCCGACCAGCATAGCGCCGACGAATTCGACGGCAATCGACCAGCCCTGGCTTTCCTCGCGCTTCGAACCGTCACGCTTTGACGCTTCGGCTTCGCGTGCCGCGGCGATGCGGCGCGCAAGCGCATCATCATCGTGGTTGTTGGCCAAGGCGGGGGAACCCTTGTTGTCTGAAAACTGGCTGTTACGGGGTATCCGCAACAGGCCAATGGCCCCTGACAGCAAAGCCGTCAAAGCTTGGGCGCGCTCTATATAGGGGGGGCGGTGCTGTCAACTCTTGTGCAGTGCGGCAGAAGCCTACTCGGCCGCCAGCAACCGCTCCGCCGCTTGCAAGTCCACCGACACCAGTTGCGAAACTCCCGGCTCGCCCATGGTGACACCATATAATCGGTGCATCCGGCTCATCGTTACGGCATTATGCGTGACGATCAGGAAGCGCGTGGCGGTTTCGGCGGCCATGCGATCGAGCAGGTCGCAAAACCGCTCGACATTGGCATCATCGAGCGGCGCATCGACTTCATCGAGCACGCAGATCGGCGCCGGATTGGCGAGGAACAGCGCAAAGATCAGCGCCGTTGCCGTCAGCGCCTGTTCGCCGCCCGACAGCAATGTCAACGATTGCAGCTTCTTGCCCGGTGGCTGCGCCATGATCTCCAGCCCGGCCTCGAGCGGATCGTCGGATTCGATCAGCGCCAGTTGCGCCTCCCCGCCGCCGAACAGATCGGTGAACAGCACCCGGAAATGCGCGTCGACCGCCGTGAACGCCGCCGCCAGCCGGGCCCGGCCTTCGCGGTTCAGACTGCCGATCGAGCCGCGCAGCCGGGCGATGGCGGTGTCGAGCTCGGCCTTTTCGCTGTCGGTCAGCTTGGCCTGCGCCTCCAGTTCCGCCAATTCGATATCGGCGCGCAGATTTACCGGGCCAAGCCGCTCGCGCTCCTCGAGCAGTGCGTCATGCGCTTCGGCGAGGGCCTGCGGGTCGCCGGCCTCGTGGCTGAAGCCGAATCGCCCTGGCAGGACCGGCGGCGGGCAGCCGAAGCGCTCACCCGACAGGCGCTCGACGTCGGCGCGGGCACCATCCTGGTGCTCGGCTTCGGCGCGGGCAGTCGCACGGGCTTCGCGAGCGGCAGACACGGCTTCATCGGCAGCGCGCGCCTTGGCGACCAGCGCCGCAAGATCGGCTTCGGCGCGGGCCAGCGCATCGGCGGCGGCGGCGCGCGCGGCTTCGGCGGCGGCGGTGCGGGTGGCGATGCCGGCAATTTCGCGAGCGATGCCATCGTCGCGGCTGGCGAGTTCGGCCTGTTCGGCGCGGGCATTGTCGGCGCGGGTGGCAAGCTCGGCCTGTTGTCCGGCGCTGGCCTCGCGCCGGCGTTGCCAGTCGGCGCGTTCGGCGGTGATGGCGTGAATGCGGCGTTTGGCGATCTTGATCTCGCGCTGTTGGGCATCAGCGGCAGCGCGGGCCGTGGCCATGGCGACACGAGCGGCTTCGGCGTTTGTGCGGGCCGCCGCCAGCGCTGTTGCCAGTTCGGCGAGCGCATCGCTGGCCGGAACGGCCGCGCGGGCCGTCTCGGCTTCGGCGGCCAGTCGTGCCCGTTCCTCGTCGCTGCGGGCGATGGCGGATTGCAGGCTTGCTTCCTCCCCGGCGCGCCGGCTGGCCGCCGTTTCGGCGGCGGCAAAGCGCGCCCGCGCTTCGGCCAGCCCGCGCGCTGCTGCGTCGCGAGCGCTGCGCGCCACCCGCTCACCCTCCTGTGCCGCGCCCGCTGTCGCAACCGCCGTCGCCAATGCCGCCGCCGCCGCATCGAGCGCCGCTTGCCCACCAACACGCTCACGCTCCACCTCCGTCGCCCGCCGCCGCGCCCTGAGCCGCGCCGCCGCCGCATCGGTGCGGCCGCCCGCATCGACAAAACCATCCCAGCGCCACAAGGCACCCGCCATCGTCACCAACCGCTGGCCCGGTTTCAGGCTCGCGATCATCGCCGCCGAAGGCTCGGCCTCGACAACGCCAATCTGGGCCAACCGCCGCGCCAGTTCCGGCGGCGCCGTCACCAAAGTCCCCAGTGGAGCCACCCCATCGGGCAAGGCCGGATCTTCCGCCGCCAAAGCACCGGCCCAGCGCCGCGCGCCATCACTATCCGCCGGTCCGGCATCGAGGTCATCCCCCAGCGCCGCCGCCAGCGCCGCTTCATATCCGGCGCGCGTCTCCACGCGATCGGCCATCCGCGGCCCCTTGCCCGAATCCGCCGCAAGCCGCCGCGCCAGTGCGTCGCCCTCCGCCGCCAAACTCGCCAGCGTCGCCCGCGACGCCGCATGAGTCGCTGCCGCTTCCGCCCGCGTTGCCTCCGCCGCCGGCCGCGTGCCTTCAGCATCCGCCAGCGCCGCCTCCGCCGCCTCCAACGCTGCCACCGCCGCATCGACCGCGCCGGCAAGCCCGCCAGTGTCGGGCGCCGGCGCCAGCCGACCCAGCCGCGCCGCCAGATCGCGCCCCTCCGCCTCCGCCCGCGCCAGTCGCGCCGCTGCCGCTTGCGCCGCGTCCGCCGCGCTGCGCGCCTCTGCCAAAGCCGCGGCATGCGCATCAACTGCGGCGCTCAAAGCCGCTTCTTCCGCCGCACTCCCCGCGACTGCGGCGTCAACCACCGCCAACTGCCCCGGAATCGCGGCTTCGACCCCCGCCAACCGCCCCGCCAAATCCCCGGCTTCGCCCGCCAGCCGTCCCTCCGCAGCGCCCGCATCCTCGGCCAGTGCCGCCTCCCGCGCCGCATCCCGCGCCACCGCCGCCAACAATTGCTCCAGTTCGCCGCGCCGCCGCACCGCCCCTGCCGCCTCGGCATCGAGCAGCGCCCGCGACTGGCGCAGCGCCTGCACTCCTGCCGCAGCAGCTGCCTCCGCCAGCCGCAAATCCGGCAAATTGGCGCTGGTGTTGGTCGCCTCGGTGGTCAGCGCCGCGGCAATCCGCGTCAGGTCCCCGGCCTTGGCTTCAGCGTCCGCCGCCGCCGATCGCGCCGCTTCGGACGCCATTTGCGCCGCCTTCCATCGCGCATAAAGCAATGAAGCTTCGGCGATTTTCAGCCGGTCCGAAAGCGCCCGATAGCGTTCCGCCGTCTTCGCCTGGCGCCGCATTGAATTGGCCTGCGCCTCCAGATTGCGGATCACATCGTCCAGCCGCGCGACATTGGCCTCGGCGGCCCGCAGGCGGATCTCGGCCTCTCGCCGCCGCACATGCAGCCCGGCTATGCCGGCGGCTTCCTCCAGCAACATCCGGCGCTCGGCAGGTTTTGCCGCGATGATCGCGCTGATCCGCCCCTGCCCGACAATCGCGGGCGAATGTGCACCGGTGGCGCTGTCGGCAAACAGCAGCCGCACGTCCTGCGCCCGCGCATCGCGGCCATTGACCCGGTAATCCGAGCCTGTCCCGCGTTCGATTTTCCTTGAAACTTCAATCTCTTCGCCGGCGGAGCCCGCCATTGCCAAGGTGACC
>JANPEP010000178.1:0-2637 GCA_031422995.1 Polymorphobacter sp. | reverse complement strand
GATTTTTTCCGATGATGTCTATGTCGGCAGGTCGGGGTTGTTCAATTTCGACCTGTATGATGTCGAACGGGTGGAAGTGGTGCGCGGGCCACAGGGCGTTTTGCTGGGCCGCAACGTGGTGGGCGGGGCGATCAACATCATCACCGCCAGCCCGAGTTTCGATACCGGCGGTGCGTTGACCGTGGGCTATGGCGCGTTCGACGAAATCCTGGTGCGCGGGCATGTGACCGGTGGGCTGACCGATTCATTGGCGGCGCGACTTTCGGTGCAATATCGCAACCGCGAAGGCTTCAACCGCGATATCCTGCACGATATCGATCTGGACAATGTCGACAGTTTCCAGGCGCGCGGGCAATTGCTGTTTGCGCCGCAGGGTGGGGATTTCAAGGCCCGCCTGGTATTCGATTACACCAAGGACAAATCGAACGGCTTCCATTCCGTGGCGATCGATGGTCCGGCCGCGGGATCGGGGCCATGGAGCGCGGCGCGGGTGCGGATCGGCAACATCCGCGGCCGGCCGTTGGGCATTCGCGAGAGTTTGCCCGAATTTCCGCAATATAGCGGCGAGAGTGCGCCCACACCGCAGCAGCTCGACCGCGAGGCATATGGCATCTCGCTGCGCATGGATTATGACCTGGGAGATACGGCGACAATCACTTCGATCACCGGGTATCGGCATGGCGACGCGTTCAACGTCTATGATCAGACGGGGATTGGTCCGGACAATGGCTTTGGGGTGATTTCACCGACCTTGTTCACATTTCCAGTGAATGAGGCCGAGAAGATCAACCAGTTCAGCCAGGAAATCCGGATTGTTTCACAGCGCAAGGAAACCGGGCTCGAGTGGATTGTCGGCGGCTATTTCCAGAAGGACAAGGTGGAGAAGACCGACCGGTTCTGGGCCGAGGTGCCTGCGCCGATCCCGACATTGTCGGGCGAGAGCCGGTGGGACAATGAGGCACGCAACCGGTCCTATGCGTTCTTTGGCGAGCTGGGGTATCGCTTCAACGACATGCTGCGCGTGGTCGCGGGTATCCGGTATTCGAACGACAAGAAGGAAGGCACCGTAACCGGGCTGTCGGTCGAGACGGGCGACAAGTTCAACCCCAAGGACACGGTCGCCCTGACCCCCTTGTCGGCGCGATATCCCAAGGGCGGCGGCTTCACCACCGATTATGGCGACAGCTGGGATGAATGGACGCCACAGGTGACGGCAGAGTTCACGCCCAACGACGACATGTTGTTTTATGCAACCTATTCTACGGGTTACAAAGGTGGCGGGTTCGAGGACGACCCCGCAAACGACGTTGCGGCGCGGGCGAGTTATGACCCGGAGACGGTGAACAATTTCGAGGTCGGCGCCAAGCTGGAGCTGTTCGACAAGCGGGCGCGGTTGAACATCGCGCTGTTCAAGATGCGGTACAAGAATTTGCAGGTGACGCAGACCAACCAGGATTGCCTGTGCAACATCACCGACAATGCCGCCGATGCCAAGATCAAGGGCATCGAGGTCGAAGCCGAAGTGGCGGTGACCAACTGGTTCTCGCTGAACGGCGGGCTGACGTTGCTCGATACCGAATATGTCGATTTCATCGATTCGCTGGGCCGCGATTCGAGCGGCAATTTCCTGCAACGGACGCCGAAATACCAATGGAATGTCGGGGCGGTGATCCAGAGCGACATCGGCCAGTGGAAGGACGGGTTCAGTTTCAACATCAACTATAATCGCCAGGGCAAATTGTTTTGGGCGCCAGACAATGCGCAGTTCGAAAAGCCCTATGGGTTGTTGAACTTGCGGGCTTCGCTGACGCCGAACGAGGGTAAGGTGACGGCGTCGGTGTGGGTGCGCAATGTGACCGACGAGACATACCGGACGAACATCATTGCGTTCTTTGGGGACGAGGTTTCACGCTTGGGGGCGCCGCGGACCTATGGTGTTGAAATTGGAGTGAAATTCTGAGTCCAAGGCGCGGAAGTCGACACCAAGTCGACACCTGAATCGGGGTGTTTCGCGTTGCCGAATGGTGGCGCGAAGCAAGTGGAATGATGGCGGGTTCAAAGAGCGACGCTTGGGAAAAATAGCCTATTTGGCTGTTTTTGTCAAGATTGATGCGACTTGCACGGGCTCCTCCCACCTCCAACCCATCCCGCAAGCGGGAGGGAAGCGTCAGAAGCGGCTGTAGCTGAGATCGCCCTGCCCGCGGGTGCCCATGATCATGCGGGGGTCATCGGGTTTGAACAGGCCCTGGCACCAGGCTTCGTTGCTCGGCATGTCGTGGTTCCAGTCGAAGGCCATCTTGCGGTGGGCGATGCGCCATTCGCCGGCGCGCCGTTCGAAGCGATCCACCACACGCCCGCCGGTGAGGGTGTCGACGGGGGCGTCGGCCGTGCCGAAGCGGGCGAAGGTGAGGAGGTAGCTTTCCACCCAGGCGGTCTCGCCAGCCAGGGCGATATGGGCGTTGCAGAGGTAGTGGGCCATGACGCCGGCCTTGGCGAGGCGCTTCATGGCGCCGGAGACGTAATCCCGGGCATTGCCGGTGAAGCTGCTGCCGTGTTCCTCGATCGAATCATCGAAATAGCAGCTGTTGAGGAGGTTGGCGTCGCCGCGATATTCCCCGCGGGCGTGGGGGGCGAGGC
>JANPEP010000177.1:0-14131 GCA_031422995.1 Polymorphobacter sp. | reverse complement strand
AAGCCGATGCGGGCGGTGGGCACGCTGAAGGCGCCGCCCAGATCGCCGAGCATCTTGCCGACGAGGGCATTGAGTTTGTCGCCATCGAGATCGGGCATCGGCTTGCTCCCGTTGGATGCGGCAGCATGGCAGATTTTGGGGGAAGTTACCAGTTTGGGGAGTGTGCTTCGGAGGGCGAACCCCACCCCGCTTGCGCAAGTGCGCGAGTCGCCCGTCCCACGGAGCCGGAGGCGACCACAGGTCGCGGGGGAGGGAGTCAGGGGGTCAGTCTTTGGGTTGGGGCGGGATGGCCTTGAGATAGGCGGCGATAGCGGCGCGGTCAGCAGAGGTGAGTTGCGCCATGTTGGATTGGACTTCGACCATGGCGCCGCCGACGGAATCATAATCGGGGGTAAAACCGGTTTCGAGATATTCGGCGATTTCGGACGCCGACCAGGCGCCGATGCCGCTGGCGTGGGGGGTGATGTTGGGGGTGCGACCCTTTCCTTCGAGATTTGGGGCGCCGGCGAGCCAGCGGCTGGTGTGGAGGCCGCCGAGGCCGCCCAGCGTGCGGGAGGTGTGGCATTGGCCGCAATGGCCGGGGCCTTCGACGAGATATTGGCCGGCGCGGGCGGCAGGGGTTGCCGTGGCGGGGAGGATGGTTTCGGGGGTGTCGTTGAGGAAGAACAGTTTCCACAGGCCGATGCCGCGGCGGATGTTGAACGGGAAGGACAGGCTGTTGTCGGGGGCCTTGCCGACGACCTTTGGCAGGGTCTGCATATAGGCGAACAGGTCGGCGATGTCGGTGGGTGTCATGCGGATATACGAGGTGTAAGGGAAGGCCGGGTAGAGGTGGCGGCCATCGGGATCGACGCCGCGTTGCATGGCGTTGGCGAAATCGGCGAGGCTCCAGGCGCCGATGCCGTCGGCCTTGTGCGGCGAAATGTTGGGCGCGCGAAAGCTGCCGAAGGCGGTGACGAGGGGGGCGCCGCCGGGGAGCTTGAGGCGGTCCTCGCCCTTGGCACCCGGTGCGGCGTGGCAGGAGGTGCAGCCGCCGGCCCAGAAGATGCGTTCGCCGCGGCCAGCCGCGGCGGCGGCATCAAACGCGGCGTTTGCGGTTGTTGGCAGGGTTGCGGGGTCGATGCGGCGGGGGATGGTGAGGACGTAGAACAGCGCGGCGCCGAGGATCAGCGCGGTGGCGACAACAACAAGGGCCTTGCGCATGGCGCCGGGCCGTCCGGCGATCAATTGTCCTTGATGCGGAAGGCTTCGTGGCAGCTTTTGCAATTGGCGGTGACGGCGCCGAATTGCGCCTTGAAGGCGTCCAGCGTGTCAAGGTTGGCGGACATCGCGGTCTTGGTATCGGCTTCGAACTTGGCGACCGCGGCCTTGAACTTGGCGGGTTCGGACCAGATGGCGGGAGCGGCTGTGGTCTTGTTGCCGGTCTTGGAATCGGCGGGGAACAGCCCTCCGAACTTCGTCGCGACACTGTGCATGTTGGTGAAGATCATTTTTGCCTTGGCGGCATCATAGGGGGTTTCGCCCTTGAGGAACCCGACCCCGGCCTTGGTATCGGCGCCATTGGCCTTCATCAGTTTCTGGCGGGCTTCGATGGAGGCGACGCCTTGCGCCAGGGCCGGGGCGGCGAGCGCGAGCACGAGGGCGGCGGCGAGAATCGGCTTGGCGGACATCGATTTGTCTCCGGCTGTGAGGATGGCAGGAATACAAACGAGATTGGCGATTGGTGCAACAGGCTATTTTGCCGCCGACAGCGGTTCGAACTGGTTGAGGGCTTCGTACAGGAGCACGGCTGTGGCGACGGCGACATTGAGGCTGTCGGCTGTGCCTTGCATCGGGAGTTTGACGAGGGCGTCACAATGGGCGGCATAATCGGGCGGAAGCCCGGATTGTTCGTTGCCCATGAACAGGAAGGTTGGGGCGCTAAAGCGGTGGGCGCGATAGTCGATGGTGTGGCCATCGAGGGCGGCGCCGACCAGTTGGCCGGCGCCGGCGCGGAGCCAGGGAAAGAAGACGTCGCCGGTGGTTTGGGCGATGGCCTTGGTGAACAGGCCGCCCATCGAGGCGCGGACGGCTTCGAGGCTGAAGGGGTCGCAACACTGATCGAGCAGGATGACCCCCCCTGCCCCGACAGCATCGCAGGTTCGCAGCATGGTGCCGAGGTTGCCGGGGTCCTTGAGGTTTTCCGCGACGACCCAGATTTTGGCGGTGGTGCGATTGATGTTGGCCAGCGCCGTATCGGGGATGTCGTAAGCGGCGGCGACGGCGCCGGGGTTGTCCTTGCCGGTCAGGCGGTGGAGCAGATCACGGGTGCTGCGAATGGCCATGCCGCGCGACGCTTCGGTGGCGGCGATGAGCGACTGGGTCAGTGGGTGGGACTCCGCATCGGCAGCGAAGATCAGATATTTGGGGATGTGGCCGGTTTGCAGCGCCTCGGTGCAGACGCGAAGGCCTTCTGCAAGGAAAAGCCCATGTTCACGGCGGCCTTTTTTGTCTGTGAGTGATTTCAGCGATTTGAAGACCGGGTTGGCCGGGCTGGTGATGTCGGTGATCATCCCAGCGCGTCGATTGTATAGCTGTGCCACAGGAACACCGCGAGGGCGCCGCGGTGGGGGCGCCAGGGTTCGGCGAGGTCGCGGGTCTGTTTTTCGGTGGGGCGCTTTTCATGGCCCAGGATCTTGCCGAGCTCGATCTGGACGGCGAGGTCGCCGGCGGGAAAGACGTCCGGCCGACCTTCGGCGAACAGCAGGTAGATTTCAGCGCTCCAGCGCCCGATGCCTTTTATGGCGGTGAGGGCGAGGATGGCATCATCGTCATCGGTGGGCAGGCTTTCGAAGTCGATGCCGCCGGTGGCGATGGCTTGCGCTAGGCCCCGGACATAGCTGGCTTTCTGCCCCGAAAGACCGGCACCGCGCAGGATGTCGATGGGGGTTTCGGCGACGCGGGCGTGATCGTCCATGTTGCCGCCACAGGCGAGTTCGAGCTTGTTCCAGATGCTGGCGGCGGCTTTCACGCTGACTTGCTGCCCGACGATGGCGCGCATCATGGTGGCGGCGCCGCGGCCCCTGCCCCGCGGCTCCGGATAGCCGGCACGGGTGAGCGCGGCGGCGAGGCTCGGCTCGATCGCCGCGATGTGATCGAGCGAGGTACGGAGTTGATCGGCGGTGAGGGACATGGCGTGCTTGTAACGGGGTGAGGTGGGGCGTGAAAAGCCCCGGGGGTATGAAGCCGGGTCCGGAATCGGCTATGGCGGGCATGACCATGTTTGAAGACCTGCGCCAGCAACGGTTTTTTGCCGACAAGAACCGGGCCTTCTGGATCCTCCAGGGCGGCGGCTGGGGGGCGTATCTGACGCTGCGGGCGCTTTCGGGCCTGGCCAATTCGATGGGCATCCGTTTCATTCTGCCGGCGGTGATCGTGACGGCGACGGGGTTTTCACTGACGTTGCTGATGGCCGCCGCCTATCGCCGGATCATCGTGATGAAGCCGGTGTTCGTGTGGACATTGACGTTGATCGTGCTGGTGGCGGCATCGGCGCTGTTTTCGGTTCTGGAGGTGTGGGCGCACGCGACCTTTTATCAGCCGGGGTGGAAGCCGCAGGGCATCGAGTTCCTGGGGGCGATATTGCTCGATTTTTCGGTGCTGGGGGCATGGACCGGGCTGTATTACGGCATCAACTATTATCTGTTGCTGGCCGAGCAATCCGAGCGGATGACCAATGTGGCGCGGCAGGCCAATTCGGCGCAGCTGGAGATGTTGCGGTATCAGTTGAACCCGCATTTCTTGTTCAACACGTTGAATTCGATATCGACTTTGGTTTTGTTGAAACAGACCGAGCGGGCCAATGCCATGCTTTCAAGGTTGGCGTCGTTTTTGCGGTATAGTCTGGTGGGGGAGCGCGAAGGGCTGGCGACGGTGGCGCAGGAAGCCGAGGCTTTGAAGCTGTACCTCGACATCGAGAGGACGCGGTTTGAGGACCGGTTGCGGACGCGGTTCGACATTGCGCCCGATGTGATGGAGGCGCGGTTGCCATCGTTGCTGCTGCAACCGATTGTCGAAAACGCCATCAAATATGCGGTGACGCCGAGCGAGGATGGGGCCGACATCCTGGTCGATGCGCGGCGGATGGCGGACAGGCTGGTGATCACCATTGCCGATACCGGGCCGGGGTTGAATGCCGCTGCGCCGGCTTCGAGCAACGATGCGATGCCGGGGGGGACGCAGGTGGGATTGGCCAATATCCGCGACCGTCTGGTGCAGGCCTATGGCGAGGACCACCGTTTTGAATTGGCCGAAAACAGCCCGCAGGGGTTGATCGTATTGATCGACATTCCATATCAGACGGAGAATATGATCGCGGCTGTCGGGGGCGATGGCCGTACGGAGACGAGACTGGGGGCGCCCACACCGGGGCCGCAGAGTATGGCGGCCCAATAGAAAGCGTATGCCCATGCCGATCAGAACCATCATCGTCGACGACGAACCGCTTGCCATCCAGGGGCTGGAGTTGCGCCTGCAGGCGTTTGACGATGTCGAGATCATCGAGCGTTGCGCCAATGGGCGTGAGGCGATTCGTGCCATCAAGACGTTGAAGCCCGATCTGGTGTTCCTGGATATCCAGATGCCGGGGTTCGATGGGTTTTCGGTGGTGGCGGGGCTGGCCGACATCGAGCCGCCGCTGTTTGTGTTCGTGACGGCGTTCGGCCAGCATGCGTTGAAGGCGTTCGAGGCGCAGGCCGTGGATTACCTTATGAAGCCGGTAGAAGAGGAGCGGTTGGCCGCGACGATCGAGCGGGTGCGGCAGCGGCTGAACGAAAAGCGCGGCCATGAGGACAGCGAACGGTTGAAGGAGATTTTGACCGAGGTGGCACCTGAGTCGGTGCCCGATGACCTGGCCAGCGATGGCGATGCGCCGGCGGCAAGCCGGTTTGAGCGCGTGCTCAACATCAAGGACCGCGGGCAGATTTTCCGGGTTGATGTCGCGGACATCGAGCGGATCGATGCGGCCGGTGATTACATGTGCATTTATACCGCCGACCAGACGTTGATTTTGCGCGAGACGATGAAGGATCTGGAGAAGCGGCTGGATCCGCGCAAGTTTCAGCGGATTCATCGGTCGACGATTGTCAACCTGGACAACATCAAGAGTGTGAAGCCGCACACCAATGGCGAATGCTTTCTGGTGCTGGGTTCGAATACACAGGTTAAGGTAAGTCGCAGCTATCGCGAAGTGGTGGCGCGGTTCCTGTGACCGGTCAATTGATGCGGGACGGTTTGAAGACGATTTTGATTTGTTAAAATTCGTTAACTGCGATTGTAAACCCTACTTTACAGTCACGGAATCGGCGATTCAGGCAAGCGGTTGATTTGCAAGGATTCTGGTATTTGGCACAATTCATGCATGGCTGAATGCGTAGCCGATCAGTCGACCGGTGTGTTGTGGGAGTATTAAGATGCGCTTCATTCTTGCCTTGGCGGCATCTGCTGCAATTGCCACCGGCGCCCAGGCTGTTACGGTCATCAACGGCAGCTTTGAACTTGGCGCGCCGATCACTGGCGGTTCGGACTTTCTGCCGACCGGCGACACCACCTCACTCCCAGGCTGGCGTGTTCTGAGCAGCGGCGTCGACTATGTCGACAACACGTTGTGGGACGCGGCCAATGGTTCGCGCAGTGTTGAATTGTCCGGCACGGGTTCGGGCGGCCTTGTCCAGCGGCTCGGTGGCTTCACCGTTGGCGAGAAGTATCGTCTGCGCTTCAAACTTTCGGCAAACCCGTTTGGTCCGAACCGTGTTTATCGCACGACGGTTTCCGTTACCGGTGGCACTGCGCAGCAGTTTGCTTATACCAAGACGGCAGCCAATACGCCGACCAACATGCTGTATGAATTCCAGGAATATGTTTGGACCGCAACGAACGCATTCCAGAATTTCCAGTTCCGCAGTGTCGGTGCCGGGCAATATGGATCAGTTCTTGACAGCGTCTCGATCAGCCTGGTTCCGGAGCCTTCGAGCTGGATGCTTCTGATCGCCGGCTTTGGCATGACTGGTTTTGCCATGCGCCGTCGTCGTATGGGCAGCGTTGCAGCTTGAGATTACTGGCCGGCAACGGTCCAGTAGAAATGATTTGAAACGCCGGGGGAAACCCCGGCGTTTTTTTGCGTCCAGGATATGATGTGGATTTCGGCTCTCGGGGTCTGCGAAACAAGTGTTAACCCTGCCTTACACTTTTGTAACTAAGCTTTAAAGCGTACCGTTGTTTTTCAACTGGTTAGGCATTTGGCATGGTTCATGCATAATGTGATTGAGGCCTGTGAAGTTGCACAGGCCGAAAGAGGGGCAATACATATGCGTTTTATTCTTGCTTTGGCAGCATCCGCTGCAATCGCTACCGGGGCACAGGCCGTTACGGTTCTGAATGGCAGCTTTGAAATGGGCGCGCCAATTTCGGGCGGATCGGACTTTCTGGCAACCGGCAACACGACTTCGGTACCCGGCTGGCGTGTTTTGAGCAGCGGTGTCGACTATGTCGACAATTCGTTGTGGAACGCTGCCAACGGCAAGCGCAGCATCGAACTGTCAGGCATTGGTTCGGGTGGCATCATGCAGCGCATCGGCGGCTTTACTGTCGGTGAAAAATATCGTTTGCGCTATAAGCTGTCGGCGAACCCGTTCGCTGCGAACGGTGTTTATCGCACGACGGTTTCGGTGACTGGTGGCGTTGCGCAGCAGGTTTCCTATACCAAGAACGCTTCGAACTCGCCAACCAACATGCTGTATCAGTTCAACGAGTATGTCTGGACCGCGACCAATGCGTTCCAGAATGTGCAGTTCCGCAGCATCGGGAACAGCCCGTTCGGGCCGGTTCTGGACAGCGTTTCGATCAGCATGGTGCCCGAGCCTTCGAGCTGGATGCTGTTGATCGCCGGCTTTGGCATGACGGGCTTTGCCATGCGTCGCCGTCGTTCGGTGAGCGTTGCTGCCTGAGCTTTTCGGGCTGGTTCGCCGGCCTGATTGCAGACACGAAAACGCCGGGGGAAACCCCGGCGTTTTTTGTTGAAACGGGCCGTGGGGCTCTTGATTACGACTTGAGCCAGTTTGTGACGATGTTGGTTGCTTCGGCCAGCTTGTCGGGTTGGAACGCATAATAATGGGTGGCGCCCTGGATGGTGTGAAGCTGGCGCGGGACCTGGGCAACGCAATCGTAGAGGCGCTGTGTGTGGCTGGGGGTGCAGGCATCATCCGCGCTGTTGCCGATGACGAGGACCGGGACCGAGATGCGGGGGCCGCAGGCGATGCCGTCGGCGTTTGAGCGGTCGTGGCTCCATTGGCTGAGCCAGGAACGCAGGGTGGTGAAGCGGCCAAGGCCGCCGGGGCTGTCGTTGATGAGGCGGGGATCGCCGAGGTAGCAGCGACTGGGGGTGCGGTCATTGGGATCGACGGCAGGATCAAGCCAGCGCGGATCGGCCATTGTGCCATGGACGATGAAGGCGCGTTCGGCGTGGGGGCCTTCGCGGGCGATAAGTTCGGCGAGGGTGGATTCGACCCACGCGGTGATGCGGCGGTTGCGAGCAAGCTGGCGAGCGCGGAATTCGGCGAGGAAATCGACGGTATAGGGCGGTTGGGCGCAGGCGGGATCGTAAAGATTCCAGGCCGGATCGCGTTTGGTGGGGTCGTTCTCGTCGAGGACGGAGGGGTCCATCCATTCGGTGAGGGTGTGCGAGCGGCTGACGTGTGCGGCGAGGAGCATGACGCCATCGACGGGTGGCAGGTTGGCCTGCGTCAGGTCGGGCGGATCGCCGGCGGGCGTGGCGGTGGTGCAGGGGTTTTCGGCTTCGGCCTGGTAGAACAGCGCCAAGCTGCCGCCCCCCGACCAGCCGCCGAGGACGACGCGTTTGTAGCCAAGTTTGGTGCGGCAATGTTCGACCCATTTGCCGAGATCGATGACAACTTTCTCCATGATCAGCGCGTTGTCGTTGTTGGGGTAGCGCGAAACGGCGGTGAGGACATGGACGCCGGCGGCGGCTAGCGCGCCGGGCAGCGGCACGTAATGCATGATGCCCATCGGGTGCATGAAGATGACGATTGTGTCCGACGCGGTGTCGGGTTTGAGGTGATGGGCCTGGAGGGCGACAACGCCATCGATGCCGCCATAGGTATCACGCAAGCCGACGGTTTCGCGAAAACCGATGATGAGGGGGATGCGGGCGAAGGTCACAGTGCGGCCTTTTTGGCGGTCCAGCCGGCGACGATGGCGCGGGCATGGGCGGCCTCTTGCGCCATGATGGCGTCATGGGCGGCGACTCGGGTGGTGATTTCCAAGGGCAAACCATTGGGGTCGTTGAAATAAATGGATTTGACGAAGCCATGGTCGATGGGGCCGAAGCAGGGGATGTTGGCGGCGTTGAGCTTGTCCTGCCAGGATTTCAGCGTGGCTTCATCATCAGCCTCGAACGCGACGTGGCGATCGAAGCCGTGGACGGGGGTGAAACTGTCGGGCGTCGCCGAGGACGGGGCGTCGAAAAAAGCGATGTAGTTGCCGTCGCCGAGGCGGAAGAAGATGTGGACGAAGGGGTGTTTGCGGCCCGAGCCGGGTTCGCGTTCTTCTTCGAGAGCGGCGGCGAGAGGAAGGCCGAGAAGGTCTTCGTAAAAGGCCCGGGTTTCTTCGGCATCACGGCAGCGAAAGGCACTGTGATGGATACCGCGCAGTGGCTGTGGCATGATATTGAGTCCCCGAGGTATTTATTGGGTGTAGGATGGCACAGGCGGGGCCGGGTGGGAAAGCTGATGCTTTTGTGCGCGGGCGGGCCGATGACGAGGCTGGCCGGGGCGGCGGCGGCTGAACACCAGCTAACGAAAGTTTCACAGGCGGTTCAGGGGGTTGGCGGCATGGTCCGACCACGCCCGAAATGGGGCGCGGTGAGGAGAGTGTTATGCGCAAACTGCTGCTGGCCGGGCTTGCCGGTTTGGTGTTGGCGGGGCCGGTGACGGCCGATGAACGGCCGGGATATCGCGCCGACCGACAGGAGTTCCGCGAGGACAAGCGCGAATTTCGCGATGCCCGGCGCGAGTTTCAGGGCGAACGCCGGGAGTTTCAGGGCGAGCGGCAGGATTATCGCCGGGATGCTCGCAACGATTATCGCGGCGACCGCTATCGTGACGACGGCTATCGTGACGGCCGGCGCGACTGGGGTCGCCGGGATTATCATTGGGGCGGGGCGCGCTATCGTGGTCCGGTCTATGTGCATCCGCGCGGCTATGGATATCGGCCGTGGAACATCGGCTATCGGCTGCCATCGGCGTATTACAGCGATCGGTATTGGATCGGTGATCCGGGATATTATCGCCTGCCGCCTGCGTATCGCGGGACGCGATGGGTGAGGGTTGGGACCGATGCGTTGTTGATCAGTGTTTACAACGGGATGATCGTGCAGGCGGTGCGCGGGTTGTATTGGTAGTGAGCTTGGGCCCCCGGGTAAGGGGCGCAAGGGGTTTGCTGGCTTTTGGCAAGCAAGAAACCCCTCACCCGGGCCGTCGCAAGAGCGGCGTCTCTCGCCTCTCCCGCAAGGGGAGAGGGGCAGCATTCAGGGAGTCGGTACCGCGGTCAGGAAATAGTCGATCGAAGTGTCGGAGCCGAGGGTGAAGCCTTTGCCGGGACGCCAGGTGAGGCCCTGGGTTTCGGTGACGGTGAGGCCGGCGTTGGTGAGGGCTTCGGTGAGTTCGGCGGGTTGCATGAAGCGTTGCCAGTCATGGGCGCCGCGCGGGATGGTGCGGGTGATGATTTCGGCACCGGCGATGAGCACGGCCCAGGAGGCCGGCGTGCGGTTGGGCGTCGACAGGATGGCGAGGCCGCCGGGGGCGAGAAGTGATGCCAGCGCGGCAAAAAAGCTGTCGCGATCGGCGACGTGCTCGACGACTTCGAGGCAGGTGATGAGGTTGTAGCGGGTGCCGGATTTCGCCAGGTCTTCGACCGAGATGGCGCGATATTCGATGGCGAGGTTGCCGGCGGCGGCGTGTTTTTGGGCGGCGGCGATGTTTTCAGGGGCGGCGTCGATGCCGGTGGTGGTGGCGCCCATGCGGGCCAGCGGCTCGGTCATCAGGCCGGCGCCGCAGCCGATGTCGAGTGCGGTGAGGCTGGCGAGCGGGTGGCGGCTGCGCGGATCGGTACCGAACCGCGCGATGGCGGCGTCGCGGATGAGTTTGCTGCGGATGGGGGTGATACGGTGGAGCATGGCAGAGGTGCCGCGCGAGTTCCACCAATCATCGGCGAGTTTGCCGAAGAAGGCCGCTTCATCGGGCGAAATGCTGGGCGACACGGTGCTGGGCATGGAAATCCTCGTGTGCCGCAAAGCCCGGCTTGCTTGCCAAGGGGGACAGGCATTTCTATCAGACCGTCAGTGTCTCGCCAAACGCTGCGATGGTCGCAGTTGCACCGAAGCCATAGTGACAGGGATTGACCGCCGACCATGGCCCGCATCGTGATGAAATTCGGCGGAACTTCGATGGCCGGCACCGAGCGCATTCGCGGCGTGGCGGTGCGGGTGAAGCGCGAGATCGATGCCGGGCATGAAGTCGCGGTGGTGGTGTCGGCGATGGCCGGGGAGACCGACCGGTTGGTGGGATTTTGCCGGGAGGCCTCGCCATTGGCCGACCCGCGTGAGTATGACGTGGTGGTGGCGGCGGGTGAGCAGGTGACGGCGGGATTGCTGGCGATTGCTTTGCAGGCCGCCGGGGTCAAGGCGCGATCGTGGCTGGGGTGGCAATTGCCGGTGCATTCATCGGATGCACACAGCGTGGCGCGGATCGAGGGCATCGGCACCGAGGCAGTTCTGGCAGCGATGGCGCGCGGCGAAGTGGCGGTGGTGCCGGGGTTCCAGGGGGTTTCCGACGATAATCGCATCACGACCTTGGGGCGCGGGGGATCGGATACTTCGGCGGTGGCCCTGGCAGCGGCGTTGCAGGCCGATCGTTGTGATATCTATACCGATGTCGATGGCGTTTACACGACCGATCCGCGTATCGTGCCGCGGGCGAGAAAGCTGGAACGCATTACCTATGAGGAAATGCTCGAGCTGGCATCGGTGGGGGCCAAGGTGTTGCAGACACGCTCCGTCGAGCTGGCGATGAAGGAAAAGGTGCGGGTCCAGGTGCTGTCGAGCTTTACCGATGCGCCGGGGACCATGGTGGTGGATGAGGATGAAGAGATGGAACGCGAACTGATCGCAGGCGTCGCCTATGACCGCAACGAGGCCAAGGTTACGCTGGTGGGTGTGCCCGACCGGCCGGGGGTGGTGGCGGCGATATTCGGGCCATTGGCGGATGCGAATGTCAATGTCGATATGATCGTGCAGAATATCGCCAAGGGCGAGGGCACCACCGATGTGACGTTCACCGTGCCGCGGACGCAATTGCCATTGTCGCTGGATGTGCTGGCCAAGGCGCATGACGATATTGCCTATGCCCAGGTGCTGTCGGATGCGGCGGTGGCGAAGATTTCGGTGGTCGGCGTGGGGATGAAGAGCCATGCCGGGGTGGCGGTGACGATGTTCCGGGCGCTGGCCGACCGGGGGATTAACATCCAGGCGATAACGACATCGGAGATCAAGGTGAGCGTGTTGATTGCCGAGGAATATGTCGAGTTGGCGGTGCGGGTGTTGCACACGGCCTATGGGTTGGATGCAGACGCATGAACAGGTTGGATCAGCTTTCTCAGCGCGGTCGGGAATTCCTGGGATCGCGGCACGCCATCATGGCGGGGGCGATGACCTGGGTGAGCGAGCGGCATCTGGTTTCGGCGATTTCCAACGCCGGCGGGTTCGGGGTGATTGCGTGTGGGTCGATGACCCCTGCCTTGCTGGATGGCGAGATTGCCGCGACAAAGGCGCTGACCGACAAGCCGTTCGGGGTCAATCTGATCACCTTGCATCCGCAGATGATGGAGTTGATTGCGGTGTGCGCGCGCCATGGGGTGAGCCATATCGTGCTGGCGGGTGGCCTGCCTTCGGGGACGGCGATCGAGGCAATCAAGGCGGCGGGCGCCAAGCTGATGTGTTTTGCGCCGACGGCGGCGCTGGCGAAGAAGCTGGTGCGATCGGGCGTTGACGCGATTGTCATCGAAGGTTCGGAAGCCGGCGGGCATATCGGCCCGGTGTCGCTGGGCGTGCTGGCGCAGGAGATTTTGCCGGTGATCAGCGACGTGCCGGTGTTCGTGGCCGGCGGCATCGGGCGCGGGGCGGCGATTGCGGCGTGGCTGGAGATGGGCGCCAGCGGCGTGCAATTGGGGACGCGCTTTGCCGCGTCAGCCGAGAGCGTGGCGCATGCCAATTTCAAAAAGGCGTTTTTCCGGGCGTCGGCGCGCGATGCGGTGGCGAGTGTGCAGCTGGACCCGCGGTTGCCGGTGATTCCGGTACGAGCGTTGAAGAATGCCGGGACCGAGGCGTTTACGGCGAAGCAGCGCGAGATTGCCGAGGCGGTGGACCGCGGCGAGATGGATCTGGCGGCGGGGCAATTGGCGATCGAGCATTATTGGGCCGGGGCGTTGCGGCGTGCGGTTGTCGACGGTGATGTCGAGAATGGATCGTTGATGGCCGGGCAATCGGTCGGGATGGTGACCAAGGAACAGAGCGTGGCCGAGATTATCAGCGAGTTGGTGGCCGAGGCGGAGGCAGCGCTGGAGTCGCGGCTTGGCCGGTCGCAGATGTTCGAGTCTGCTGCCTGATGGCTGCTGTCAGCGCCGCCAGGGAGATTTTGCGCCGCCTTCACGAGGTGATGGCGGCGAAAACCGGCGCTGACGCAAAAATGGCCCAGGTGGTCAAGATTGTTGCCGAGGAATTGTCGAGCGAGGTGGCGTCGATCTATCTGCTGCGCGACGGGATGCTCGAGTTGTTTGCCTCGCTAGGGTTGGCGCAGGCGGCGGTGCATGTGACGCGGCTGAGCATGGGCCAGGGGCTGGTGGGGGTGATTGCGGCGACGCGCGAGCCGCTCAACCTCGCCGAGGCCAAGGAGCATCCGGATTTCGCCTATCGGCCCGAGACTGGCGAGGATGATTATCACAGCTTTGCCGGGGTGCCGATCGTGCGGCGGGAAAGCGCCATCGGCGTGCTGGGGGTGCAGCACCGCGAGCCGCGCGATTATGACGAAGTCGAGATCGAGGCGTTGCAGACGGTTGCCATGGTGCTTTCGGAGCTGATCCACGGCGCCGGGTTGGTGGATGATGCACAGGCAGCCAAAGCGCGGGCGGCGAGTTCGGGGCCGTTGCGGTTGACGGGGTTGAAGCTGGTCGATGGCCTGGGGCGCGGGGCGGCGGTGTTCCACCAGCCGCGCGTCGTTATCGAGCATACGGTGACCGACGATATCGAGGGCGAGCGGACGCGGGTGTATTCGGCGTTCAAGCGGATGCGCGAGCAGATCGACACGATGATGGGCCAGGCCGAATTCGCCGGCGGCGGCGACCATCATGACGTGCTCGATACCTACAAGATGTTTGCCTATGACGAAGGCTGGTCGCGACGCATCAACGAGGCGATCGATACCGGTCTGACGGCGGAAGCGGCGATCGAGCGGGTGCAGGCGCGGACGCGGGCGCGGATGCGATCCATCGACGATCCGTATCTGCGCGAGCGGTTGACCGATCTGGATGATTTGTCGAACCGGCTGCTGCGGATTGTTTCGGGGCAATTGGGCACGGCGGCGGCGCTGGGCCTGCGCGGCGACACGGTGCTCATTGCGCGCAACCTGGGGCCGGCGGAATTGCTGGAATATGACAAGCGCTTCCTGAAGGGCGTTGTCCTTGAGGAAGGCAGTTTGACGGCGCATGTCATCATCGTGGCGCGCGCCATGGGCGTGCCGGTGCTGGGCCGGGTGCGCGGGCTGTTCAACGAGGTGTCGGAGGGCGACGAGGTGATCGTCGATGCCGGCAATGGCGCGTTGCTGGTGCGGCCGCAGGCGGCAATGATCAAATCGTATCAGGCGATGAGCGTGTTGAAGGCCAGGCAGGCCGAGAAGTTTGCCGCGGTGCGCGATTTGCCGGCGGTGAGCCGCGATGGCGTGCGGGTGGCGATCATGATGAACGCCGGGCTGGCCGATGACGCACAGGCGCTGGACCTGACCGGGGCGGACGGCATCGGGTTGTTCCG
>JANPEP010000176.1:0-6015 GCA_031422995.1 Polymorphobacter sp. | reverse complement strand
CGAAAGCTATCTGGTCGCCGACAAGATTATCGCTGCCTGCCAGGCGACCGGTGCCGAGGCCGTACATCCCGGCTATGGCTTCCTGTCGGAACGCGCCAGCTTTGTCGAAGCCCTCAGCGCCGCCGGCATCGCCTTCATCGGCCCCCCGGCCCCCGCCATCGCTGCCATGGGCGACAAAATCGAATCGAAACGCCGTGCCAAGGCTGCCGGCGTTTCGGTCGTTCCCGGCTTTGTCGGCGAAATCAACGGCACCGAACACGCCGTGGAGATTGCGGCCGGCATCACCTATCCAGTGATGATGAAGGCCAGCGCCGGCGGCGGCGGCAAGGGCATGCGCCTTGCGTGGAACGAAGCCGATGTCCGCGAAGGATTCGAGAGCGTCAAGCGCGAGGCACTAGCAAGTTTCGGCGACGACCGGGTGTTCATCGAAAAATTCGTCGAACAGCCGCGCCATATCGAGATCCAGCTGATCGGCGATGCCCATGGCAATGTCATCTACCTCAACGAGCGCGACTGCTCGATCCAGCGCCGCCACCAGAAGGTGGTGGAGGAAGCCCCCTCCCCGTTTGTGACGCCCGAAATGCGCAAGGCGATGGGCGAGCAGGCCGTCGCGCTGGCCAAGAACGTCGGCTACACCAGCGCCGGCACCGTGGAATTCATCGCCGGGGCTGACCGCAGCTTCTACTTCCTCGAAATGAACACGCGGCTCCAGGTCGAGCATCCGGTCACTGAGTGCATCACCGGCCTCGACCTCGTTGAACTGATGATCCGCGTCGCCGCCGGGGAGGCTCTGCCTTTCACCCAGGCCGATGTGCGGCTGGATGGCTGGGCCATCGAAACCCGCGTCTATGCCGAAGATCCCTATCGCGGCTTTTTGCCCAGCATCGGCCGCCTCAGCGGCTATCGCGCACCCGAGGCCGGACGCTCAGGGGCATCACTGGTCAGGATAGACACCGGCGTGACCGAAGGCGCCGAGATTTCGATGTTTTACGACCCGATGATCGCCAAATTGATCACCCACGCACCCACGCGGGCCCAAGCCATCGCGGCGCAGGCCGAGGCGCTGGACCGCTATTTCATCCGCGGCATCAGCCACAATATAGATTTCTTGTCGGCGATCATGGCGCATGACCGGTTCCAGGCCGGGGACAATGTGACGACGGGGTTCATTGCCGAGGAATATCCGGACGGGTTCCAGGGGGCGCCAGTCGATGCCGACACCCGGGTTGCCATCGCCGCGACGGCGGCCGTGGTGCACGCCATCGAAGCTGAGCGCGCGCAACTGATCGACGGACAGCTGAGCGGCCATGGCGCCGAATATGGCGAGGATTGGGTGGTTGAACTGGCCGGTGAACAGATTCCACTGGCGGTGACTGGCGATGGCGAGCGTTTCCATGTCGATTTTGGCGACCGCGAAATCGCGGTTTCCACCGATTGGCGGGTCGGATCACCAATGTTCGACGCCGAAATCGATGGAACACCGCGTTCGATGGCGGTCGAAAAGATCGGCAGCGGCCTGAAGGTGACGACACGCGGCGCATCGCACCGCGTCCGGGTGTTGACGCCGCGGGCGGCGGCATTGGCGCAGTTCATGATCCCCAAGGTGGCGCCGGACATGAGTAAATATCTGCTATGCCCGATGCCAGGGCTGGTGGTGTCGGTTGCCGTGGCGGAAGGCGACAAGGTCGAGGCCGGACAACAACTGGCAACGGTCGAAGCCATGAAGATGGAAAATATCCTGCGGGCAGAAAAGGCCGGTGTGGTCGGCAAGGTCCACGCCGCAGCCGGGGATTCGCTGGCGGTGGATGCCATCATCCTCGAATTTGCCGCCTGAAAACCGTCGGAACAGAAAGGTCAGCTTTACGGACTACAACCAAAAGTCCAATTGCCTATTAAGTTAGTAGGAATAACATTTCCCGCCAATGGCGAGGAGATGCGCTGATGCCCAAATGTTCCCGGACGCTGCTGCTCGTTATAGGCGGGATGGCGATAGCCGCGGCAATGCCGGCGGTTGCCACAGAGGCCGGCGTCACAGCGGATGGCGAGATCCTAGTCACGGCACGGCGACGATCGGAAAGCGTTCAGGACGTACCGATTGCGATGAACGTCATCGATGCAACTCGGCTGGGCGACAGTGGCAGTTTCAACATCAACCGGGTGGCGCAGCTGTTGCCAAGCGTCAATTTCTTCACGTCGAACCCACGCAATTCATCGATCAATATCCGCGGGTTGGGGGCGCCATTCGGCCTGACCAACGACGGCATCGAACAAGGCGTCGGCCTGTATGTCGATGGGGTTTATTACAGCCGGCCGGCATCGGCCTCGTTCGATTTTGTCGATATCGAGCGGATCGAAGTCCTGAGAGGGCCGCAAGGATCGCTGTATGGCAAGAACACCACCGCTGGATCGGTGAGCATCACCACCAAGCCGCCGAGTTTCACGCCCGAGGGCAATGCCGAGGCATCGCTGGGAAATTATGGCTTCATGCAGTTGCGCGGCTCGGTCTCGGGGCCACTGGTCGCCGATCGGCTGGCGCTGCGGATCGGGTTTTCGGGTACACTGCGTAATGGCATGCTGACCAATGTGCTAACCAGAAAGGACGTCAATTCACAACAGAATTTCGGCTTGCGCGGGCAACTTCTGTTCACGCCTAACGACAGGCTACGATTGACGCTGGCGGGCGACCATAACCAGCAGAACCCCGATTGCTGTGCACAGGTTTTCGTTCGGGTGGCGCCGACGTTGCGGACGGCAAACCGGCAATTCGCATCTCTGGCGGCGGCATCAGGCTATCGCCCGCCGAGCACCAACCCGTTTGATCGATTGGTCGACAATGATTCGCCATTGCAGGCCAAGCAATATTTTGGTGGGGCGTCGTTGAAGGTTGACTGGGACGCAGGTCCGGGCACGCTGACGGCGATCACGGCGTATCGATACTGGAACTGGTATCCCGAGAATGATCGGGATTTCATCGGCTTGCCGATCACGACACGGTCATCGAATTTTTCGAAGCAGGAGCAGTTTACGCAGGAAATTCGCTATGCCGGCAAGGCCGGAGAGCGGGTGGATTTCGTTGCCGGCATCTTTGGCTATCGCCAGAAAATCGCGACGACGGGAATCCAGACGCAGGGGCGTTCCGCGGCGCTGTGGCTGCTGGGCCCGGGGAGCGGCAATACGCCGGCACTGCTCGATGGATTGACGCAGGTGACGACAATCGATTTCACTAACGACAGCGTTGCAGGCTTTGGACAATTGACGTGGAAGATCACCGACCGATTGCGGTTTCAACCGGGGTTGCGGTTGAATTATGATCGCAAGGTCGCCGATTATGACGCGGTGGCAAGTGGCGGTTTGGTAACGAGCGATCCTGTGCTGATGGCACGCAAGGCGTCGATCCTGTCGTCGCAGCATTACGCTGCTGAATTCAGCGACTTCAACGTGTCAGGCGATATCAACCTGTCATGGGATGTGGCCGAGAATGTGCTGGCATATGGCACCTATGCGCGGGCGTTCAAATCGGGCGGGGTGAATTTGTCGGGGTTGCCCAATGATGCCAGTGGCAAACCAGCATTGGGAGCGGCGACGGTTCGTCCAGAGAAGGTCGACCATTTTGAAATCGGGTTGAAGACGCAGTTTCTAGAGCGCCGGGTTACGTTGAATCTGGCAGCGTTCCAGACCGATATCGGTGATTATCAAGCAACTGTGGTCAATGCCCAAGTGGGCGTTTTGCGCGGTTATCTGGCCAATGCCGAAAAGGTGCGCGTGCGCGGCGGTGAGTTCGACCTGACGGCCATGATTTCGGACGGCCTGACGCTGACGGCCAATGGCAGCCTGATTGACGGAACATATGTGCGGTTTGCCGATGCGCCAGCGCCGCTGGAATTGACCGGGGGGCCGCAATTTGTCGATGCGTCAGGTTTGAGGCTGCCAGGCATATCGAAGTGGAATGGCGCCATTGGCGTTGATTTCCACCCGGCGCTGGAGGTGTTTGGCCGTACCGGGCAGGTGATTTCTGGCATAGATGCCTATGGACGCTCGGGCTTTTCTTCGAACCCGACGCCTTCAGCCTATTTGAACGTCGATGGTTATGTGCTGGTCAACGCACGGCTGGGGTTTCGCAGAGATGGTGGGTTGGCGGCGTTTGCATGGGTGCGGAATGCCTTTGATCGGGACTATTTCGACTTTCTGACGGCGGCACCGGGGGGTTCTGGTCTGGTGGTTGGCCAGCCGGGGGATCCGCGTACGTGGGGCGTGACGGTGTCGAAG
This sequence comes from Polymorphobacter sp., assembly GCA_031422995.1. Lineage (GTDB taxonomy): Bacteria > Pseudomonadota > Alphaproteobacteria > Sphingomonadales > Sphingomonadaceae > Sandarakinorhabdus. The sequence goes on along the minus strand of JANPEP010000176.1, from coordinate 1,749 downwards.
CGATTTTAGCCCAGCGATACGCCTTCGTGCGCAAGCAGCCAGGCCTTGCGATCAACGCCGCCGGCATAGCCGGTGAGGGTGCCCGAGGCACCGACAACGCGGTGGCAGGGGACGACGATGCCGATGGGGTTGAGGCCATTGGCCAGGCCGACAGCACGCGCGGCGCCGGGTTTGCCGATGCGGGCGGCGAGCGCGCCATAGCCGCTGGTTTCGCCGGGGGGGATTTGGCGAAGCGCGGCCCAGACGCTGCGTTGGAAATCGGTGCCGGCGGTGGCGATTGGGATGGCATCGAGGGCGGTGAGATCGCCGGCGAAATATTTGTCGAGGGCGGTGGTGATGGCGGCGGGCGCCGGGGCTTCGGTGAGGGTAAAATGGCCGTAGTGACGCGCCAATAGCCGGCGCATGCGTTCATCAAAATCGGCGAAATCAAGAGCGCGGAGTTGGCCTTCACCGTCCGTCACCAGCAGGAGGTTAGCGAACGGGGCGGCGTAGGGGGACAGGGTGAGTTGCATCGGAGGGGCTCCTTGGGTGCGTTTGCGGCGGGCGGCGGGCGATTCGCCATGGACGGCGGCGAAGACTTCGTTGAAGCGGCGGATGCTGCCGAAGCCGGCATCTGTGGCGATCTGCGCCATGGGGAGCGTGCCTTCGTCGATAAGGGTGACGGCGGCGGCGAGGCGTTTGGCCTGGGCGACGGCGACCGGAGAGACGCCGAGGTGGCGGGCGAACAGCCGCCGGACCTGGCGGGCGCCGACGCCGAGTTTGTCACCAAGGGCTTCGACGGCAACGGGGGCTTCGGTGTTGTCCAATGCGCCTTCATCGATGAGGGTGAGGGCGCGGGCGACGCTGGCGGCGGAGCCGTTCCAGGCCGGGGAGCCGGGGGCGGATTCCGGGCGGCAGCGTTTGCAGGCGCGAAAGCCGGCGGCGACGGCGGCGGCGGCGCTGGCGTGGTAAGTGCAATTTTTGAACAGCGGCGGCCGGGCGGGGCAGACCGGGCGGCAGTAGATGCCGGTGGTCTTTACGCCGGTGAAGAAGACGCCATCGAAGGCGCGATCGCGGCGCAGCATGGCAGCGTAGCAGGTTTCGGGGGGTGGGATGCTCATGGCGCTGGTGTAGCGGCAGTGTGTGGGGTTGTCTGGCGGTTTTCGGACTTGGTTGGAGGTGGTTATTTGTCCCGGCAGTGGGGACCCCCACCCCGCTCGCGCTGCCGTAGGCGACCGGAGGTCAACGGCGCGAGTCGCCCTCCCCGCAGCCGTAGGCGACGCCTTCGCGTCAACGGCGAGGGAGTCAGCTCAGGCCGTTCTGCAGCCGAATTGGCCGGTGGGGGTGACGCCGCATTCGGCGCGTTGGCCGGCGCGGTTGAGGCGGAGGGAGGTGGCGCCCTTGGCGGATTGGGCGGCGACATCGGCGACGCTGCGCACCGGTTGACCGCCGACGGCTTCGATGAGATCGCCGGGTTTGAGGAAGCCGAGCCGGGCGGCGGGGGCGGCGCCGAGGATTTCGACGACGACGACGCCGGCGTCGGGCAGGCCCTGCCCCAGTTCCTGGGCATAGGCCGGCGAGAGATTGGCGATGGTGACGCCGGTGAGGACGGATTTGTCCTTCAGCGCGGTCAGTTGGCGCGGCGGGGTTTCCGGGGGGGCGGCGACGGTGACGGCGACATTTTGCTGCTTGCCGCCGCGCAGCAGGACGACATCGAGGCTGCGGCCGACACCCTGGGTGGCGAGCGAATAGCGGAGTTGGCCGCCATCG
>JANPEP010000175.1:0-6268 GCA_031422995.1 Polymorphobacter sp. | reverse complement strand
AGGGCGTTAATTTGGGCCCTGCTTATAATGGCGGTGCCTTCGCAAGCGGCGACGGAGCGAGTTGGGAGCCTGGATGGCGTGCCGGTCATTGACCGGCTGGATGTGGCGGATTTGCCGGCCGGCCAAGTGGAGCGGTTCTGGTTTCGGGCGGGAGACAGTGCGCTGGCGCAGCCTTGGCTGGTGCCGGTGATCGTGGTGAAAGGGGCGCGTCCGGGGCCGAAACTGTTGGTGACGGCGGGGATTCATGGCGATGAGTTGAACGGCATTGATGTTGTGCATCGGCTGGCGGCGATCGATCCGGCAGTGTTGGCCGGGACTTTGGTTATGGTGCCGGGATTGAACACGCCGGGACTGTTGCAGGGGACGCGGGAATTCACACCGAATGATTCGCGGGGCAGCGCGAATTTGAACCGCGAGATGCCGGGGGAGGATGGCGGCAATGGAGTTGCAAACTATGCCGGGCGCTTGTGGAGCCGGTTGATGCGGCCCAATGCCGATGAGGCAGTGGATTTGCACACGCAATCACGCGGCACGGCCTATGTGATGTATGCCTTTGCCTCGAGCCCAAGGGCACGGGCGATGGCGGAGTTGATGGCGCCCGATATCATCAAGCTCGACCCGGGCGAAAAGGGCACGGTGGAGAATGAGATGGTGCGCGCCGGGGTGCCGGCGATCACGCTGGAGCTGGGCAAGCCCGAGGTGTTCGATGCCGGGATGATCGACCGGGCGGTGGCGGGGATCACCAATTTGATGCGCGAGAAGGGGATGTTGGCGGGGACGATTGTGGCGCGATCGTCGGCGACATTCACGGGTAACAGGCAGGAGCCGGTGCGGGCGCCGCGGGCGGGATTTGCGCATTTGCTGGCGCCATTGGGGTCCGATGTGGTGAAGGGGCAAGTGATTGCCACGATGTCGGATGCATTCGGGCGCGAGACGGACCGCATTGTGGCGCCGGTGAGTGGACGGATTTCGACGAGTTTCACCGATCCGCGGCGGGAGCGTGGCGGGATGATCGTGCGGATCATTTACATGTCGGATGATCCCAAATGTGCGGCGGGGTGTTGATTAGCGGCGCGGCTGCTATTACCGGAACTGGCAACGCCGGTTTAGCTCAGTTGGTAGAGCGCCAGTTTTGTAAACTGGATGTCGCGGGTTCGATTCCTGCAACCGGCACCGTTGCACCGGACGCAGCTTGGTTAAGCGTGGGGCATCAATGGCCTTGAGCCAGGCATCGGTAGCTTCGAATTTGGGGTTGGTGGGTTGGCAGCGCTTGCGATGCGTTTGTGCATGCAGCGCCCGCCCGTGTGATTTTGGGTGAGTTTATCGCCTGGCATGGTGGGTGCAATTCGGTTCAGCGCATGCGGGCGAGCGCCTCTCGCACCAGGACGATGCGGTCTTGGCCGAAATACATGTCGGTGCCGCCGACGTAGAAGGTGGGGGTGCCGAAGCCGCCGCGGGCGATGATTTCGTCGGTGTTGGCGCGCAGGCGGGCCTTTAGTTCCGGGCTGTCGGCGGCTTCGAGCGTGGATTGTGGGTCGAGGCCGGCGGCGGTGCAGGCGATGGCGAGAACCGCCGGGTCGGCGATGTCGCGGTCCTCGCCCCAGTATAGTTGAAAGGTGCGGCGGGCGAAGGCCTCGCAGGCGCCGGCGTCGGCGGCGAGCAGGGCGCAGCGCATGGCGCGGGCGGAGTTTATGGGGAAGATGCTGGGGCGCCATTTGATGGCGAGGCCGGAGCGATTGATCCAGTCGTGGAGATCCTTCCAGAAATAGCTGGTCTTGGGGTTCGCGGCGGCTTCGCGCATCGCATAGACTGACGGATTGACGGTGTTGAAGACCCCGCCGACAAGAAACGGGCGGAAACAGATGCCAAAGCCGTCCTCGCGCGCTGCGGCGCACAGCGCTTCGAAGCCGAGGTAGGTCCAGGGGCTGCTGCAATCGAAGAAGAATTCCACTTGCTGCGTCATCATCGCCCTCCCGTGCATTGCGCCATTGTGGTGCGCGGTCTTGCCGCTACCATGACAGGATGAATGATGAGAGACGAGCATGATCGGTCGGTTGTGGTTGGCGCCGATCGCGCTGATGCTATTGGCGGCCGCACCAGTGGAGGCGTTGTTGGTTGCGGCGCCGATAGAGGCGCCGGCGTTCGACCGGCAGATCGGCAATGCCGCGATGCTCGTTGATGCGGGCAAGCCCGATGAGGCGCTGGTGATGCTCGATGCGATGTTGATGACGACCGACCTGCCACTGGAGAAGGGCCAGATCGAGGGATTGCGGAGTTTTGCGCTGGCGCGGCTGAACCGCATTCCCGAAGCGCACAAGGCGATCGAGGCAGGGGTGGCGAGCAATCCGTCGCCATCGATGCTGTTGTTGCGGCAATTGTTTTTGCTGCGAGCGTTTGACGGCAATCCGGCGGGTGCGGCGGACACGCTTTTGCTGATTGCCGCGACCGACGCCAAGGGATTGGCCACGCTGCCGACCGAAGTTGTTACCGATGTGATGCGGGCGATCAGGAAGGACGAGGCCAAGGCGTTCGAGCTGGATTATGCGATGGTGGCGGGCGGTTGGGCGCCGGTGGACATGACGCTGGCCGATCTTGACTGGTTGCGGCTGCGGTTGATCACCGGGCTGGTCAAGCGCGGTCGGTTGGATGATGCGCGGCCGATTGTCGACCAGGTGGTAAACCCGGTGATATTGGTGCGGATGGGGATCGACCGGCGGTTCCAGCCTTTGTGGCCAGCGATCGAGAAGCGGTTGGGGCCGGGGGCCGATATTGCCGACGCGGCGTATGTGGCGGCAGCCAAGGCGCGGTTTGACAAGACGCCCAAGTCGTTGATCGCGCGGCTGGGCTATGCCGAGGCGTTGAATGTGGCTTCGCGGGAGCCGGAAGCGATGGCCGTGGCCGATGTTGCGAAGACGCCGGAGGCATTGGCGGCGCTGAGTGATCGCGAGATCTGGTTGGTCAATCTGCACGCGTTGTTGTTGGGCGATGCCGGGAAGATCGACGCGGCGATGGCGCGGTTCGGGGCGTTGAATGCAACGCCGGTGGAGCGGCATCCGGCGTTGATCGGCACGATCATCAACGAGGCGTTGTTCGCCGAGAGCGTCAACCTGCCCAAAGCGGCAATGGCGGCGGTGGCGCGGGCCGAGGCGCTGGGTGGGACGGTGAATGGGTTCGGGCAATTGTATTTGGCGCAGGTGCAGGCGTGTGCGTTCCAACAATTGGGGCAGAAGGCCGAGGCGATGGCGGCGTTGGCACCATTGATCGCCAAGCCGACCGACAATGAGGATGCGTATCTGGCGGCGATGATCTGTGTTGGTCGTATGGATGCGGCGGCGGCGGCAGTGATCCGGCGGCTGGGCAGCGAAGAGGACCGGACGGAGATGTTGTTCAGCCTGCAACCGTTTTTGATTGCGGAGCGCGACAAGGTACGGGATGCGCGCCAGCGGGCGGGGATGCGGGCGTTGAAGGCGCGGCCCGATGTGAAGACGGCGTATGCGAAGGCCGGGCGGGATTTGCCGGCGGCCGTGGCACCGCCGCGTTAGCACCGGAAACGGTCGCGGAGTTCGAATTTCAGGACCTTGCCTGCCGGGTTGCGGGGGAGCGCGTCGATGATTTCGAGGCGAGTGGGGAGTTTGTAGCGGGCGAGGCGTTCGGTGGCCCAGGCGCGGAGTTCCTCCAGATCGAGGCTGGTGCCGGGTTTCAAGGCAGCGACGGCGGTGACGCTTTCGCCCCATTTTTCGCTGGGTTCGCCGAACACGGCGATTTCGGCGATGGCGGGGTGGGCATAGAGCACGGCTTCGATTTCGGCGGGATAGATGTTTTCGCCGCCGCTGATGATCATGTCCTTCAACCGGTCGCAGATATAAAGGAAGCCTTCGTCATCGAGATAGCCGATGTCGCCGCTGTGGAACCAGCCTTCGGCATCGATGGCGGCGGCGGTGGCCTCCGGCTTGTTCCAGTAACCGCGCATGATGTTGGGGCCGCGCATCAGGACTTCGCCGCGCATCCCCGGCCCCAATGGCGTGCGGCCGTCTTCACCGACGATGCGCAGATCGATGAAGAATTGTGGTTTGCCGGCCGATCCGAGCTTTGACAGGGCGAAATCATTGCCGAGGAAGGTGCCGGAAGGGGCGGTTTCGGTGAGGCCATAGCCCTGGTTCAAGGGCACGCCGCGGGCGTTGTAGAGGCGCAATAGTGGCTCGGGCACCGGGGCGCCGCCGCAGAGGATGAGACGCAGGCTGGTGAGATCGGCGGTTTCGAAATCGGGCTGTTGGCTGATGAACAACAGCATGGCGGGGACGGCGAAGGTGCTGGTGACGCGATAATGCGCGACATCGGCGAGGAAGCGTGCCGGATCGAAGGCACGGTGCAGGATGACATGGGCGCCCTTTTGCCAGGCGGTGAGCGGCGTGACGTTGAGGCCGCCGATGTGGAACAGCGGTGCCATGACGATGGTGATGTCGTTTTCGCGGACATCGACGCCGAGGGTGCCCATGGTGTTGGCCCACCACAGGTTGCCATGGGTGAGCATGACGCCCTTGGGCCGGCCGGTGGTGCCGGAGGTGTACATGATGAGGGCGATGTCGTCCTCCGCCGTTGCTTCGCCATCGGCCAGCGGCGCGGCGTTGGCGACGAAATCGGCGAGGGGTTGCCAGCCGGGGGCCGGGGTGTCGGCGGAGAGGTAGAGGCGGCAGCAGAGGCGAGGGCGGATGCCATCGATGATCGGGCGGTGGGCGGCATCGACGAGCAGGGTGTGGATGCCGGCGTCGTTGATGATGTAGTCAAGTTCCGGGCCGGTGAGGCGGAAGTTGAGGGGGACGAAGATGGCGCCGAGGCGTGCAGCGGCGAACATCAGGTCGAAATAGGCAGGTTGGTTGACGCCCAGGAAGGCGAGGCGATCACCGCGGCAGATGCCGGCGCTGCGCAGGGCGGTGGCCAGCCGATCGATGCGGGCCTGCATCTGGGCGAAACTGGTGGTGGTGCCTTCGAAGGTGAGGGCGGGGCGATCGGGAGTTTGGCGGGTGCGGCGCGTGAACCAGCTGCCGAGGCCGATGTCTGCATTTGCCATTTTGAACGTCCCCGCCGGTGTTTTTTGCATAGTTGCGGGGATGCGGGGGCGTGGTCAATGCAGGAGCTGGGGCAGGCGGCGGCGCGGAAGTTGACAAAGGTTACATGTTTTGGGGCTTTTCGTTGGTGTTGCCGGGTGACCAATCGATGGGTGCATCCCAGTCCGGCGGTTCGACAAAACCCAGCGACAGGGTGTGAAGGCGGCGCATGATCAGGGTTTCGGCATCGGGAAGCGGTTCGAACGGTGGTGCGTCGGTCGCGTCCAAGGCGTTGGCGGAATTGGTTGGCGGATCGTCAAGAGCGAGGATGGCGGCGCGAGCCCTGGCGACGCGTTCCGCAAACAGTTTTGCCAGCTGGGCATTGGCCGTCGCGCGCGTCGCCGCCTGTTCCTGGGCGGCGCGTTCGAGCATGTGGATGACGAGGTGAGGGGCGCAGGGCCGATGACGAACGGTGGTGACGCCATCACGCTCCCAGACCTCGGTCTCCCCATTTATCACGCGGTCGAAGGCGGTTTCCTGAACGCGGCGCCAGCCTTCGGCCAGCGCCTCGTCCCAAGCAGTGCGGAAGTCCGCCGCCGACGGATGGCGGCGCAAGCGATACGCCGCCTCCCGGCTCATCCCGACGCGCTGCGCCGCGACGGTGATGCTGCCGCTGTCGGCAAGCGCCTGGATGAAGGCCCATTGGCGGGCGGGGGTCCAGCCGTCGTGGCGGGGGCGGAGGAGCGCGGGGGTCTGCATGGGTTGGATGTAACCCATCTGGATAGGTGTAGGACAGGGGTCATGGTTGGGAGGGCCTCCGGCGGCTGGGGCCTTGGCCCAGACCCCGTTTATGGATTGGGTTCGCGCCAACATCGGACACTGCGATCGGCGAAAATCTGCGGTTGGTTCGGGCCGATTCCGGCATGGCGGGTTTCTGGCACAGGTGCGCAAATAGCTGCCGTCCCCGCGAGCTACAGCCAAACGGCCGCTTCCGACCCGGGTCCGGACGGTCGTCTTTGAGCTAGGATTGTCTGCTTGTGCCAGAAGCCGCCAACGATCCAATTGCCGATTATCTACCGGACGCCGGCGCAGCAGCCAAAGATCGCTTGAAGTGTAGCCAAGTCTTGCATGGTGCAAGCCTTCGACCAGTCTCCGAGGGATTGGTCCCCACTGAATTACCGCTCGACCTTGCAGCCGCTGTTGCGCTCCGCCAACGAGCAAGG